>NZ_JBEZDW010000031.1:0-109510 GCF_040802045.1 Microbispora sp. NPDC049125 | reverse complement strand
ATCGACGAGCGCCACAAGGGCATCCTGCCCGCCCGGATCTGGGGCTCCGGCGACCCCGAGGAGGTCCGCCGGGCCGCGGCCGAGGAGATGAAGGACACCGCCCGCGCGGCGGCCAAGCTGGGCGTCACCACGGTGGTCGGCTTCACCGGCTCCTCCATCTGGCACACCCTGGCGATGTTCCCCCCGGTCCCGCCGTCGATGATCGAGGCGGGCTACCAGGACTTCGCCGACCGGTGGAACCCGATCCTCGACGTCTACGACGAGGTCGGCGTCCGCTTCGCGCACGAGGTGCACCCCAGCGAGATCGCCTACGACTACCACACCACGGTCCGCACGCTGGAGGCGATCGGGCACCGCCCGGCCTTCGGGCTGAACTGGGACCCCTCCCACATGGTGTGGCAGGGCCTGGACCCGGCGAACTTCATCCTCGACTTCGCCGACCGGATCTACCACGTCGACTGCAAGGACGCCCGGGTCGCCACCGCCGACGGCCGCCGCGGCCGCCTGGCCTCCCACCTGTCGTGGGCCGACCCCCGGCGCGGCTGGGACTTCGTCTCGACCGGCCGGGGCGGCGTGCCCTGGGAGGAGTGCTTCCGCGCGCTCAACCACATCGGCTACGACGGCCCCATCTCCATCGAATGGGAGGACGCCGGGATGGACCGCCTGCACGGGGCACCGGAGGCCCTGGCCTACATCCGCGGCCTCAACGCCATCACCCCGCCCACCGCGTCCTTCGACGCCGCCTTCTCCTCGGAAAGCTGACGCTTTCTCAGGCGGCTGACACGTGAGGGCCGGGCGGGTGCCATCCGCCCGGCCCTCCTTGTTCTCCCGTCAGACTCCCGTCAGAGGAGCGACATCTGCCCGGAACCGGCGAGCGGGTCGCGGTGCCTCCTGAGGTGCCGCCACTGGGGCAGGTCATCGAGGTACGACCAGGACATGCGGTGGAGCGGTGTGGGGCCGAGCTCGGCGAGGGCCTCCTGGTGCCCCGGCGAGGGGTAGCCCGCGTTGCCCCCGAATCCGTACGCCGGATAGCCCGCCCCGAGCTCCGCCATCATGCGATCGCGGCGCACCTTCGCCAGCACCGAAGCCGCCGCGACGGTCACAGAGCGCTGGTCCGCCTTGACCTCGCACCGCACCCGCCAGGGCTTTCCCAGGAAGTCGTGCCCGCCGTCGAGGATGATCACATCGGGCCGGACGGGCAAGGCGCCGAGCGCGCGCAGCGTGGCGCGGCGCAGCGCCTCCGTCATGCCGACCTCGTCGATCTCCTCGGGCCCCGACTCTCCGAAGGCGTGGCACGTGAGCCAGCCCGGAAGCACCTCGGCGAACGCCTCACGCTGGGCCGGCAGGAGCAGCTTGGAGTCCGTCAGCCGGATGGAGCGCCCGCCGGTACGGCCGCCCACGCCGTCACCGCCGCCGGAAGCGCCCCGGCCGCCGTCGCCGCTGCCACGGGCGTCGCTCCGACTGCCACCTTCCCCGCCGCTGCCGGAAGCGCCGCCGCCGCGTCCGGGCAGCTCAGGCGGCGGGCTGAAGTCGGTGATGGCGGCGCACACCATGACCGGCCCCGCCCAGGCTCCGCGGCCCACCTCGTCCACCCCGGCGATGATCGCGGCCCCGGCGGCACGCAGCTCGTGCTCGATCTCATAGCCGGCGACCTTGCCTCGCCGCACCGGTGCCGCGCCGCCACGTTCCGCCGCGCCGCCGCGATCCGCCACCTCGTGCGCCCCGGCTGCGGGGCCCTCCAACCCCGGCAATGCCTGGCCGTACGGGCTGGTGGGAGGCTCAGCGGACCGGCCGCCCGTCCTGCGCGAGATCATCGCCCCATCATGCCAGCCGGTGCGGACCATCGGCCCCTTAAGCGACTCACCGGAGTCGCATGCGCACGCCGCCGATTACGCCGTTGACCGGACGGGCTCACCCAAGCCCACCCTGGCGGTCGGAGGCGGGCCAGACGTAAGGGAGATCGTCGGGATCGCCGGGGAACAGCGGGCCGTAGAAGTCCGGGTCCTTGCGCAGCAGGGCCGACCGATGGCTGACGTGGAGGGCGGGGTCGCCGAGCCAAGGGGGCAGCTCACCCGCGGCGGCGAGATCGATCTGAGAGCGAGGAAGCGCGGAGACGGAGTGATCGCCGGGCACTTCCGAGGCGCTGGGCTCACTGGTGGATCCGGTGGCGGACGGGAACGTGGCATCGCGGAGGGCGAGCAACTCCCGGGTCATGGTGGCCGCGCAGGTGTCCGCCCGCCCCATGGCGCACCAGGCGCCGCAGATCTCCAGGCCGTAGCGGACCAGGGCCTCCTCGTAGCCCGTCCACATGCGCGCGGCCGGATGGTGACGCCAGCCGTACCCGGGCACGGTCAGGGCGCGGAGGACCTGCAGCGTCTCGACCCGCTGCTTGCCGAGGCGGCGCGGGTCGAGCACGCGGGCAGAGGCGGCGAAGTCCGGGTAGGGCAGGAACGTCTGCATGTCGGCATCCGGGTTACCCGGACGCTCCGGAGATATCCCGGCGCGCGGGGAGATCTCCGGGCGGTGGCGTGGACGAGGTCCGGGCGGGCCCCGGCCACACCGAACACGGCGAACAGGGGGCGATCAGTCGAACAGGACGATCTGGCGGAGGACCTCTCCGCTTCTGAGGGCGGCCACGGCGTCGTTCAGGTCCGACAGCCTGATGCGAGAGCTGATCATGCTGTCGAGGTCCAGCTTGCCGGCCTTGTAGAGGCCGGCGAACCGGGGGAAGTCGCGGCGCACGTCGGCGCCGCCGTACAGGGAGCTGAGGATGTTCTTGCCCTCGAAGAGCAGGCTGAAGGCGTTCAGCGGCACCTGGTCGTCCACCGCTCCGGCGCCGACCACGATGACGTCGCCGCCGCGTCGCGTCGCCTGCCAGGCCGTCATGATCGCGGCCGACTTGCCGACGACCTCGAAGCCGTGGTCGAAGCCCTGGCCGCCGGTGAGCGTGCCGATCGCATCCATGAGCTGGTCCGGCGTGCAGGCGTGGGTGGCGCCGACCTTCTTGGCCAGCTCGTGCTTCGACTCCAGCGGATCGATCGCGAGGATCGTGGTCGCGCCGGAGATGCGGGCGCCCTGGATCACCGACAGGCCGACGCCGCCGCAGCCGACCACGGCGACGGTCGCGCCCGGCCGGACCTTCGCCGTGTTGAGGACCGCGCCGACGCCCGTGGTGACGCCGCACCCGATCAGCGCCGCCGCCTCGTACGGCACGTCGGCGTCGACCTTGATGGCGCCCTGCCACGGGACGACGACCTCCTCTGCCCAGGTGCCGCAGCCGGCCATGCCGTACGCGGGCGTGTCGCCGCCGAAGCGGAAACGGGCCTCGCCGAAGCTCTTCATGACGTACGTCAGGCAGAGGTTGGGCTGGCCGGCCATGCAGCTCGGGCAGTCGCCGCAGGCGGGGGTCCAGTTGAGGATGACGTGGTCGCCCGGCTGGACCGAGGTGACGGCCTCGCCGACCTCGACGACGTCGCCCGCGCCCTCGTGGCCGGGAATGACCGGCAGCGGCATGGGCAGGGCGCCGGTGAGCACCGAGAGGTCGGAGTGGCACACGCCCGTCGCCCTGACCCTCACCCGGACGTCGGCGGGCCCCACCGGCGTCAGCGTGAAGTCGTCACGGATGTCCAGCTTCTCGTCGCCGACCGCGTGCAAGAGCGCGCCGCGCATGGGGCCTCCCGGTTACTCGTCCTTGAGTGACTTGCTTCGGAAATCGCGGGGCCGTCGTCCCCGGTCGTCCTCGAGGGACTAGTCGTCCTCGAGGGACAGGGCGGCCTTGGGGCAGGACCTGACCGCGTGCCGTACGCGGTCGAGGAGCTCTGCGGGTGGTTCGGGCATCAGCACGTTGAGCTGGTCGTCGTCGTCGACCTCGAACACCTCCGGGGCGAGGCCCATGCACACGGCGTTCGCCTCGCACGCCGGGTAATCGACCTTGACCTTCATGGCGACTCCTCCTCTCGTGGAGCGGCGCGTCTCACGCTGGAGACGCCCGCCGCCCCACGCTATCGCCGGTCAGCTTGCCGTGGTCCCAGGAGACGACGCGGTCCGGGTCGACCACGAAGGCGACGCGCTTGCGGGCGGTCTGCTCGACGTACTCCCGCAGACCGCCGTCGCCGGCGGCGCCCGTCATCCGCCGGGTGATGTCCATGCCGACCTCCAGGACGGCGGCCGGGTCGTCGATCAGCCGGGCCCTGCCGTAGATCAACGCGCCACGGAGCTCGAAGTAGTCGTCCCCCGTCTCGACCAGGCAGCTCACGCGCGGGTCCCGCTCGATGTTGCGGGCCTTCTGCGCCCTGCTGTACGTCCAGAAGGTGATCCGTCCGGCGCTCAGCCCGTAGAACATGGTGACCAGGTGCGGCGTGCCGTCGGGGTTGACGGTGCCGAGCTGGAGCTTCCGGGCGTCCCGCAGGAACGCGGCGATCTCGTCGTCGGCCATCGCAATCCGGGCGCGCTGGTTCACGAAGGAAGTAGAACATGTTGCATAAGGGGGGACAAGGGGTCCAGTGGAATGTTGTTCGGGGCGTTTGGCGGCGGATGCCCCGCTCTCGGTAGGGTGACGCGCACGCCGTACGACGAGGGGGACCATGGCCGTCACGATGCCCGGGGATCTGCGCCGGCACGCCGAGCGCGCCAAGGGCTTCATGCCGCCCGCCGAGGGGGAGGCGCTGTTCGAGATCGCCTGCGAGTACGGCTCGCGCGGGCCGATCTGCGAGATAGGCACCTACTGCGGCAAGTCGGCCATCTACCTGGGGGCGGGGGCCCGTCTGGCGGGCTCGGTGGTGTTCACCGTCGACCATCACCGCGGCTCCGAGGAGATCCAGCCGGGCTGGGAGCATCACGACCCCGAGCTGGTGGACTCGCGTACGGGACGGATGGACTCACTCCCGTTCTTCCGCGACACGGTCGCCGCCGCCGGGCTGGAGGACGAGGTCGTCGCGATCGTGGGCGCGTCCGCCACGGTCGCGAGGCACTGGACGACGCCGCTCGCCGTGCTGTTCATCGACGGCGGGCACTCAGATGAGCCGGTGACCGCCGACTACGAGGGGTGGGCGCCGCACGTCATGCCGGGGGGTGCGCTGGTGTTCCACGACATCTATCCCGACCCGGCGGACGGCGGCCAGGCGCCCTACCGGGTCTACCTCCGGGCACTGGAGTCGGGCGCGTTCACAGAGGTCCGCGCCGTCGGCTCGCTCCGCCTGCTCGAACGGACCACGACGCCCGTACGCGCCTGACCGGCCGCACGCCCGTACGCGACGTGACTCGCCGGAACGCGCAGCCTCACGTCGCCCCGGGCTGCCCCACCGGGCGCGTAGCCTCACGCCCGGGCGTGCTCGCAGCCGCAGTCGCCGGTGATGCGCACCTGCTGGTCGCCGGCGTCGCGGAAGACGCCGGAGCCGGGCGTGGTCCGTGACAGGGCGTCGGCCGCGAGGATCACCGCCGCCGCCGTGTAGCCCGACCGCTCGTGCGGGAAGTGCTTGCCGTTGACGAACTGCCAGCCGGTCCAGTACGAGCCGTCCTCGTGCCGCAGGTGCTGCATGTCGGCGAACACGCCGAGCGCCTGCTCGCGCCGGCCCGCCGCGTCGAGGGCGAGCACCAGCTCGCACGACTCGGCGCCGGTCACCCACGGCTGGTCGGAGACGCAGCGCACGCCCAGCCCCGGCACGACGAACGTCTCCCACTCCTGGTCGAGCCGCAGGCTCGCCCGGGGCCCCCGGACGGCGCCGCCGAGGACGGGGTAGTACCAGTCCATCGAGAAGCGGCTCTTGTCGGCGAACGCCTCGGGATGGGCCATGAGCACGTGCCCGAGACGGTCGGCGGCGAGCTCCCAGTCGGGCTGGGGGTCGCCCAGCCGTTCGGCCAGCCTGACGCCGCAGCGTAACCCCTGGTAGATGGACGAACAGCCGGTGAGCAGGGCGTACGACGCCGGCTCTCCGGAGGACGCCCGCTCCCACACGACCTCGCCACGGGTGGTCTGCAGGCCGACCACGAAGTCCAGGGCCTTGCTGACGACCGGCCACATCGCGCGGGCGAAGGCCTCGTCCGAGGTGACGAGCAGGTCGTGCCAGACGCCCACCGCGACGTACGCCGCGTGGTTGGACTCGCCGCCCGGCTCGGCGGCCTGGCCGCCGGTCACCTTCATCGGCCAGGAGCCGTCGGGCCGCTGGTGCCGCGCCAGCCAGTCGTATCCCTTGCGTGCCGGCTCGCACAGCCCGGCGACGGTCATGGCCATCAGGCACTCGACGTGGTTCCACGCGTCCACGTGGCCCTCAGGCCAGGGCACGCCGCCGTCCTCGTCCTGGATCGCCGCGATGCTCATGGCCGTGCGGGTCACCTGATCGGCGTCGATGATCCCGGGGACGGCGGGGACGGCCCTCATGCGGGCTTGCGGACGTAGACGACCACGCTCTTCCCGATGAGGGGGTTGAGCACGGCCTCCGCGACCCGGGTGGCCAGGGGGCGCTTCATGATGTCCCACACGAGGAGCTCGTGGTAGGCCCTGGCCAGGGGATGGCCGTCGTTGCCGACCCCGACGGCGCACTTGATCCACCAGTACGGCGCGTGCAGGCCGTGGGCGTGGTGGTGGGCCCCGACCTCAAGCCCGGACGCCTTCAGCTTGGCCTGGAGCTCCGCCAAGGTATAAATCCGGATATGTCCGCCGGGAGCGGTGTGGTAGTCCTCCGAGAGCGCCCAGCAGATCCGCTCGGGCAGGAAGCTCGGCACCGTGATGGCCGCCCGGCCGCCGGGTTTGAGCACGCGGACGATCTCCCGCATGGCGGCCATGTCGTCGGGGATGTGCTCCAGGACCTCGGCGGCGATCACACGGTCGAAGGAGGCGTCGGGGAAGGGCATGCCCAGTGCGTCGCCGACCACCGTGTCCCCGGAGGCGCCGGGAGGGATCTGCCCCTCCTTGTCCATGGCCGCGAACATGGCCGCCACGCCTTCAAGCTCGGCGGCGTCCATGTCGAAGGCGACCACGTCCGCGCCCCGGCGAAGCACCTCGAAGGCGTGCCGGCCGGCGCCGGCCCCCAGGTCGAGAACGCGGTCACCCGGCCCGACGGGCAACCGGTTGAAGTCGACGGTCAGCACTCGCGCCACCTTTCGTGATCCTGTTTGACCTTGCCCCGGCCTCTGTACGGCACGCCGTACGGCACGGGGAGGAGCTCACCGGCCGGTGGCCGCGTGCGCCGCGATGGCCTCGTGGTAGGCCTCGACGGTGCGCTGGGCGACGACGGGCCAGGCGTAGCGCTCCATGACGCGGTCGTAGCCCCTGCGCCCGAGCTCGGCCCGCTCCTCGGGGGAGTCGAGCAGGCGGCGGAGCGCGGCGGCGAGCTCCTCGGGGTCGCCGGGCGTCACCTGGACGGCGGCGTCGCCGACCACCTCGGGCAGGGCCCCCGTCCTGGACGCCACCAGCGGGGTGCCGCAGGCCATGTGCTCGACGGCCGGCAGGGAGAAGCCCTCGTAGAGGGACGGGACGACGGCGACCTCGGAGGTGGCGATCAGCTCGGCCAGCTCCTCGTCGCTGATGCCGTGGACGAAGCGCACGTGGTCGTGCAGCGACAGCTCGGCGACGAGCTTCTCCGTCGGCCCGCCGGGCGTCGGCCTGCTGACCACGGTCAGGTTGACGTCCCGCTCGGTGGCGAGCTTGGCGACCGCCCGCAGCAGCGTCGCGACGCCCTTCATGGGGGAGTCCGCGCTGGCCACGGCCACGATCGAGCCCGGCCGCTTGGGCAGCCGGGGCCGGGGATGGAAGAAGCGCGTGTCCACGCCGAGCGGGATGAGCCGCATGTTCGACTGGGGCACGTTGAAGTCGCGGTGGATGTCGGCCAGGGACGACTCGCTGACCGTCAGGATCGGGCTGAGCCGGGGGGCGACGAGGCTCTGCATGCGGACGAAGCCGTACCAGCGGCGCATGGACAGCCGCTTCCATCCCTTGGCCGCCTTGAGCTCGATCCGCCTGTCCACGCTGATGGGGTGGTGGATCGTGCCGACCACGGGGAAGAGCTTCCGGATGCCGAGCAGTCCGTAGCCGAGCGTCTGGTTGTCCTGGACGACGTCGAAGTCGCCCTGCCGCTTCTTGAGCTCGCGAAGGGCCCGGAGGGTGAACGTCAGCGGTTCCGGGAAGCCCGCCGTCCACATGGTGGCGACTTCGAGCGCGTCGATCCAGTCGCGGTACTCGTCCAGCCGTGGAGTGCGGAACGGGTCGTCGTCGTTGTAGAGGTCGAGGCTGGGGACCTTGTTGAGGATGACGCCCTCGTCGAGCTCCGGGTACGGCTGGCCGGAGAAGACCTCCACATGGTGCCCGAGGGCCACGAGCTCACGGCTGATGTGGCGCAGGTACACCCCCTGGCCGCCGCATGTGGGCTTGCTGCGATAGGACAGCAGAGCGACTCGCAGCCTGTCCGCCAAGAGGCACCCCTTTCCCGCCGTGCCCCCAGGGGCCTGCCACCGAACCATACCATTTGACCTCAGATTGGGCAGATGAGGTGGAATGGGTCCCTCGTCATGCCGACACTAGGCCGGAAGTGCACGGTCAGCTTACCTGAACGTCATTCGGTGTAACGCGTTCTAGTAGCGGAGGCGGGGCTGATAGCGTCCGGCGGAGGGCATGACGGTACATTCGCGATTCACAGGTCAAATCGGGTGTGACGAGGGAGGAACCGTTGGCCAGGCGCGCGCTGCTCACCGGGATCACCGGTCAGGACGGCTCCTACCTCGCTGAGCATCTGCTGAGCGAGGGGTACGAGGTCTGGGGCCTGGTCAGGGGTCAGGCCAACCCCCGCGTCCCCCGCGTGCGGCGGCTCCTGCAGGACGTGCGGCTCGTCCGCGGCGACCTGCTCGACCAGGGCTCGCTGATCTCCGCCGTGGAGAAGGTCCAGCCCGACGAGGTCTACAACCTCGGTGCGATCTCGTTCGTGCCGATGTCGTGGGAGCAGGCGGAGCTGACCGCCGAGGTGACCGGCATGGGCGTGCTCCGCATGCTGGAGGCCATCCGCGTCTGCTCGGGGATCACCGGCTCCCGGGCCTCGGCGGCCGGGCAGATCCGGTTCTACCAGGCGTCGTCGTCGGAGATGTTCGGCCAGGTCAGGGAGACTCCGCAGACCGAGCGGACCCCCTTCCACCCCAGATCCCCGTACGGCGTCGCCAAGGCGTACGGGCACTTCCTCACCCAGAACTACCGCGAGTCGTACGGCATGTTCGCGGTGTCGGGGATCTTGTTCAACCACGAGTCGCCCCGGCGCGGGGCGGAGTTCGTGACCCGCAAGGTCTCCCTGGGGGTCGCCCGGATCAAGCTGGGCATGGCGGCCGACCTGCGCCTGGGCAACCTGGAGGCCCGCCGCGACTGGGGCTTCGCCGGCGACTTCGTCCGCGCCATGCACCTCATGATGACGGCGGCCGGGCCGGAGGACTACGTCATCGGCACCGGGCGCACCCACTCGGTGCGCGAGCTGCTGGAGGTCGCCTTCGGCGCCGCCGGGCTCGACTGGGAGAGGTACGTCGTGTGCGACACCTCCCTGCACCGGCCGGCCGAGGTCGACCTGCTGTGCGCGGACCCCAAGAAGGCCCGCACACAGCTCGGCTGGGAGCCCACCGTGCCGTTCGAGGAGCTGGTCGCCATGATGGTCGAGGCCGACCTGCGGCTGCTCGCCGGCGGCGGCGACCCGGAGCAGGACTCCTCCTGGACCTGACGCCCGTGGCGTGATCAGGTGAGGGTGACGGGCAGGGTCTTGATGCCGTTGATGAAGTTCGACCGCAGGCGGGAGGCGTCCCCCGACTGGCTGAGCTTCGGCACGCGCTCGGCGAGCACCTCGAACAGCACTCTCAGCTCCAGCTTCGCCAGGTGGTTGCCGAGGCAGAAGTGCGCCCCGCCGCCGCCGAAGCCGATCTGGGGGTTGGGGGTGCGGCCGACGTCGAAGGTGCCGGGACGGTCGAAGACGTCCTCGTCCCGGTTGGCCGAGGCGTAGAACACCACGACCTTGTCGCCCTCGGCGATCTTCTGGCCGCGGATCTCGGTGTCCGTCGTCGCCGTACGGCGGAACATGTTGACGGGCGACACCCACCGGACGATCTCGTCGGCCGCGGAGCGGGCCAGCGAGGGGTCGGCCACGAGCCGCTCCCACTGGCCGGGATTCTCGAAGAGGGCGAGCATGCCGCCGGACGCCGCGTTCCTGGTCGTCTCGTTGCCGGCGACCACCAGCAGCAGCACGAACAGGTCGAACTCGTCCTCCGCCAGCACCTCGCCGTCGTCGTTCGGCTGGAGAAGCTTGGTGACGATGTCGTCCCGCGGGTTCTCCCTGCGGGCCGCCGCCAGGGAGTTGGCGTACGCGTAGACCTCCGCGGCCGCCGCCTGGCCCTCATCGGGGCTGGAGGCGTAGTCCGGGTCCGCGCTGCCGATCATGCGGTTGGACCACTCGAAGAGCTTGTCCCGGTCCTCGACGGGCGCTCCGAGCAGCTCGCAGATCACGTAGAGCGGGAGCGGGGCGGCGATGTCCCGGACGAAGTCGACCTCAGGCAGGCTCAGCGCCTCGTCGACGAGCCGGTGGCAGATGTCGCGGATGTGGTCTTCGAGCCGGCCGATCTGGCGCGGGGTGAAGCCCCGGTTGACGAGCGACCGGCGCCGGGTGTGCTCCGGCGGGTCCTGGTTGAGCATCATCAGCCGCTGGAGCTCGATCTGCTCGTCGGGCATTTCGTCGAACAGCGCCAGGCGCCGGGCCGAGGAGAACAGCTCGGAGTGCCGGGAGATGTGGACCACGTCGTCGTACTTCGTGACGGCCCAGAAGCCGGGCCAGCCGCGCTCGGCGTCCCCCTCGTGCCAGAAGACCGGGGCGTTGTTCCGCAGCCAGGTGAGCTGGTCGTGGGGGACGCCGCCCGCGGCGTAACGGTCCTGGTCGACGAGGTTGATTTGCATAGAACCACCTAATTGGGTTTCGCTGCCCTTGTCGAGAGCGCTGCCGAGTGTCCTGTCGAGTGCGCCGCCGACTGTGCCGCCGAGTGGGCGACGTGCCGTCCGGAGGCGGCCGGTGGTCCGGCGAGCATGGTCAAGCACTCGCACGCATCGATAGAACGTGTTCTATTACGAGCCCGGAGGCGCGTCAAGCCGCAGGGAGGTGAGGCTCCTCTGGCGCCGCCTCCTTCCGTACTGTGGGGAAGGCATCGCGCCAGGTCACCGGACTTGACACCGGCGCCGCCTGCCATGTTCCCTTGCCTTGGCAAATCATCGGATGTATATGGGGGGACTTGTGAAGCTGCTTCGGGTTGGCGCCAAGGGCGCGGAGCGTCCGGCGGTGCTGGACGGCGAGGGCCGCCTGCGCGACCTCTCCGGTGTCCTCTCCGGCGCCGACATCGACGGGCGGTTCTTCGACGATGGCGGGCTCGACCGGGTGCGGACCGCCCTGGACGCGGGCGATCTGCCCGTCCTCGACGCCGAGGGCCTACGGACCGGCGCGCCCGTCGCGCGGCCGGGCAAGGTGGTGTGCGTCGGGCTCAACTACCGTGACCACGCTGCGGAGTCGGGTGCCGACCTTCCGGCTGAGCCGGTTGTCTTCATGAAGGCGTCCAACACGGTGGTCGGACCTTTCGACGAGGTGTTGATCCCGCGTAAGAGCCAGAAGACCGACTGGGAGGTGGAGCTGGCCGTCGTGATCGGGAAGACCGCGCGCTACCTGGAGTCCCACGAGGCCGCGCTGGACGTCATCGCCGGCTACACGATCGCCAACGACGTCTCCGAGCGCGAGTTCCAGCTTGAGCGTGGCGGCCAGTGGGACAAGGGCAAGTCGTGTGAGACCTTCAACCCGCTCGGCCCCTGGCTGGTGACGGCCGACGAGGTCCCCGACCCCCAGGCGCTCGGCCTGCGGCTGTGGGTCAACGGCGAGCTGCGCCAGAACGGCGACACCAAGGAGATGATCTTCGGGGTGGCCGAGATCGTCCGTTACCTGAGCTGGTTCATGGTCCTGGAGCCCGGCGACGTGGTGAACACCGGCACGCCCGCCGGGGTGGCGCTCGGCATGCCGGACCACCCGTACCTGCGCGAGGGCGACGTCGTCGAGCTGGAGATCGACGGCCTCGGCCGGCAGCGGCAGACGGTGGGCCAGGCATGACCCAGGTGGCCGCCCCCCTGATCACGGGTATGGAGTGCCACGACATCCGCTTCCCCACATCGCTGGAGCTGGACGGCTCCGACGCGATGAACCCCGACCCCGACTACTCGGCCGCCTACGTGGTGCTGCGGACCTCCGAGCACGAGGGGCACGGCTTCGCGTTCACCATCGGCCGGGGCAACGACGTGCAGACCGCGGCCATCAAGGCGCTGGAGCCGTACGTGCTGGGCAGGTCGACCGAGGAGCTCGGCGCGCTGTACCGCGAGATGACGCACGACTCCCAGCTCCGCTGGCTCGGCCCGGAGAAGGGCGTCATGCACATGGCGATCTCCGCGGTCGTCAACGCGCTGTGGGACCTGCGGGCCAAGGAGGCCGGCCTGCCGCTGTGGCTGCTGCTCGGCGAGATGCCGCCCGAGCAGATCGTCGACCTGGTGGACTTCCGCTACCTCAGCGACGCCCTCACCCCGCAGGAGGCCCTGGACATCCTCCGCGCGGCCGAGCCCACCCGCCGGGAGCGGATCGAGCACCTCAAGGCGAACGGGTACCCGGCGTACACCACCTCGCCCGGCTGGCTTGGCTACGGCGACGACAAGCTGCGCCGCCTGTGCCTGGAGGCAATCGAGGACGGCTTCACCCAGATCAAGCTCAAGGTGGGAGCCGACCTCGACGACGACGTCCGCCGCATGCGGATCGCCCGGGAGACCTGCGGCGACGCCGTCAGGATCGCGATCGACGCCAACCAGCGGTGGGACGTCGACGCCGCCGTCGCGTGGGTCAGGGCGCTCGCCGAGTACGACCCCTGGTGGGTGGAGGAGCCGACCAGCCCCGACGACGTGCTGGGCCACGCGGCCATCGCGCGCGGGATCGCCCCCATCAAGGTCGCGACCGGGGAGCACGTCCAGAACCGGGTCGTCTTCAAGCAGCTTCTTCAGGCGAAGGGCCTGTCGTACCTCCAGATCGACGCCGCCCGGGTCGGCGGCGTGAACGAGAACATCGCCATCCTGCTGCTGGCCGCCAAGTTCGGCGTGCCGGTGTGCCCGCACGCGGGCGGGGTCGGCCTGTGCGAGCTGGTCCAGCACCTGGCCATGTTCGACTACGTCGCGGTGAGCGGCTCGATGGAGGACCGGGTCATCGAGTACGTCGACCACCTGCACGAGCACTTCGTCTCGCCCGTCGTCGTCGCCGGCGGGGCGTACCGCGCACCGCTCGACCCGGGGTTCAGCTCGGCCATGCGACCCGAGTCGATCACGGACTACTCCTATCCCGGCGGCCCGATCTGGGCCTCCACCGCGACGGCTCCCCCGGCAGCGACACAGAGGAACCACGGATGAGTGCGGAGTTCGACGGCCTGAGCGCACTGGTGACCGGGGGCGGCTCCGGGATCGGCCTGGCGGCGGCGACGCTGCTGGCCGAGCGGGGGGCGCGGGTCGCCTGCCTCGACATCAACCCGCCCGGCGAGCCGTTCCTCGGCCTCAAGGCCGACGTCGGCGACGACGCCTCGGTCCGCGCCGCGGTGGAGGCGGCGGCCGAGCGGTTCGGCGGGCTCGACATCGTCGTCAACAACGCCGGCGTCGGCGCGACGGGGACCGTCGCCGACAACCCCGACTCCGAGTGGCTGCGCGTCCTGGACGTCAACGTCCTCGGCATCGTCCGCGTCACCCGGGCCGCCCTGCCGTACCTGCGCCGTTCCGGGCACGCGGCGGTGGTCAACACCTGCTCGATCGCCGCGACCGCCGGCCTGCCGAGCCGCGCGCTCTACAGCGCGACCAAAGGGGCGGTCCTGTCGTTGACCCTGGCGATGGCGGCCGACCACATCCAGGAGGGCATCCGGGTCAACTGCGTCAACCCGGGCACGGCGGACACCCCCTGGGTGAGCCGGCTGCTCGACGCGGCCGACGACCCGGTGGCCGAGCGCGCCGCGCTGGAGCAGCGCCAGCCGATGGGCCGCCTCGTCACCCCCGAGGAGATCGCGCACGCCATCGCCTACCTCGCCGGACCGTACGCCTCCGCCACCACCGGTACGGCTCTCGCGGTCGACGGCGGCGTGCAGGGCCTCCGGCTGCGGCCCCGCTCGACCTGACCCCGGCCACACCTGATAGGGAACTCTCATGCAACGGATCGAACTGCACACCCGGCTCTCGCCGGTCCGGGAGCTCCCATGAGGCTCCCCCGATACGGTCTCGGCACCGCGCCCCTCGGCAACCTGTTCACGGCGGTCTCCGACGAGGACGCGGCCGCCACCGTGGAGGCCGCCTGGGAAACGGGCGTCCGGCTCTTCGACACGGCGCCCCACTACGGCCTCGGCCTGTCGGAACGGCGGCTCGGCGCGGCTCTGCGTGACCGGCCGCGCGAGGAGTTCGTGCTGTCCACCAAGGTCGGCCGCCTGCTGGTCCCGTCGTCTGAGGGCGGCCGGGACGACGACGGCTTCGACGTGCCCGCCGACTACCGGCGGGTGTGGGACTTCTCCCGCGACGGCGTCCGGCGTTCGCTGGAGGAGTCACTCGGGCGGCTGGGGCTCGGCTCGGTCGACATCGCCTACATCCACGACCCGGACCAGCACTGGAAGCAGGCCGTCTCCGAGGCGTACCCCGCACTGGCCGAGCTGCGCGACCAGGGCGTGGTGAAGGCGATCGGCGTCGGCATCAACCAGTGGCAGATGGCGGCCGACTTCGTCAGGGAGACCGACATCGACCTAGTGATGCTGGCCGGGCGGTACACGTTACTCGACCGTTCCGGGGAGACCGAGCTGCTCCCGCTGTGCCAGGAGCGCGGCGTTTCGGTCCTCGCCGCCGGGGTGTTCAACAGCGGGCTGCTCGCCACCCACGATCCGCACGGGACCTTCAACTACGCCCCTGCGCCGCCCGAGGTGCTGGAGCGGGCGCGCGAGTTGGCCCGGATCTGCGAGCGTCACGGAGTCACCCTGCCGCAGGCGGCGCTGGCCTTCCCCCTCCGCCACCCGGCGGTGGCCGCCGTCGTCATCGGCGCCAGATCGGCCGGCGAGGTGCGCCGCAACATGGAGCTGGCGGCCTCACCCGTGCCCGAGGCCCTGTGGGCCGACCTGTCCGTGCCGCCTCACCCCTGAACCCCCGATCAGGAGACCCCCGTGATCGACGCGCACCACCACCTCTGGGACACCACCGCCAGGGACTACCCCTTCCTGGCGGCCGACGCCATGGCGCCCGTGCGCAAGCCGTACGCCCTCGACGACCTGCGGCGGGAGACATCCGCCGCGGGCGTCGCCGCGACCGTGCTCGTGCAGACCATCCCGGACATCGAGGAGTCGGTGGAGTTCCTCCGCATCGCCGCCGGGTCCGGCGGACTGATCGCCGGCGTCGTCGGGTGGGTCGATCTCACCGCTGACGACGTCGCCGCCCAGATCGCGAAGCTGCGCAACTCGCCCGGCGGCGACCGCCTCGTCAGCGTCCGGGCTCTCGTGCAGGGCGAGCCCGACCAGGCGTGGATCGCGCGCCCGGACGTGCGCCGGGGCCTTCGGGCGGTCGCCCAGGCGGGGCTGGTGTACGACCTGCTGGTCCTCGTCCCGCAGCTTCCGGTGGCCAGGGTGGTGGCGCGGGAGATGCCCGACCTGCGTTTCGTTCTCGACCACGCCGCCAAGCCGTACATCGCCGCGGGGGAGATGGAGCCGTGGGACAGCGAGATCAGGGAGCTGGCCAAGCTGCCCAACGTCACCTGCAAGCTCTCGGGGCTGGTCACCGAGGCCTCGTGGACGTCGTGGGACACCCCGCAGATCGCGCCGTACGCCGCCCACGTGCTGGAGTGCTTCGGGGCCGACCGGGTCATGTTCGGCTCGGACTGGCCGGTCTGCGAGCTCGCCGCGTCGTACGCCGAGGTGGTCGCGCTGGCCCGCGAGCTCACCTCCGGGCTCTCTGACGCCGAGCGCGCCCGGGTGTTCGAAGGCGTCGCCCAGGAGTGTTACGGCCTGCGCCCTGCGGCCTCCGCGTGACAGGTGACGGGCCTCCACCCGGAGGCGGCGCGGCCTACTGGAGGCCCAGCTTCTTCACGTAGGCGTCCCAGGCGCTCAGACAGTACGACCGGCGCCAGTCGCCGGAGGCGAACGTGTCGCAGGCCTGGTCGGCGCTCAGCCGGTCGCGGGCGGTGGGAGCCGGGGCCGCCGTCCCGGCCGGGCCGGTCGCCGCGCCTCGCCGCATGGCCGGCGCGTGTCCGCGCCCGTCGCTTCGCGCCCCGGACGTCTTCGGGGTCTTCGAGGTCTTCCGCGTCGCCGGAGCTTTGAGCGTCACCGGAGCTTGGAGCGCTCGCGCGGGCCGCGGGTGGCGGTGCGCGACCCGCTCGGCGGGACGGCGCGCCGGTGCGGAGACGTGCTCCGCCCGGGAAGGCTTCTGAGGTCTCTCACGCTCATGGGGGCGCCGGGCCGGGGGATCCTCCGGCCGGCCGGCGGCGATCGCTTCCGCTCTGCCGGCGACGGGAACGGGGGGCCGCGCCGCGGGCTTGCGGGGGATCGCCGTGTGATGGGTGGTGACGGCCGGCAGGCGTCGCGCGACGGGCCTGATCGGCTCCGGCCGGTCGCGCGGCACCCCGGCCGTCCAGACGCCGGCCGCGCAGCACAGCGCGAAGCCCACGATGATCGCCGGCTTGATGAGCCGGTCCACCGGTAACCGTCCCCGGTGGCGTGCCCTGCCGTACCGCTGCGAGGTGAGTGTCCGCGGAGCGGCCAGGGGCGGGCTCGCCGGGCTCGGCGGGCTCAGCGGCCCTCGCGGCCTCGTCGCCGGCCGCGGAGGTCCGGGGGACGCGTAGGGATGGGGTGCCGGGGGCGTGGAGGCCCGGCGGGGCGGGAGCACGGGCTGGAGCGGCGGGAGTGTGGAGGGCGGCGGGGCGGTGCGGACGCGTGCGGCGCCGTAAGGGTGGCGGCCACGGGGCCGGCGGCCCGTCTCCGCGTCGTGCTCGTGCATCTCGCCTCCACCGTGATGGCTGTCTGTACCGCATATATCACGGTGGGTAAGGAGATCGTGCGGGTTTGCCGATCAGGGCATGGCCGAGAAGGTGAGAAGCCGGTGACTCCCGGGCGGCGGCTCGCAGGTGACCGGTGGTGGGGGACGTGTGATCCGCGGCGGTCTCGGCCTCACGATCTCTCCGGGTGGGGCGCCTTCACCTGGAGGGCCGGGTCACTGCGTCCCGGAGGAGCCCGCCACGGATCTGATCGCGTCCTCGACGGAGGGCTCGATGAGGAAGGCGCCACGCAGGCCGGTGAGGGTGAGCACGCGCTCCAGGTGGGCGGGGAGCGCCGACAGGACCAGCAGGCGCCCCTGCTCCCGGCTCCGGTTCCGCAGCAGCACGAGGACGCCGATGCCCATGGAGTCACAGAAGGCCACGGCGGCCATGTTGAGGATCAGTGCCGGGGACCTGAGCGTCTCCCAGGCCTCGCTGATCCGCTCCTGGAACCGGCCGGCGTGGTGGTAGTCGAGCTCCCCTGAGGCGCTGGCGACGATGACGCCCTCCCGTACGCCGATGGACACGGTGAAGCGCTCCGCCGGGTCGGTGTGCTCGGTCATCTGATTCCCGTCTTCGGCTCGCGGGTGTCACGGCGAGCGTGTGCCGATATGTCTACCAGGCACGCGCCTGATCACACCTGCTGATCCGAGGTCGCTCGTCCCGGGAAGGGAATGTCGGAGGGGTCTGGTACTTGTAGGGCCATGGGTGTGAGTGTCGAGGAATTCCTGCGCATGCTGGAGGAGTTGCCCGAGGTCGAGCAGGCCGACGGGGGTGAGTGGGTCTCGCTGAAGGTGCGCGGCAAGGGCTTCGGCTACATCTGGGAGAGGACGCGGACCGTCGGGCTGAAGGCGACGATCGAGGAGCAGATCGCGCTGGTGGCCGAGCGCCCCGAGGTGTTCGAGGTCCAGTTCACGACGGGGCGGTTCGGCTGGGTGGTGGTGCGGCTGGCGGGGATCGACGCCGACGAGCTGCGCGAGCTCGTGACCGAGGCGTGGTGTCTCACCGCTCCGAAGGCTCTGGTCGACGCCCACGAGGCCGGCCGGTAGGAGCCCACGCGCCGGTCGCCCCCCTAGGTGACCGCGCCGGGTCACCGTTCCGGCCGCCGTGCCAGTCACCGCGCCTCGACACCGTGCTTCGACACCGTGCTTCGGCGACCGCGCCGGGTCACCGTTCCGGCCGCCGTGCCAGTCACCGCGCCTCGACGCCGTGCTTCGGCGACTCCGCTTACAGGGCGCGGCGCAGCCACTCCTCGACCCCGGCGACGTGGACGGTCGCCCACGCGCGGGCGACCTCCGGCTGGCGGCTCGCGATGGCCTCGTAGATGGCCACGTGCTGCTCGCGGGTCTTGCCGTTCGCGCCCTCCTGGGTGAGGCCGCGCCATATCCGGGCCCGGGCGGTGGGCCCGGACAGGCTCTCGATGAGCGAGCACAGCACGGCGTTGCCCGACCCGGCGGCGATCCGCTGGTGGAACTCCAGGTCGTTGGCCACGAGCTGCTCGGTGCTCGGCTCCCCGGGCAGCGAGTCGAGGATCTTGCGCAGATCCTTGATCTCTGCGTCGGTCATCTGGGTGGCCGCCATCGCGGTGGCGGCGGGCTCCAGGATCCTGCGGACCTCGAAGAACTGCAGGACCGTGTCGTCCCTGTGGAAGTCCACCACGAATGACATCGCGTCGAGCAGCAGGTGGGGTTCGAGGCTGGTGACGTAGGTGCCGTCGCCCTGCCGTACGTCGAGCACGTTGATCAGGGCGAGCGCGCGAACGGCCTCGCGGAGCGAGTTGCGGGACAGGCCCAGCCGCTCGGCGAGGTCGGCCTCCTTGGGCAGCCGGTCGCCGGGGGCCAGCTCGCCCGAGATGATCATGTCTTTGATTCTGTCAATCGCCGCGTCGGTGACTGCCACGCCATGCACTCCCTGGAGCCCTTTGCTGGCCAGCGACGCCCACCGTCTGCGCCGGCTCATACGTCTGATGCCGACGAGTCTATGGCGAAGCCTCTGGGGGCCCGTCGATTCCTCTGCTGTCTCGTTCCGTGTAGGGGCTCACCGTCCCGGCGGGCCGCGGGCGCCGTCGCCCGTCATCGTGCCCCGGCGCGGGTGGAGCGGGAAGCGGGACGTGGCGGCGGAAGAGCGTCTCCCACCACGCCGACCGGCTCCGCGGTGCTGTCCGTCAGCACCATCCCGGCCGCCGCGACCGCGTACGCCGCGGGACGGTCAAGCGTGCGTCGGACAGGCTCATCAGCGCTCCTGGGAACGGTGCAAATCCAATGAACGAATCATCCTTGACGTCGGCGGGCCCCGTCCAGGCGGTTCGCGCGTCAGATCCGCTCGATCACGGTCGCCGTCGCGAGCGCGCCCCCCGCGCACATCGTGACCAGGGCGGTGGAGGAGTCCGAACGCTCCAGCTCGTGCAGGGCTGTGGTGAGCAGCCGGGCCCCGGTCGCCCCGACGGGGTGGCCGAGCGCGATCGCGCCGCCGTTCACATTGACCCTGTCCATGTCGGGCTGGTGGGCGGACGCCCATGACAGCACGACGGCGGCGAACGCCTCGTTGACCTCGAAGCGGTCGATGTCGCCGATGGACATCCCGGCCCGCTCCAGCACACGGGTGGTCGCGTCCACCGGGCCGTCGAGGTGGTAGTACGGCTCGGCCCCGACGAGCGTCTGCGCCAGGATCCGGGCGCGTGGCCGCAGCCCGTGCCGGGCGGCCGCCTCCTCGCTCGTCAGGAGCACCGCCGCGGCGCCGTCGGAGATCTGAGAGGACGTCCCCGCCGTGTGCATCCCGTGGTCGCCGAGCACCGGCCTGAGCCTGGCGAGCCCCTCGGCGGTGGTCTCCCGCAGGCCCTGGTCCCGGCTCACCGTACGGCTGTCGCCCGTCGGAGCGCCGTCCGCGCCGAGCACCGGGGCGGAAACCGGCAGCACCTCCCGCTCGAACCGGCCGTCGGCCCACGCCTTGGCCGCGAGCTGCTGCGACCGCGCTCCGAACGCGTCGAGCCGCTCGCGGGTGAGACCGCGACGCCCGGCGATCCGCTCCGCCGCCGTGAACTGGTCGGGCAGGTCGATGGACCAGTCGTCCGGCCGGGGGTTCGACGGGAGCACGTTGCTTCCGAGCGGCTGGCGGCTCATCATCTCGACGCCGCAGCCGATGCCGGCGTCGATGACGCCGGCCTGGATCAGCGCCGCCGTGAGGTGCACCGCCTGCTGCGACGACCCGCACTGCGCGTCGATCGTGGTCACACCGGTCCGGTACGGCAGGCCCGCGTAGAGCCACGCGTGCCGGCCGACGTGGCCGCCCTGCTCGCCCGCCTGGGTCACGCACCCCGCGAAGACCTGCTCGACGGCCGACGGGTCGATGCCCGACCTGGCCACGAGGCCCGTCAGCGTCGTGCCGAGGAGGGCCTGCGGCTTGAGCCCCGCCAGATGGCCGGCCCTCTTCCCGATCGGCGTGCGCACGGCCTCGACGATCACCGGTGTGGCCACCGGCACCTCCTGGTGTCGGAATAATGTTCCAGTCCGACTGTAACCCGTTCTACTTTGACGGGGGAAGCGGAGATCCGGCCGGAAACGCCGGGCAGGAGGCGGGATCAGAAGCCGGCGAGCAGCCGGCTGGCCGCGATCTCGATGCGGTGCTGCACCTGCTCGTAGGTCCGCCGGCCGCGCAGCATCTCGAGCAGCTCCTGGACCCAGACCCCGGCGAGAGACCCGGCGAGGACGAACTGCTCCTCGGTGGCCGCCTCCACGGTGAGGCCGCCCGTGGCCACCCGCAGCAGCAGCCCCGCCATGCGGTCGCCGAAGGGCGCGTCGACCTCGGCGATGATCAGTGAGCGGATGAGGGCGTCGGCGAGCTCCGGCTCGCGCATGAGCCCCCGGGTGGCCCGCATCAGCACGTCCACGGCCCGTCCCGCGGCGGACGGGGCGCTCGGCGGGCGGCGGTCGATGCTGGACTCCAGCAGGTCGATCTCCTCGCTCACCACCGCCACGACGAGGTCCATCTTCGAGGGGAAGTAGCGGTAGAGCGTTCCCAGGGCCACGCCCGCGCGCTCCGCCACGGTACGCATCTGCATCGCCTCGACGCCGCCGCGCGACGCGAGGGCGGCCGCCGCCTGGACGATCCGCCTGCGGCGCTGGTGCTGGCTTCGCGTGCGCGCGCCGGGAGCGGTGGTCGCGATGGGGTGGCTGTCCATGCCGGGTGGCCCCTCTGGAGCGGGCGCCCCGCCGTCGGTGAGGGCATGCGAAGTGCGCATAGGAACACGTTACTTGATTTCCGGTCTTCTCGAACGGTTACTTGTCGGTCACTCAAAGAACCGCCCCCTTCCACGTCTTTCACGTTTCGGCTCCATGTCTTCCAAAGTTCGCAGTGACTTCCTCTGGACAGCTTTTAGAATGTGTTCTAGTTTGCGGGTCTGTGGAGCCGCACGGCACCGTGGAGGGGCGAGTGGACTTCGATCTGGACGAGACCGGGGCGGAGCTGCGCACACTCGCCTCCGGCGTGCTGGCGCGCGAGGCGACGCAGGCCAGGCTTGAGGCCCACGAGAAGCACGGCGGAGGCGACCGGCCGTACGACGCGGAGACCTGGAAGGCCATGGCGCGGGCGGGGCTGATCGGAGCGTGCCTGCCCGAGGACGCCGGCGGCGCCGGGCTGGGCGCGGTGGGGATGGCGGTGGTGCTCCGCGAGGTCGGAGCCCGGGTGGCGCCCGTCCCTGCGCTCAGCGGGCTCGTCACCGCCCTCACGATCGCCGCGCACGGCACAGCGGCGCAGAAGGAGGCGCTCGGGCCGCTCGCCGAAGGCGAGGACGTGCTGGCGTTCGCCGTCCGCGAGCCGGGCGGCGACCTGACCGGCCCGCCGGACGCGACCGCACGCGACGGCCGGGTCACCGGACGCCTCAGCATGGTCTCGTACGCGTCGGAGGCGTCGGCGATCCTCGTCCCCGCACAGGTGGAGGGCGCGGGGACGGCCCTGTTCCTGGTGCGGCCGCGGGACGCCGGGCTCCAGGCGGTGCCGACGGCGACGGGAGAGTCCTGCTCGGTGGTCACGCTCGACCGGGCCCCGGGCGAGATGGTGGGAGAGCCGGACGGGCGGGCGTGGGAGGCCCTCCGGCTGCACGCCGTCGCGGGGATCACGGCGACGGCGTCGGGCGTCCTGGCGGGGGCGCTCGCGCTGACGACGGAGTACATCAGGACGCGGCGGCAGTTCGGCCGGGCGCTCGCGGAGTTCCAGGCCGTGAGCATGCAGATCGCCGACGTCTACGTCGCGGCGAGGGCGCTCGACGTGGCGATGTGGTCCGGAGTGTGGAGGTTGTCGGAGGGGCTGCCGGCCGAGGAGGATCTCGCGGTCGCCGCGTACAACGCCTGCGGGGGCGCGCTGCGCGCGCTCTACACGTGCCAGCACCTGCACGGCGGCATCGGCCTCGACGTGACCTACCCCCTGCACCGCTACTTCGCCTGGGGCAAGCAGGCCGCCCACCTGCTGGGTGGCGAGCGGGCCCAGCTGGACCTGATCGGAGCGCTGGTCTGATGTTCATCGAGCTGACGGCGGAGCAGCGGCGGCTCCGCGACGAGCTGCGGGAGTACTTCGCGACCTGCCTGACCGAGGAGGATCGCCGGGAGATCGCCCGGGATCCGTTCGGCCAGGCGTACATGGAGCACTGCCGCCGCCTCGGGCGCGACGGCCGGCTCGGCCTCGGCTGGCCCAAGGAGTACGGCGGAGGCGGGTACGGCCCGCTGGAGCAGCAGATCTTCGCCAACGAGATCGCCCGGGCGGAGGTGCCGTATCCGATCATCACGCTGCAGACCGTGGGCCCGACCCTCATGCAGTACGGCACGCCCGAGCAGAAGGACTTCTTCCTGCCGCGCATCCTCGCGGGGGAGTGCCACTTCGCGATCGGCTACAGCGAGCCGGAGGCGGGCACCGACCTCGCCTCGCTGCGGACCTCCGCGGTCAGGGACGGCGACCACTACGTGGTCAACGGGCAGAAGATCTTCACGTCGGGAGGGCATTACGCGCAGTACATCTGGCTGGCCGCGCGGACCGATCCCGACGCCAAGAAGCACCGCGGGATCACCATGATGATCGTGGACTGCGCCGATCCCGGCTTCTCGTGGACGCCGATCGTCACGATGGACGGGCGCCATCACACCAACTCCACCTACTACTCGGACGTCCGGGTTCCGCTCAGCATGGTCGTCGGAGAGGTGAACAAGGGCTGGGACCTGATCGTCAACCAGCTCAACCACGAGCGCGTGACGCTCGGCCCGGCGGGCAACATCGCGCACACCTACGACCGGTTCCTGCGGTGGGCCAGGGGCAGACAGGGCCGTGACGGCCGTCCGCTGTCGGAGCACCCGGAGGTGCGGCGGGCCATCGCGGAGGTGTACGCCTACCTGCGGACCAACGAGCTGCTGAACTGGCAGGTCGCGGCGAGCATGGGCCTCGGCTGGCTGGGCGCCCCCGACGCGTCCGCCACCAAGATCTACGGCTCGGAGCGGATGCAGGACGTCGGCCGGATCGTCGGGGAGACGCTCGCCCGGTTCGGCGACCCGTGTGACGAGGAGACCCGCGACCTGATCGAACGCGTCGACCGCGGCGTCAAGGGGGCGATCGTCCTCACGTTCGGCGGCGGGGTCAACGAGGTGCAGCGCGAGCTGATCGCCATGCTCGGGCTCGGGCTTCCCAAGCCGCCGCGGTGAGGCGGGAGAGGTGGATGCCGGTGGAGACGCGGATCGGGGTGGGGCGGTGACAGCGGGGGCCGAGGCGGACCTGCGTGAGCGGCTCATGGCGCTGGCGGGCAAGGCCATGGAGGCGGGTGAGGGCCCCCGGCTCCCCGCCCCCGCTCCGGTCAACGCCGCGATGATCCGGCACTGGACGGAGGCGATGGGTGACCGCGACCCCCGCTACGCCGGGCCCGAGGCGGTCGCGCCTCCCGCGATGATCCAGGTGTGGACGATGGCGGGCCTCGCCGGACGTGCGGACGGGGCGGCCAGGGGGCCGCTGGACGACGTCCTCGACGCGCTCGACGAGGCGGGGTACACGGGGGTCGTCGCGACCAACTGCGAGCACGACTATCACCGTTACCTGACCGTCGGCGAGGAGCTGACGTCGGGCACCCGGATGACCGGCCTGGCCGGGCCCAAGCGCACCGCGCTCGGGGAGGGCTACTTCGTCACGTGGAACGTCACCTGGTACGCCCAGGATGAGCCGGTGGCGGACATGCTGTTCCGGCTGCTGAAGTTCCGCCCGCGTAACCGGCCCGGACCGGCGGCACAGGAGGGGACGCCGCCGCAGGCGGCACGGCAGGACGAGGCGCAGGCGAAACCAGGGGAACCGGCGGAACCAGCGGGGCCGGGCCAGGCGGGGCCGGAGCCGTTCCCGCTGCGTCCCGCCGTCAACAGGGACACCGCGTTCTTCTGGGACGGCGTCCGCGCCGGCGAGCTGCGGATCCAGCGGTGCCAGGCGTGCGGGGCGCTGCGCCACCCGCCCGGCCCGATGTGCCCTTCGTGCCGCTCCACCGAACGCGGCCACGTCGTCGCGAGCGGCGAGGGGACGGTCTACAGCTACGTCGTCCACCACCATCCTCCGGTGCCGGGGCTGGAGGCGCCCTTCGTGGTGGCCGTCGTCGAGCTGCCGGAAGGCGTGCGCGTGGTCGGCGGTGTGACCGGTTGCGCACCGTCCGAGGTGAGCGTCGGGATGCCGGTCCGGGTGGCCTACCGGCGGATGGACGACGAGCTGACCCTGCCCACATGGGTGCCCATTCCGAGGGAGTCGTGATGCGCGTCCACACGTCCGCGGAGGAGCCCGTCGCGGGGGCCGTGCTGCCACCGCTCACGATCGAGCTGACCCCCACCTTCGTGATCTCGACCGCGATCGCCACCCGCGACTTCACCCCCGTCCACCACGACCCCGAGCTCGCCCGGGCACAGGGCTCGGCCGACATCTTCCTCAACATCCTGACGACGATGGGCCTGGTCGAGCGGTACGTCACCGACTGGGCCGGCCCGACCGCCCTGCTGGGCGGCATCAAGGTGAGGCTCGGCGTCCCGGCGTACGCGGGGGACACGCTCACTTTCTCGGGCACGGTGGCCGCGGTGGACGGCGACGAGCTGACCATCGAGGTGACCGGCACGGTCAGCCTCGGCGCCCACGCCACCGCGACCGTCCGGGCCCGCCTCCCCCGCTGACCTCGACCCACCGGTCCCTCCCGGAATCGACGAAGGGCGTTCCCCGATGGCCTCCCTGTCCGGTCGTACGGCTCTCGCCGGAATCGGCGCCACCGAGTTCTCCAAGGACTCCGGGCGCTCAGAGCTCCAGCTCGCGTCCGAGGCCGTGCTGGCGGCGCTGGACGACGCTGGGGTCGCGCCGTCCGACGTGGACGGCATGGTGACCTTCACCCAGGACGCGAACGACGAGATCGCCGTCGCGAGGGAGACAGGGATCGGCGACCTGTCGTTCATCTCCCGCGTTCCCTACGGCGGCGGCGCCGCCTGCGGCACGGTGCTGCACGCGGCGATGGCGGTCGCGACCGGCGCCGCCACCACGGTCGTCTGCTACCGCGCGTTCAACGAGCGATCCGGACGCCGTTTCGGGCAGCCGGACGCCGGGCTGGGCGGGCAGCCGTCCTCCCAGGGCCTGGAGATGAGCTGGCATGTGCCGTACGGCCTGCTCACCCCGGCGAGCTGGGTGGCCATGTTCGCCCGCCGCTACATGCACGAGTACGGCGCGGAGTCGGCCGACTTCGGCCGGGTCGCGGTGGCCATGCGCAGGCACGCGTCGACGAACCCGGCGGCCTGGTTCCACGGCAGGCCGATCACACTGGAGGAGCACCAGAGCTCACGCTGGATCGTGGAGCCGCTGCACCTGCTCGACTGCTGCCAGGAGAGCGACGGGGCGGTGGCGCTGGTCGTCACCTCGGCTGAGCGGGCCCGCGACCTGCGCCGGCCGCCCGCTGTCGTCACGGCCGCCGCGCAGGGCTCAGGATCGGGCCAGATGATGATGACCAGCTACTACCGCGACGACATGACCGGGCTGCCGGAGATGGGAGTCGTCGGCAGGCGGCTGTGGGAGACGTCCGGGCTCGGCCCCGCCGACGTCCAGGCCGCGATCCTGTATGACCACTTCACGCCGTTCGTGCTGATGCAGCTGGAGGAGCTGGGCTTCTGCGGGCGGGGGGAGGCCAAGGACCTCGTCCGGGACGGCGGCATCGAGCTCGGCGGCCGCCTTCCGGTCAACCCGAACGGCGGGCAGCTCGGCGAGGCCTACATCCACGGCATGAACGGCATCGCGGAGGCCGTGCGCCAGATCCGGGGGACGGCGGCCAACCAGCTCTCCAGTGTGGAGAACGTGCTGGTCACGGCGGGCACCGGCGTCCCGACCAGTGGCCTGATCGTCTCCCGCGACGGCTTGCTGCGCTGAGCACGCACAGCCGTCTCGCTGACGGATGGCCTGATCGTCCCCGACGGCCGTACTCGCCTTCGCTGCCGGGGAGACGCCGCCGCTGTCAGGCGAAGAACACCAGGAGAGCGATGGCGAGGCAGATCAGGAAGCCGCCGATCTCCCACAGCCAGTCGTAGTGGTTGTCCCGCCGCGCGCGGCCGGTCCTGCCGGAGGCCTTCTTCCCGCGGTGGGAAGACCCGGCCGTACGGGTCCGGGCGGCCTGCTGCTCGGCCTGCGGCTCTTCGGCCCGGGCGTGGGCGCCCCGCCGGACACCCTGCGGGGCGGCCGGCGCGCGCTCGCCCGCCAGAGATGACGAGAGGGCCTCAGCACCCGGGACGGCCGTAGAAGGCTGAGGGGAGCCATCGACGGGAAGGGACGTGGAGGCCTGGGGAGCCGGGGCGTCCTGGAAAACCGGAGCGTCGGGGAAAGCGGGAGCGTCCGGGAAAACACGAGCGTCGGGGAAAACACGAACGTCGGGGAAAACACGAACGTCGGGGAAAGCCGGGGCGTCCGGAAGAGGCGGCGACGCCACGGGCATGTCCCCGAAAGCCGAAGCGATGGGCATGTCCCCGAAGGGGGAGAAGGCCTGCACCGACGGCCATTCCGCGGCTTCCGCCTGGCGTGTGCCGGAAGCCTCCAGCAGGCCGCTCCCGCCGGCCTCGGCCGAGAACACCTGAGGGCTCTCCGTGGCGGCGACGTCGCCGGCCCCGGTGGTCGCGGCGGCGCCACGGTTGTCCGCCCGGCGTCTCCCGCCGGCGCTCGCGGGGCGGAACGCGTCGAACGGCTCCGGCCAGGCGGCGGGAGTCGCCGTCGCGATGCTCGCCGGGGTGGCTTTGGGGAAGTCGGGTGCGGAAGCCGTACCGGCGCCGGGAGCGGCGGGGGCGGTGCCCGTGCGGGCCGACGCCTCCGGTGAAGCGTCCGCTGTTCCGCTCCCCGTCACGGAGGCGGTGGCGGAGGAAGTCGCGGCATCCGTCTCCGGAGCCGTCGCAGGGTCGGCCGTCGTGCCCGGCGCGGCGTCCGCCGCCACCGGTGCGGCCAGCTCCGAGCCGGCACGCCTGCGCCGGGGGCGGCCCTCGCCCAGGGCCGTCAGGATCGAGCCGCGCAGCTTCGGCATCGGCTCGGTCGTCGCCTCGTGCTTGGCCCGGGGCTTCGGCCCAGGCGAGCCGATCGCGTCGGTCTTGACGACGCAGGTGTTGGTGACCTGGTCGGGGTCGCTCAGCGGCAGCGGCCAGGTGGGGGTCGTCGGCCACAGCTTCTTGGTCGGCAGCCCCGGACCGGAGGCCGCCCCCGGCTCCTCGTACGGCATCGCGGCAAGGACGCGGCTCCGGACGGAGGCCGCGGGGTGGCGCCACGGAAGGCGGGCGAGCACGTCCTCCAGGGGGGCGACGCCGATCGCGTCGTAGATCTCGGCCACGTCCGTGGCCACGAACGGCGCCGACCTGGCGGCGTGCACCGCCGTCTCCAGCGTCTGGACGAAGCGGCGCCTGGCCCCGGCGGTGAGCTCCTCGGCCGTGTCGAGGGCGACGTCGAGCACCAGCGCCAGCTCGGGGGTCACCAGCCCGCACACCGCCGACAGCAGGAGCACCTCCCGCTGGTGCGGCCGGATGTCCCGGAAGACCCGCTCGATCAGCGCGGTGGCCGGGTCGGCGACCGAGTCGACGGCCGGAAGGGCGTAGCTCACGTCGCGGCGGTAGATCTCCCGGCGGGCCAGCGCGTAGAGCACGGCACGCGGCAGCGGCTCCGCGGCAGGGACGCCGGTGAAGACCGCCACCACGGCGTCCGCGGCCGAGGCGGTCTCGCCGAGCTGGTCATGGCAGTACGCGAACAGGCCGGCGGCGTGACGCTCGTAGAGCTCGGCGATCAGCTCGCTCCGTGAGCGCTGACCGATGAGCGATGGAGTCACGACCGGCTCCTGTGAGGTTCGGGGCGGAGGGAGAGTTTGGCGTGAGGGTAATCATGCCAACACAACGCGGGTGGCCGCACTACCAGATGCCCTATTGATAGATATTCAGTCAGAGATTTGATGGATCGCCGGGTGCGGTGTTGAGAGCCGGACGGGACAGCGCGGCCGCGCCCCCGTAGGCTGACCGCCAGATCGTTTTGCCTCGGAACGGGATTGAAGAGGTAAACAGGGCAAGTCCTGGGGAAGAGCGGGGGCGCTCGCGCTGTTGGCGTGATCGCCGGCAGTCGGAGGACGAGGTCACGTGATCACTTTTGAAGGTGTCACCAAGCGATACCGCGACGGCACGACGGCCGTCGACGACCTCAGCCTTGAGGTCCCCACCGGCGCTGTCACCGTGTTCGTGGGCCCGTCGGGCTGCGGCAAGACGACGTCGCTACGGATGATCAACCGGATGATCGACCCGACCTCCGGCAGGATCCTCCTCGACGGTCAGGACGTGCACGGGATCGACCCGCCGACCCTGCGCCGCGGCATCGGCTACGTCATCCAGCAGGCCGGGCTGTTCCCGCACCGCAAGATCGTGGACAACGTGGCGACCGTGCCGTACCTGCTGGGCTGGAACAAGAAGAAGGCGCGGGCCCGCGCGATGGAGTTGCTGGAGCTCGTCGGGCTCGACCCGGCCTTCGCCGGGCGCTATCCCTTCCAGCTGTCCGGAGGCCAGCAGCAGCGCGTCGGGGTGGCGCGGGCGCTCGCGGCCGACCCGCCGGTGCTGCTCATGGACGAGCCCTTCAGCGCCGTCGACCCGGTCGTCCGGGCGAGCCTGCAGGACGAGCTGCTGCGCCTGCAGTCGGAGCTGCGCAAGACGATCGTGTTCGTCACGCACGACATCGACGAGGCGATCAAGCTCGGCGACACCGTCGCCGTCCTGCGGACCGGTGGCCATCTCGCCCAGCTGGCCGGTCCCGCCACGTTGCTGACCGAGCCGGCCGACGACTTCGTCCGGGGCTTCCTCGGCCGCGACAGGGGCATCCGCCGGCTGTCGTTCATCTCCGCGAAGGAGATACGGCTGAGTCCGCCCCCCGGCGACCTCGTGCTGGACGAGGACGGCCGGCCACTCGGCTGGAGATCGGACGGCGGGCCGGCGCCGTACGGGACCTTCGACCCGGAGACCGACTCGCTGCGCGCCGCGCTCGACGCCACGCTGCTGTCGGCGAACGGCACCGCGGTCGCCGTCGACGGTGACGGGCGCGTGCGCGGTGTCGCGACCAGGGAGGCGCTCGACGAGCTGTTCGCCGAGCACGCCGGTGGTCTGCGCGGCGGCGGCCTTCCCGGCCGTGACGGTGACAGTCCGGCGGTTGACGGCACACCGGGTGACGGCGCGGCCGGCGACGGCGCGACGGGTGACGGCACTGCTGGCGACGGCGCGGCGGGCGGCGGCGTGGCCGGCCAGGCGCGGGCGGAAGCATGAACGGCGAGCCGCTGGTCCGCTGGGACTGGATCGCGCGCAACTGGGCCAACGGCGGCCCGAGCGCGATCAGCACCCTGCTCACCGGCCACATCGTGATGGCGTTCCTGCCGGTGCTGCTGGGGCTGCTCGTGGCGCTCCCGCTCGGCCTGGCCTGTGTCCGGTGGCGGCGGCTCTACCAGCCGACGGCCGCGCTGATGAACGTCACCTACTCGCTGCCGTCGCTCGTGCTGTTCTCGATCTTCCTTTCGGTGACCGGGCTCACCCAGGCGACCGTCATCATCCCGCTCACCTTCTTCGCCCTCGCCGTGCTGATCCCCGCCGTGGTCGACGGGCTGGACTCCGTGCCCGACCACGTGCGGCAGTCGGCGGTCGCCATGGGGTTCCGGCCCGCGCGCCGCCTGCTGCGGGTGGAGTTGCCGGTGGCCGTGCCGGTGGTCCTGGCCGGGCTGCGCGTGGCGACGGTCTCGAGCATCAGCCTCGTCAGCGTCGGCGCGCTGATCGGCCAGGGCGGGCTGGGCAACCTGTTCATCGACGGATGGCAGCGGCAGTTCTACACGCCCATCGTCGTGGGCATCGCGCTCATCGTGCTGCTCGCCGTGGCGGCAGACGGGCTCCTGGTGCTCGCCCAGCGGCTGCTCACCCCCTGGTTCCGCGCGAGGAGGTCGGCGTGAACTGGTTGATCGACTTCTTCGGGGACTCCGCCAACTGGTCCGGCCCCGACGGCATCCCCACGCGGCTGCTGGAGCACCTGGAGTTCTCCGCCGCCGCGTTCCTGATCGCCGCGGTGATCGCCGTACCGCTGGGCATGCTCATCGGGCACACCGGCCGGGGCGCGCTCCTCGTCGTGGTCTCGGCCAACGCGGCCCGGGCCCTGCCGACGCTCGGCCTGCTCGTGCTCGTCGTGCTGCTGATCGGCGTCGGCACCGTGCTGCCGGTGCTGATCCCGCTGGTCGTGCTGGCGATCCCGCCCATCCTCGTCAACACCTACGAGGGGGTGCGCGGCGTGGATCCCGACCTCCGCGACGCGGCGTACGGCATGGGCCTGCGCGGGCGGCAGGTGCTCTTCCAGACGCTCACGCCGGTCGCGCTGCCGCTGATCCTGGTCGGCCTGCGGCTCGCCGCGATCCAGGTGGTGTCGACGGCGACCGTGGCGGCATTTGTCGGCCTGGGCGGGTTCGGGCGGTTCATCATCGACGGCCTGGCCACCAAGAGCTACTCCAGCGTCATCGGGGGAGCGGTCCTCGTGGCGGCGCTCGCGCTGACCGTGCAGTTCGCCTTCACGCTGCTGGACCGGGTCGCCGTGTCTCCAGGCGTACGGCTGCGACAGGGCCGGGAGGCGGAAGCCGCGCGTTAGGCGGGGCGAGACGTCCTGCCGGGCCGATCGGCTCCGGCTGGTGCCGAGCCTCTGTCAGGTTCTGCCAGGTTCTGTCAGGTTCTGCCGGGCGCCCCGGCCGCCCGGCCCGCCCCGCCTGCCCGGCTGGGTGCCGTCGCTCCGCCGGACAGCCGCCGCACCAGGGCCGCGACCCACACCGACGACAGGGCCGCGTACGTGGTGAGCATCAGGACGCCGGTCGTGTCCGGATGATCCGGCCGCGTCGCGGAGAGCGCGAGCGCGACGGGCACGACCAGCGCGAGTGCCGTCGCCCAGCCGCCGAGGATCCGGTGACGGAGGCGGGAACCGGCGTGCAACGCCTCCTGCACCGGCGTGACGAGCGCCAGCGTGGCGACGCCCGCGGAGCCGGTGGGGGAGTGGCCCAGGGCCACGCCGAGGACGAGCAGGGCCGTGCCCGACACGAGGAGCCAGAGGCAGAGCAGGGCCCCGCGCGGCTCTCCCCGCCGCAGGAGCAGCCGCGTGTACGCCCCGCGCGACATCCGCAGGGTGACGAACGTCTCCGCCACCCACATCGCCCAGTGCAGCAGCGCGACGAGGATGATGACGAGGATCAGCCAGGGGGCCACGGGCAGCAGGAGGAGCAGCCGCGGGTTGCCCCTGAACCTGGAGGCCATCCCCGACAGGGCCCTGTGGACAGGGTTGCGCCGCTTGAGCGCGACCACCAGGAGCTCCCTGGCCTGGTCCACGCCGGGGTCGAGCCTGAGCACCTCCCGGAACTCCCGCGCCGCCTCCCCGGCGTCGGCGAACACCAGCAGGGCAATGCCGCGGACGAGGTGCGCGGAGGAGCTCTCCGGGTCGAGCCGCACCGCCTCGGCCGTGACCGCCAGGGCCGCGGGGCCGTCCTCCAGCACGCAGAGGGCCTGGCCGAGCAGGCTCGCCAGCGTGCTGTCCTGTGGGGCGACGGCGAGGCCCTGGCGTGCCGCGTCGGCCGCGAGCCGCCATTCCAGCAGCATCGCGTGGAGCCGGGCGAGCAGCCGCCATACGTCCACCTTCCCGTGGTCGAGGGAAAGGGCGGCCCGGGCCGCCTCAAGGGCCTCCTGGGGCCGGCCCGTGTCCTTCAGCACCAGCCCGAGGGCCAGATGCGAGAAGTAGTGGCCGGGGTCGAGTCGTATCGCCTCGTGCGCCTCGGACAGAGCCTCCTGTTCGGCGCCCCCGGCGATGAGCGCGAGGGCGAGCGCCGCGTGGGCCGTGCTGTGCTGGGGGTGGCGGCTGAGCAGGCCGCGCAGCTCCCGCTCGGCGGCCTCGTGCCGGCCCAGCCGCAGCAGCGTGCCGGCCCGCTGGACCACCTCGTCCGGGCTGATCCGGTCGTCGTGCCGGGCGGCGGTCATCACAGATCCCGGATCCACGGCAGCAGGTCGTCCCACACGCCGCTCTCGTTGGAGTGCAGCACATAGTTGCGCGCGGTGCCCAGCCACTCCCGCACCGCGGTCGGCCGTACGGTGCGCGCGGCGGCCAGCAGATCCTGCGTGGACAGCGGAAGCGGGCGCCCGGCGCGGATCGACTCCCCGAGCTTGGCCTCGACCGCGCGGTCCACCAGCCCCTTGAGGTCGGCGCCGGCGTACCCTTCGGTCGCGCGCGCCACCTTGGCGTAGTCCACCCCGGCCAGTGGCTTGCCGCGGCACAGGATCGACAGGATCGCGGCCCGGGCCGCCAGGTCGGGCGGCGGCACGAACACCATCTGGTCGAACCGCCCGGGACGGCGGAACGCCACGTCGATGTACCACGGCGCGTTCGTGGCCGCCAGCACGAGCACGCCTTCGTTGGCCCGGTCGTCGACGCCGTCGAGCTCGGCGAGGAACTGGTTGACCACCTGGCGTCCGTGTGCCTGGCGCATGTCCGTCCTGCGGGCCGCGAGCGCGTCGACCTCGTCGAAGAACAGCACACACGGCCGGCTGCGGCGGGCGAGGGCGAAGGTGGCGCTCAGGTTGCGCTCGCTCGACCCCACCCACATGTCGAGGATGTCGGCCAGGCCCACGTTGACGAACGAGGCGCCGAGCTCCCCGGCGGCGGCTCTGGCGAGGTGCGTCTTGCCCGCGCCGGGAGGCCCGTACAGCAGCACCCCGCCGCCGGCCCGCTTCCCGTACGCGGCGAACAGCTCCGGCCGCTGGATCGGCAGCAGCAGCTTCATCCGCAGCGCCTCCTTGACCGCGTCCATCCCGGCCACGTCAGCGAAGGTGACGCCCGAGCGCTCCAGCTCGGCGGCCGGTTCCGCCGCGTAGGGCAGGCCGTCCCGGGGGTTGGCCGCTCGGGGGCCGGAGGTCAAAGGGGAACCGGCGGGATCGGGAGAGGAAGACGCCGGGCCGGTGCGGGGATCAAGGTGGTCCGGGGAGGGCTGGGCGGCGGGAGGGGCCCCGGCCGGGCCCGGGGACGGCTGGGAGGCCGGAGCCGCCTCGGCCGGCGAGGAGGAGACGGCCTCGTCGAGCAGGGCCTCGAACTCCGGGTCGGTGAGCGCGGGGTCGAGGGCGGTCGCCTCGCGGTATCTGGCGGACGCGCCGGCCACGTCGCCCTCCGCGAGCAGGGCCTCCGCCGCGACAAGGGCAGCCGGAGGCGGGGGGCTCGACGTTCTCAGAACGGCCTCCAGTGCCATCAGCGCCGCCCCGCTCTTGCCCTGCAGCACGAACGTCCGCGCGAGGCCGACGACCACGGCGGGATCCGCGGGGGCGAGCACGAGAGCGGCCTGGAACTCGGCCTCCGCCTCGGCGAGATGCCCGGCGGCGAGCAGCAGATCCGCGAGGTGCCGCCGCAGAGGCGGATTGTCCGGCGAGAGGCGGGCCGCCTCGCGCAGCGCCCGCAGGGCGGCGTCGTCAGTCACGCGTCTCGGTCCTTTCCGGTCATGGAGGAAGATCGCTTCAAGTGTCCCCTCCCCGGCGGGGAGGGGTACCGATATGGAAATTTCTGCCGTATCGGGTCGAGTGCGGCTTTCGGACGGGGGTAGCCGTGGCCGGGTCCGGCCACATCTCCTGGTTTTGTCGGTGCGGTGTGTTACTCCTGTGTGGCCGGTCCAGGCATGGCCGTACGAAGCCGGCCGGTGGGGTGTGGGAAGGAAGCGGGCAGGTACTCGTCCGCTAATCTCCTGTTTATCCCCAAGGAATGAAGGGATCATGATGAGACGTATCCTCAGCGCCGCAGCGGTCGCCATGACCGCGGCGCTTGCACTATCGGCGTGCGGCGGGGGTTCCGACCCACTGTCCGCCACCTCCGCCACTCCGGCCGGGTCCGGTGGGGCGTCCGCCGCCGCCGCCAAGGTCGTCGTGGGCTCCTTCGACTTCCCCGAGAGTGTCCTGCTCGCCTCCATCTACGCGCAGGCCTTGGAGGCCAAGGGCGTCACGGTTGAGGAGAAGCCCAACATCGGCAGCCGTGAGGTCGTGTACGACCAGGTGAAGAGCGGCGGGCTGACGATCCTGCCCGAGTACATCAACTCGCTGCTGGCTTTCATCGACAAGACGAGCACGGCCAGGACCAAGGACGAGATCGTGGCCGGCCTGAAGTCCAAGCTGCCCTCCGAGCTGGAGATCCTGGAGCCCTCCGCGGCCGAGGACAACAACTCGCTGACGGTCACCAAGGAGACGGCCGCCAAGTACAAGCTGACCACCATCGAGGACCTCGCGAAGGTGTCGAAGGACTTCGTCGTCGGCGGTCCGCCGGAGTTCAAGGAGCGCCAGCAGGAGAACTTCAAGAAGGTCTACGGCATGGAGTTCAAGCAGTGGAAGCCCACCGGCGCGACCACCGCTGACGCCATCAAGGGCGGGAGCATCCAGGTCGGGAACGTGTTCACCACCGACCCCAAGATCGTCCTGAACGACCTGGTGCCGTTGAAGGACAGCAAGAACGCCTTCGGCTCGGAGAACGTCACGCCCCTCGTCTTCAAGGCGGGCGTGGACGACACGGTCACCTCGACGCTGAACGCGATCTCGGCCAAGCTCGACACCACCACGCTGCTGACGCTGATGAAGCGGATCGCGGTGGACAAGGACGACCCGCCGGTGGTGGCCAAGGACTGGCTGACGCAGAACGGCTTGCTTTCGTAAAAGTGCAAGGCCACGGCCCGGCCGTCATGCGGACCGTGTCGCATTTAAGTGCATGACGTTTTGTGTGCATGACAGATGTAGCTGAAACGAAGGCCCCGGAGCGATCCGGGGCCTTCGTCTTCCTGGGTTTCCGATATCGCCGATATCGCCGGTGCTGCCTAAGCCGGGAATGCCGGTTCGCCGATACTGCCGGTGTGGGGAATGCCGGTGCCGAAATGTCGATGCGGCGAATGTCGATGCGGAGATGCTGCCGGTGCTGCGAATGCCGGTCCGCTGGGGCCTCGGCTGTTGCGACCCGTGCGGAAACCGTGGAGAAATACCAACTGCCATGTAAATGGGAGCCCGCCGAGGCTGTCGCCTGTTACTGCTGCCCTGCCTCGCCCCACCGCGCCAGGGCGTCGACGGTCTCCCGGAGCGCGGCCCCACGCTCGGTGAGGGCGTACGCAAGCACGTTGTGCGCGAGTGGAACGCGGTACAGAATGCCCGCCGCGTGCAGCTCCCGCAGCCGGGTGGCGAGGATGTTCGTGGGTGCGCCGAGTTCGCGCTGGAGGTCGCCGTAGCGCTTTGCGCCGTCGAGGAGGCTGCGGACGATCAGGAGAGCCCAACGCTGGCCGACGAGCTCGAGCGCTGCGGCCAGGCCGTCCCTGTCGCCGGACGTCACCCCGCAGACGTGCCGTCCGTGGCCGTCCAGAACGGCGCGAAGTGGTTGCCGTCCGGGTCGTCGAACTGGCGCTGGTACATGAAGCCGTAGTCGTCCGTCCCGCCGAGTTTCGCGCCGGCGGCCTCCGCCTTCGCGACGAACGCGTCCACGTCGGCGCGGGTCGGGAAGTCGAACGCGAAGGTGACCAGCGAGGTCGTGGCCGGGTCGCCGACCTGCTTGCTGCCGTCGCCGAGGCTCGCGTAGTAGTCGCGGCGGAGCGCCATGAGGTACAGGTCGTCATCGAGGATGAAGCACGCGGCGTTGTCGTCGGTGACGGCCTCGTTGATGCTCCAGCCAAGGGCGGTGAAGAACGCCTTGGAGCGTTCGAGATCTGCGACCGGGAAGTTCGCGAAGAAATTCATGGCTCGATACTTGCAAAAAGCAAGTGCGCGGTCAAGTGCCCCCCACAGTGGATTTCGCGGAATGACCGAACTGTGCGATGGCCGCACCGCTCGCCTGCTCGCGACCGATGACGCGCTGGCGGCTTCAGACCCTTATCTGCACTCTCGATCGTGAAGAGTCGCATATGCTCTGGATCATGCGTCGCATCGTGGCATCGGTGATGACCGCACTTATCGTGACGAGCTGCACACCTGAGCCGGAACAATCAGCGCCACCCCCTGCCGCGTTCACGCTGGATATGGCGGAGTCGGTCTTCGCCAAAGTCGTCGCCGGAGTCGGCGCGAACGGCGTCGCCGACTTCTGCTCCACGTTCGCGCGCAGCGAGAGCACATGTGACACCCTGCTGAAAGATGCCTTGGGGCGGTGCCTGCTGCCGGGAGACACACCCATCGTGAGGCAGTCCGCACATCTGCCGGCCGCGAACGGAACCGAAGAGACGTGGCGGCTGGTGGTCCAGGGCAGAACCCTCGATGGCCAGAAGTATGTTTCGGACTTCCCGATCGTGCTCTCGGAGGGGAAGCCGAAGGCCGTACTGGGGATCTACTGGACGGGCCAGGGGTACGGCACGAACATGGACGACCCTCCGAAGTACACGGTCATCCCGCAGAACGCCTGCCCGCGGTGACAGTCATGCGCCGCCTCTGACACCCTCGCGAATGACGATCGGGCGAGAGGGAGGCCTCACGCCGGGTACGGCGTGCGCGGGAAAGGTGAGGGCGTGAGCTCTGAGGAAGGACTGTTCACCCAGGCGATGGCTCAGGTGGCCGCGGCGGTGGGGGTCGTGACCGTCAAGGAGGGCCGTGACGACGTCGGGGCCACGGTGGCGACGCTGATGTCGGTCTCCCTCGATCCGCCCCTGGTGCTGGTGAGCCTCACCTCCGAGGGCTATCCCGCCGAGGTCATGCTCCGCAACGACCGCTGGGCCGCCAGCCTTCTGTCGGACGGACAGCAGGCCATCGCATCCCGCTTCGCCACGCCTGGCCGGCCGAGCGCCCGGCTGCTGGTGGCCGGCGTCCCCCATCATCGAGGAGCGCGCAGCGAAGCGCTGATCGTCGATGGCGGCGTGACCGCGATCGAGGCCGAGACCACACAGGTGGTCCCGGCCGGCGATCACACCCTGTTCATCGGCGAGGTCCTCGCCGTCGACTACGTCGACGCCGCCAAAGCCCCGCTCGTACGGCTGCGCGCCCGCTACCGCCCGGTCCCATAGTCCGCGTGCCCGGAGGTCCTTCGGGGCGAGGTCGTGGCCGGCGGCGGTGGGGGTGCCGAGGTCACCTGATGGTCCACCAGCCGGGCAGCACGAGCGGGCCGTACGCCGGGAGGCCGAGCTCCCCGGCGAGGCGGGCGAGCGGGCCCCACGCCTCCAGGCGCACCCGGCTGAGCGCGGCCGACCTGTCCTCGCTGGAGTCGGGGGGCCGCAGCCGCTCGAGCGGATGCATCCGCGGGTAGGTCCGCAAGGGGGTGTCGGCGGCCACTCCCGCCTGCTTCCTGGCCAGGGCCAGCGCGTCCTCCAGGCCACCGAGCTCGTCGACCAGGCCCGCTCCCGCGGCGTCGGCGCCGGTCCAGACGCGCCCTCTGGCCAGCTCGTGTGCCCGTTCCCTGCTCAGCTTGCGGCCGTCGGCCACCTTGCCGACGAAGTCGTCGTAGATCCGGTCCAGCCAGGCGTTGACCCGCGCCCACTGTGCGTCGGAGAACTCCCTGGTGGGGGAGAACATGCCGGCGTTCGCGCCCTCCGCGACCGACTCGGTGACCACGCCGAGCTTGCCGAGGAGCTCGCTGACCACGGGCTTGCCGCCGAACACGCCGATCGAGCCGGTCAGCGTGCCCGGCTGGGCCACGATCACATCCGCGGCCATCGACACGAAGTAACCGCCGGAGGCGGCGAGGTCGCCCATCGAGACGACGACCGGCTTGCCGGCCCGCCGGGCGAGCACGACTTCGCGCCAGATCGCGTCGGAGGCGACGTACGACCCGCCGGGACTGTCCACCCGGAACACGATCGCCTTGACCTTCTCGTCCCGCCGCGCCGAGCGCAGGGCAGCGCAGATCGTGTCGGACCCCATGGCCCCTCCGCCGCCGAGCGGGGAGCGGCCGCTGCGTCCGAGGCGGATCATGCCGGTGCCGTGGACCAGGGCGACGGTGTCGCCGCCGGGGTGGGGCAGCCTGCTGGCCAGCGCCGTCTTGGCGTACCGCGCCACGTAGAGCAGGTGGGCGCCGTCCTCGACGGTCTCCTCGTAGACCTCGTCCCGGTATTTCAGCGCGTCCACCAGCCCGGCTTCGACCGCCTCGGAGCCGATGAACGGGCCCTGGTCGATCAGCTCCCGGACCCGGGCCGGGTCGAGTGAGCGTGCCTGCGCGACCGCGGCCACGATCTGCTCGGTCACCGACTCGGCGATCCGGGCGGCCGACTCGCGATGCGCGTCGGTCATGTGGTTCTGGGTGAACATGTTCGCCGCGGTCTTGTACTCGTGCCGCTGGCCGAGCTGATACTCCACGCCCGCCTTGGCGAGCGCGTCCCGGACGAAGCGCTGCTCCAGCGCGACGCCCGTCAGGCCGACGTCGCCGGAGGGCTGGAGGTAGACCCGCTCGAAGGCGCTGGCGAGGTAGTAGGGGACGGTCCCGGCGCCGAACTCGCCGAAGGTCTCCGCGAACGCGACCGTGCGCTTCCCCGCGGCCCGCAGTTTCACCACGGCCTCGCGCAGCTCCTGGACCATGCCGAGGCCCAGCGGGTTGCCTCCGATCTTCACGATGAGGGCCGTGACACGCGTGTCCTTGCGGGCGCGCTTGAGACCGGACAGCACGTCGGCGAGGCGCGCCTTGCGCATGGACAGCAGGGCGGTCAGCGGGTCTGCGGGCGGCCCCTCGGCCAGCCCCTCGGTAAGGTCCAGCTCCAGCACGAGCGGTGCGGTGCGGCGCTGCCGGAGCCTGTCGACGGTCTCAACGATCGTCCTCGTCGCGTCCATAAATGCCACCATAAGCGACGTTCCGCCCGCCGCCACCTGTCGATTCCGTGGAGCGTCCGACGCGGAAGACCCCCGCGTCCGCGGGGGACGCGGGGGACGCACGGGACGCGGGAACCGCCGGGTGGCAAGGCTGGGACGGTGAAGGTGAAGACGGTGAAGGTGAACAGGGGGCGGAGCGAAGGCACCGCCGAGGACCCGGCCTGACTGAAGGACCCGGTCTGACTGAAGGACCCGGTCTGACTGAAGGAGCCGGCCTAGTTGAGGCCGCCCGCGATGGCGGAGACCAGCTCGCCGTTCGCCGTGTCGCCGCTGAACTCCCAGAAGAACGCCCCGCCGAGACCCTGGTTCCTGGCGTAGGTCATCTTCCCGGTGATCGTGGCGGGCGTGTCGTAGCTCCACCAGTTGGAGCCGCACTTGGCGTAGGCGGTGCCGGCGACCGTGCCGGTGGCCGGGCAACTGGTCTTGAGGACCTTGTAGTCCTCGATGCCCGCCTCGTAGGTGCCGGGGGCCGCGCCGGTGGCGGCGCCGCCGGGCGCGCTCTGGGTCACGCCGGTCCAGCCGCGGCCGTAGAAGCCGATGCCGAGCAGCAGCTTGCCCGCCGGGACGCCCTTGGACCTGAGCTTCTGGATCGCGGCGTCCGCGTAGAAGCCCGGCGTGGGGATGCCGGTGTAGGAGGTCAGCGGGGAGTGCGGCGCGGTCGGGCCGGTGGGGGCGAAGGCCCCGAAGTAGTCGTATGTCATGACGTCGTACCAGTCGACGTACTGTGCGGCGGTGTCGTAGCCGCCAAGGTCGATCTTGCCGCCGTTCGTGCCGTCGGCGGTGATCGCGGAGGCGATGAGGTAGCTCGGGCCGAACCTGGCGCGCAGGGCCCTCATCAGGGTGGTGTACGCCGAGGTCCCGCTGGTGTCGCAGGTGAGGCCGCAGGCGTTGGGGTACTCCCAGTCGATGTCGATGCCGTCGAACACGTCCGCCCAGCGGGGGTCCTCGACGACGTCGTAGCAGGAGGAGGCGAACGCGGTGGCGTTGGCCGCCGCCTGGGTGAACCCACCCGAATAGGTCCAGCCGCCGAAGGAGAACAGCACCTTGATCTTCGGGTAGAGGGCCTTGAGCCGGCGGAGTTGGCCGAAGTTGCCCCGCAGGGCGCCGGCGTCCCAGGTGTCGGCCTTGCCGTCCACGCTGGAGGCGGCGTCATAGGCCTTGTCGTAGTCCGCGTACGTGTCCGACAGGGCGCACTTCCCGCCGGTCACGTTGCCGAAGGCGTAGACGATGTGGGTCAGCTTGGCGGCCGACCCGCTGGTCACCAGGTTCTTCACGTGGTAGTTGCGGGCGTAGACGCCCCAGTTGGTGAAGTAGCCGATGACCTTCTTCCCGCCGCCCGGCGACGGCGTGACCGTGGGTGTGGGTGTGGGTGTGGGTGTCGGCGTGGCCGACGGCGTGGGCGTGGGTGTCCGGCTGGGAGTGGCCGACGGCGAGGGGGTGGAGGACCCTCCGCCGCAGGGGGCGCCGTTCAGCTTGCAGTTCAGCGGCGCCAGGCCGCCCGGGGCGCCGACGAATCCGAAGGTGGTCGAGGCGCCCGCGGCGACCGCGCCGTTCCACGACGCGTTCGCGAACGTGTAGTGGTTCCCGCTGCGGGTCATGGTGGCGTCCCACGCCGAGCTGATCGTGGTGCCGGAGGGCACGTCGATCTCGACGGTCCAGCCGGACAGGGCCGAGGATCCGGCCTTCACGGTGTACTTGCCCTGGAAGCCGGAGCCCCAGTCGGAGTCGGTGGAGTAGGCGGCGGTCGGTGGAGTGGCGGCGGAGGCGGTCCCGATGACGAGTGGCGCGAGCAGCGCGGCACCGGCCAGCAGGGACCCGAGGAGGATTCTGCGCAACGAGGGCTCCAGGTGGGGGGTCCGGACACCAATTCACTTATAGGAAAGTTTCTTATAAGTGAATTGAGCGTACGGATCCGCAACCCGGCGGTCAACGGGTTGTCGGAAGACGCTTGACCCGGCGCGCTCTCCCAAGGTCAGGCCGGCTGAGGAGTCTCCTCGTCCCCGGCGGCGACCGGCGGCTCCTCCGTCACCGTGGCGCCCGCGGGAGTCTCGGCGATCTCCTCCACCAGCTCCTCGACGAGCTCGGCCACCGGCTTGTCGTTGAGCTCGGCCACCGGCTCCACCCGCGAACGCAGCCACACCGCACCCAGTGGCGGCACGCTGAGCCGTACGGAGAAGGGCAGGCCGTGATGGGGAGCCTCGATCGCCTCGACGCCGCCCATGTTGCCGACGCCGCTTCCCGCGTACTCGTACGCGTCGGTGTTGATGACCTCCTCCCACCGGCCGCCCACGGGCAGGCCGAGGCGGTAGTCCAGATGCGGCGAGCCCGAGAAGTTGGCGACGCAGGCGAGCACCGAGCCGTCGGCGCCGTAGCGCAGGAAGGAGAACACGTTCCCCGGGGCGTCGTCCGCGTCGATCCACCGGAAGCCGTCCGGCGTGTTGTCCTTCGAGTACAGCGCCGGCGTCTCGCGGTAGACCCGGTTGAGGTCGGTGACCAGGCGGCGCACGCCCTGGTGGTGGTCGAAGTCGAGCACCCACCAGTCGAGGCCGTTCGCCTCCGACCACTCCCCGCCCTGGCCGAACTCCCCGCCCATGAACAGCAGCTGCTTGCCCGGGTGCGCCCACATGAACGCGTACAGCGCCCGGAGGTTGGCGAACCGCTGCCACTCGTCGCCGGGCATCTTGCCCAGCAGCGACCCCTTGAGGTGCACGACCTCGTCGTGTGAGAGCGGCAGTACGAAGTTCTCCGAGAAGGCGTACATCAGGGAGAACGTCATCTGGTGGTGGTGGTACTGCCGGAAGACCGGCTCGCGGGCCAGGTAGTTGAGCGTGTCGTGCATCCAGCCCATGTTCCATTTGAAGCCGAAACCGAGCCCCCCGAGGTGCACGGGCCGCGACACCCCCGGCCAGGCCGTCGACTCCTCGGCGATGGTGACGATGCCCGGAGCCTCGCGGTAGGCGACCGTGTTCATCTCCTTGAGGAACTCGATCGCGTCGAGGTTCTCCCTGCCGCCGTACATGTTGGGCGTCCACTCGCCCTCGCGGCGCGAGTAGTCGAGATAGAGCATGGACGCCACCGCGTCCACCCGCAGCCCGTCGACGTGGAACTCCAGCAGCCAGTAGAGCGCGTTGGCGACCAGGAAGTTGCGGACCTCGTTGCGGCCGAAGTCGAAGACGTAGGTGCCCCAGTCGGGCTGGGTGCCCCGCCGGGGGTCGGCGTGCTCGTAGAGGGGTGTGCCGTCGAAGCGGGCCAGCGCCCACTCGTCGGTCGGGAAGTGCGCGGGGACCCAGTCGACGATGACGCCGATGCCGGCCCGGTGCAGCGCGTCCACCAGGTGGCGGAAGTCGTCGGGGGACCCGAACCGGGAGGTGGGGGCGTAGTAGGAGGTGACCTGGTAGCCCCACGAGCCGCCGAAGGGGTGCTCGGCCACCGGCAGGAACTCCACGTGGGTGAAGCCCATCTCCTTGACGTAGCCGACCAGCTCGATCGCGAGGTCCCGGTAGGACAGGCCGGGCCGCCAGGAGCCGAGGTGGACCTCGTAGGTGCTCATCGGCTCGGCGAGGGCGTCGCGGCCGGGCCGCGCCGCCATCCATTCCTCGTCGTCCCACGCGTAGTCGGAGGTGTCCACGATGGACGCGGTCGCCGGAGGGACCTCGGTGCGGCGGGCCATCGGGTCGGCCTTGTCCCGCCAGACCCCGTCGAGGCCGAGGATCTGGAACTTGTACCGGGTGCCCGCGCCGATCCCGGGGATGAACAGCTCCCACACGCCGGACCTGCCGAGCGAGCGCATGGGGTGGGCGCCGCCGTCCCAGTGGTTGAAGTCACCGATCACCCGGACGCCCTGCGCGTTGGGGGCCCACACGGAGAACGCGGTGCCGTCGACGTCGTCGTGGCGGATCACCCGGGCGCCGAGCACCTCCCACAGCCGTTCGTGCCGTCCCTCGCCGATGAGGTGCAGGTCCAGCTCGCCCAGCGTCGGCCAGTGCCGGTACGGGTCGTCCGTCTCGTACGACCCGGCGCCGGCGTACGAGATCCGCAGCCGGTAGTCGGGGATCTTGTCCACCCCGGGGAGTGTCACCTCGAACACCCCGGAGTCGACGTGCCGCATCTCGTGCGCCACCCCGTCGACCAGAGCCTCGACCTTCTCCGCGAAGGGCCGCAGGGCCCTGATCGTCACGCCGCCGGGCCCGGAGTGAGCTCCGAGGATCCCGTGGGGGTCGTGGTGCGCGCCGCCTGCCAGCCGGTCCAAGTCCATGTTCTAACCCTGCCCTACAACGATCCCGCAACCCAACAGTCCATGGTCAACACGAGCATGCCCGGGAAGCGCGCCATCTCACCCACAACTGGAGACGGGCCATGGTGAGCAGGCGGGCCGGGCGCCACACGGCGCCCGGCCCGGTGAGATGTTCAGTCGTGGAACGCGGCCAGCGGGATAGGCAGCCAGGACGGCCGGTTGCGCGCCTCGTAGATCACCTCGTAGACCGCCTTGCTCAGCTCCAGCGCGCGGAGCAGGACGGCGTCGTGACCGCGCACGCGGCCGCCGCCCTGGGAGTACCCCGCGAGGAACGCCGCGCGGTTGCGGGCCGACCACTCCCGCGCCCGCACCTCCAGCGCCTCCGCGTTGGGGTGGTCGGCCAGCAGGTGCCTGGCCGCGTAGTCGAACGAACGGAGCATGCCCGCCACGTCCCGCAGGGGCGAGTCGAGCGCCCGGCGGTCGGACAGCGGCTGGCCCGGCTCGCCCTCGAAGTCGAGCACCACCCAGTCGACAGGGGTGCGCATGACCTGGCCGAGATGGTAGTCGCCGTGCACCCGCTGCACCGCGATCTCGTCCTCGATGTCGGCCAGCCGGTCGAACGCCTCGGCCGCCACGCCGGCGTGCTCGCCGAGCCGGGGCACCTCGCCGACCGCCTTCTCCAGCCGCCGCCGGAACCGCTCGGTCATCCGTTTGATCTCCGGCGGCTCGATCGTGCCGGTGGGGAACGCCTTGGCGAGCTCGTGGTGCACCTGCGCCGTGGCCATGCCGAGCCGGCACGCCTCGGCGGCGAAGTCGCCCCCGGCGTCCTCGGCCGCCAGGCCGTCGGGGGAGGCGTACAGGTCGCGAACGCTGGTGAGGGCCATGCTCCAGCCCTCGTTGGCGTTCGTCAGGTACTCCTGCATGATCGCCAGAGTGGTCGGCTCGCCCTCCAGCTCGGTCTCGATCCACCCGAACGGCCGGGCCACGTGGGCCGACCGGGCCTCCGCGAGCGCGGCGATGATCTCCAGCTCGGGGTTGGTGCCCGGGTTGAGCTGGCGGAACAGCTTGAATATGTACTTGTCGCCGAAGACGAGGGACGTGTTGGACTGCTCGGCGGTGAGCACGAGGCTCCGCAGCGAGGTGTCGATCGCCGTTCCCGGAGGGTGGCGGAAGCCGAGCCGGTCCACCCTGCGCTCGGCTTCCATGCCCGCCAGCAGGTGACAGGTCAGCGAGGCGTCGTGGAGCGCGTCGTACACGTTCCGCTGCCCGCCGTCCCAGTCGCAGGAACCGATGCGGACGTGGTGCAGCCGGTCGGGCAGCTCCCGGCGCAGGCCCACCGGGATCTGGTAGCGCGTGCGGCGCTCCTGCTGCCGCACGCACACGACCAGATGGACCAGCGCCGGGTCACCCGGCACGATCTCCGTCAGCGACTCTATGGACAGGTCATCGATGGCGCGGCCCTTGCCGGCGAACCACCGTTGTCCGGTGATCCAGCCGGCGAGGAGCCCTTGAAGTGAAGTCGTCACTCCTCCTTCGTGCCGGCCGTCCTGTGCGTGACGGGCAGTGTGAACCAGTAGAACCCATGCCCAGGAAGCGTCAAAAGATACGGAAGCTCACCGATTGGGGGAAAAGGAACTCCCCCCATGCATTCGACGGGGGTCGAGCCCTCGAATCTGCGCAGGTCGAGCTCGACCGGCTGCGGGAACCTGGACAGGTTGTTGACGCAGAGCACTCGATCGTCACCGAACTCGCGGACGAACGCGAGCACGCTCGGATTGGAGGAGTTGAGCTCGGTGAAGTCGCCGAGGCCGAAGACGGGGTGACGCTTGCGGATCTCGATCATCCGCTTGGTGAAGTGGAGGAGCGAGCTGGCGCTCTTCTGCTGCGCCTCGACGTTGATCGCCTGGAACCCGTAGATCGGATCCATGATCAGCGGCAGGTAGAGGCGGCCGGGGTCGCAGCTGGAGAAGCCGGCGTTGCGGTCGGGCGTCCACTGCATCGGGGTGCGGACGCCGTCGCGGTCGCCGAGCCAGATGTTGTCGCCCATGCCGATCTCGTCGCCGTAGTACATCACGGGCGAGCCGGGCAGGCTCAGCAGCAGCGCGGTGAACAGTTCGATCTGGTTGCGGTCGTTGTCGAGCAGTGGCGCGAGGCGGCGGCGGATGCCCACGTTGGCCCGCATCCGGGGGTCCTTGGCGTACTCGGAGTACATGTAGTCGCGCTCTTCGTCGGTGACCATCTCAAGCGTGAGCTCGTCGTGGTTGCGCAGGAAGATGCCCCACTGGCAGTTCTCGGGGATCTTCGGCGTCTGCGCCAGGATCTCCGAGATGGGGTAGCGCGACTCCCGCCGGACCGCCATGAAGATGCGCGGCATCAGCGGGAAGTGGAACGCCATGTGGCACTCGTCGCCGCCGGTGACCGGGTCGCCGAAGTACTCCACCACGTCGGCCGGCCACTGGTTCGCCTCGGCCAGCAGCACCCGGTCCGGGTAGAGCCGGTCGACCTCGGCCCGGACCCGCTTCAGGTACTCGTGGGTCCTCGGCAGGTTCTCGCAGTTGGTGTCCTCCTGCTCGAACAGGTAGGGGATGGCGTCCATCCGGAAGCCGTCGATCCCCAGGTCGAGCCAGAAGCGCAGCACCTCCAGCATCGCCTCCTGCACGTCCGGGTTCTCGTAGTTGAGGTCCGGCTGGTGGTGGAAGAAGCGGTGCCAGTAGTACTGCTGCCGCACCGAGTCGTACGACCAGTTGGACGACTCGGTGTCGACGAAGATGATCCGGGCGTCGGGGTACTGCTCGTCGTTGTCGCTCCAGACGTAGAAGTCGCCGTACGGCCCGTCGGGGTCGCGGCGGGACGCCTGGAACCAGGGGTGCTGGTCGCTGGTGTGGTTCATGACGAGGTCGGCGATCACGCGGATGCCGCGCTTGTGCGCCTCGTCGACCAGCTTGATGAAGTCTCCCAGGTCGCCGAACTCCGGGAGGATCTTCATGAAGTCGGAGATGTCGTAGCCGCCGTCACGGAGCGGGGACTCGTACAGCGGCAGCAGCCACAGGCAGTCGACTCCCAGCCACTGGATGTAGTCGAGCTTCTCGATGAGGCCCCGGATGTCGCCGGTGCCGTCCCCGTTCGAGTCGGCGAAGCCACGGATGAGCACTTCGTAGAAGACGGCTCGCTTGTACCAGTACTGGTCCCGTGGCTTCTCGTGCGTGAAGGTGTTCGGGATGGGCTGGCTGTGGCTGGGCTGAGGTGTCGAGCTCACCTGTTGACTCCCCGGGTGTGCAGAGCTGCGCTCACGGGCGGTGCGCTGACCCGTGGCGGAGCGTGAAGATGTGTGCGGGATTGACGTGCGGGTCGAGGCGTACGTAGTTGGCCTGCCCCCACCGGTACGACTCGCCCGACAGTTGGTCGTCCACGACGAACTCGGCTTGCCAGTCCATACCGAGGGCGGGCATGTCCAGATGGACGGTCGCCTCGCGGGTGTTGTGCGGATCCAGGTTGACGACGGCCAGCACCACATCGCCTATGCCGTGCCTTCGTGTGGCCGTGTCGTAGGCGCCGGGCAGCCGCTTCGAGAAACAGATCACAGCCGGCTGGTCGACGTTGTGAAACCGTAGGTTACGCAGTTCCTGGAGCGCCGGGTGGGCTCTTCTCAACAAATTGAGCTGGGTAATGAAGGGGGCAAGGCTGCGGCCCTCGCTTTCCGCCGCTCCCCAGTCACGCGGCCTGTACTGGTATTTCTCGCTGTCCAGGTACTCTTCGCTGCCGGGCCGGACCGGAAGGTTCTCGCCAAGCTCGTATCCAGCGTAGACGCCCCAGGTGGGTGCCATGAGCGCGGCCAGCACCGCCCTGATCTTGAACGCCGGCATCCCTCCGTGCTGGAGGTACTCGTGCAGGATGTCGGGCGTGTTGACGAACAGGTTGGGCCGCATGAAGTGCGAGGTCTCGTGGGAGAGCTCGGACAGGTAGTCCTCGACCTCCTCCTTGGTGTTCCGCCAGGTGAAGTACGTGTACGACTGGTGGAACCCGATCTTCGCGAGGGCCCGCATCATCGCCGGGCGGGTGAACGCCTCGGCCAGGAAGAGCACGTCCGGGTCGGTGGTGCGGATGTCGGCGAGCAGCCGCTCCCAGAACCGCACCGGCTTGGTGTGCGGGTTGTCCACCCGGAAGATCCGCACGCCGTGGTCCATCCAGTGCCGGACCACCCGCTTCACCTCGGCGTAGATCCCCTCGGGGTCCTTGTCGAAGTTGAGCGGGTAGATGTCCTGGTACTTCTTCGGCGGGTTCTCCGCGTACGCGATCGTGCCGTCGGCCCGGATGTTGAACCACTCAGGGTGCTCCTTCACCCACGGGTGGTCGGGGGAGCACTGCAGCGCGAGGTCGAGCGCGATCTCCATGCCCAGCTCGCGCGTGCGGGTCACGAAGTCGTCGAAGTCCTCGATCGGGCCGAGGTCGGGGTGGATCGCGTCGTGCCCGCCCTGCTCGGCGCCGATCGCCCAGGGCGAGCCGGGGTCGTACTGGTCGGGGGTGAGCGTGTTGTTGCGGCCCTTGCGGTACTGCAGGCCGATCGGGTGGATCGGCGGGAGGTAGACCACGTCGAAGCCCATCTGGGCGACGGCCGGCAGCCGTTTGGCGGCGGTGCCGAACGTGCCGGACTTGGGCGCGACGCCGTCGGCGCCGACGACGGCGCCCTCCGAGCGGGGGAACAGCTCGTACCACGAGCCGAACAGGGCGCGGCGCCGGTCCACCCACACCCGGTTGCGGCCCGACCGGGTCACCAGGTCCCGCAGGGGGTGCGCGCGGACCAGCGCGACCGTCTCGGGCAGGTGGGTGACCGCGAACCGGGCACGGGGGTCCACGCTCTCGTCCCTCAGCCGTGCCGCCACGGCCAGGAACGCCGCGCGGTGCCCGCAGGGGCCCGCCCCGCCCGAGCTCGGGCAGCCGGTGGCCCGCACGCCCCTGGCCGCCCGCTCGTACAGCAGCGCGCCTTCCGCGCACATGAGGTCGGCGTCGAGCTCCCGGGGGATCTTGATGCCGGCGTCGTGCAGCCAGGTCTCGATCGGGTCGCTCCACGCCTCCACGCGGAACTGCCACAGCCCCTCCGAGGGCAGCGACACCTCCACGCTCCATCGGTCGGTGCCCGGCACGAGCTCCCGCATGGGCAGCAGGCGGCCGGGCGCGCCGTCCGGGTCGATCAGCACGACTCCGGCGGCCACCGCGTCGTGTCCCTCCCGGAACACGGTCGCGCTGATCTCGAAGGTCTCTCCGGCGGCGGCCTTCGCGGGCCACTGACCGCAGTCGACGACGGGCTGGACATCCTGAATGGGAATTCTTCCGATCATCGTCACTCAAACTCAGGGACGGCACGCCAGGTACCGCCGCGGGCTTACGGGGCAAGCACGATCTTCGCGTCTTCTGTGGCACTGCGGGTACTGCGGGTCCGGCTACGAGCGGTGACTGCGGTCGCGGTCAGGTCGGGCAGCACGAGGGGGGCCAGTCACCGGGCCCACTCCTACGCTCATACAGGGGTTGCCCCAATAGTCCACGCTTACCCCTGCCAATGAAAGACCGCTCGGCGTGTTCGGCGCACGCCTGCGATCATTGTGTCGGCGAGCCCTACGATCGCCGACGCATCACCGCGTCGAGTGTAGTTTGGTGAGGTTTGAGTCGGATTAATGGTGGTGAGAGCGCTATTCAGGAAGCCCGAGGTGCCCGTCAGATCGGCGGGTGCTCCTCGGAGGACAAGAGTGTTCCGGTCGCGCGTCGTGGCGCTGAGTAACTAGGGTCTGGCCCCGTGAGAGCTATCCGCAGGTTCACCGTTCGCACCGTTCTTCCCGCCCCGCTCGCGCCCCTCGGCGAGCTGGTCCAGAACCTCCGATGGTCGTGGCACCCGGAGACGCTGGATCTCTTCGCCGAGGTGGATCCCGAGATCTGGGAGCGTGTCGGCAACGATCCCGTCGCCCTGCTGGGCGCCGTGGAGGCCGACAGGCTGCGCGAGCTCGCCCAGGATCGGCGTTTCCTCAGAAAGCTGGCGGACGCCGCCGACGACCTGCGCGAGTACATGACCGCGCCGCGGTGGTACCAGTCCCTCGACGGGGCCCCCGCCGCCATCGGCTACTTCTCCCCCGAGTACGGCATCGCCGCCGCGCTCCCGCAGTACTCCGGCGGCCTCGGCATCCTGGCCGGCGACCACCTCAAGGCCGCCAGCGACCTCGGCGTGCCCATCCTGGGCGTCGGCCTGCTCTACCGGCACGGCTACTTCACCCAGTCGCTGTCGGCCGAGGGCTGGCAGCTGGAGCACTACCCGTCCCTCGACCCCGGCGGCCTGCCGCTGACGCTCCTCAAGGAGGAGGACGGCTCCCCGGCCCGCGTCACGATCGGCCTGCCGGGCTCCCGCACCCTTCACGCGCAAATCTGGGTGCTGCAGGTCGGCCGGGTGCCGCTGCTGCTCCTCGACTCCGACGTCGCCGAGAACGACCCCGACGCCAGGGACGTGACGGACCGCCTCTACGGCGGCGGCGGCGACCACCGGCTCATGCAGGAGCTGCTGCTGGGCGTCGGCGGCGTCCGCGCCCTGCGGGCCTACTGCCGCATCACCGGGCACGCCGAGCCCGAGGTGTTCCACACCAACGAGGGCCACGCCGGCTTCCTCGGCCTGGAGCGCATCCGCGAGCTCACCGAGGCGCGGCTGTCGTTCGAGGAGGCGATCGAGGCCGTGCGCGCCGGGACCGTCTTCACCACCCACACCCCGGTGCCCGCGGGGATCGACCGGTTCCCCGCCGAGATGATCGCCCGCCAGTTCGGTGGCGCGAACGCGTGGCCGACGGTGTCGGTCGAGCAGATCCTGGAGCTGGGCGCCGAGCCGGCCGGTCCGGAATCCGACCCCGCGGTCTTCAACATGGCCGTCATGGGCATGCGGCTCGCCCAGCGGGTCAACGGCGTCTCGGAGCTGCACGGCCAGGTCAGCCGGGAGATGTTCCAGGGGCTGTGGCCGGGGTTCGACGTCGAAGAGGTGCCGATCGGGTCGATCACGAACGGCGTCCACGCCCCGACCTGGGTGGGCCGGGAGATGATGGAGCTGGCCGGCGAGGAGCTGCCCTCGCTCATCGACAGGGCGCAGGGCTGGGAGGGCGTGCGCAAGCTCTCCGACGCCGACATCTGGAACATCCGCGGCCGTCTGCGCGCCCGGCTGGTCCAGGAGGCCCGCAAGCGGATCAAGAAGTCGTGGCGGCAGCGCGGTGCCACGGAGGGAGAGCTGGGCTGGGTCGACGAGGCCCTCGACCCCAACGTGCTGACGATCGGGTTCGCCCGCCGGGTGCCGTCGTACAAGCGGCTGACGCTCATGCTCAGCGACCCGGAGCGGCTGCGCGGCATGCTGCTCGACCCCGACAAGCCGGTCCAGATCGTCATCGCCGGCAAGGCGCACCCGGCCGACGAGGGCGGCAAGAAGCTCATCCAGCAGATCGTGCGGTTCGCCGACGCCGAAGGCGTACGGCACCGCATCGTCTTCCTCCCCGACTACGACATGGCGCTCGGGCAGCTCATGGTGACCGGCGTCGACGTGTGGATGAACAACCCGCTTCGCCCGCTGGAGGCGTGCGGGACCTCCGGCATGAAGGCGGCGCTCAACGGCGGTCTCAACCTGTCCATCCTGGACGGCTGGTGGGACGAGTGGTACGACGGCAACAACGGCTGGGCGATCCCCAGCGCGGACGGCGTGAACGACCCCGACCGCCGTGACGAGCTGGAGGCCACCGCCCTCTACGACCTCATCGAGCGGGAGGTCGCCGACCGGTTCTACGACCGGGCGGCCGACGGCCTGCCCCGCCGCTGGCTGGAGATGGTCAAGCACACGCTCAGCTCGCTCGGCCCCAAGGTCCTCGCCGGGCGGATGCTGCGCGACTACGTGGTGGACCTCTACGCCCCCGCGGCGAGCTCGGCGCGCGCGCTCGCCTCGGACGGCTTCGAGAACGCCCGGCTGTTCGCCGCGTGGAAGCTGCGGGTGAGCCGGGCATGGCCGGCGCTGCGGGTCGAGCACGTCGAGGCCACCGGGATCGGGGACACCCCCGAGCTGGGGGCTCGCCTGGAGATCCGGGCGACGATCGCACTCGGCGAGCTGAGCCCGGACGACCTCCAGGTCCAGGCGGCCTACGGCCGGGTCGGGGTGCACGACGAGCTGCTCACGCCTGCCTACGTGACGCTCAAGGCCGACTCGGTGGACGACGACGGCCGGGCGCACTACACGGGCGTCGTCCCGCTCGACCGCACCGGCGCCTTCGGCTACACCGTCCGCGCGGTCCCGTTCCACCCGCTCATGGCGTCCCCCGCGGAGCTCGGCCTGATCGCCGTCCCCGAGGAGCCGGTCGGGATGACCAACGGCACGCTGCGCTGAAACCGTGGCCTGTGAACGCCGGTCCGCGAGGGCCGGCGTTCACAGGGGAGCGGGTTTCCGCGTCCGGAACGGGCTGCGTCAGGAGTGGCGGCTCGCCACCATGATGGCGTCCGCCCGCGTCTCAAGCTCGTCGGCCTCGGCGGGGCGGCCCTGCCTGCGGCGAAGGGCGGCGAGCACGCGCAGGACCGGGGCCAGCGCGGGGTGCTCGGGGCCGTACCTCTCCGTCACGATGCTCTCGGCCCTGCCGAGGGTGCCCTCGGCATCGTCGGCGTGGCCCTGACCGAGCTGAGCCTGCGCGAGGGGCGCCAGCGCCTCCGCGACGTACGGGTGGTCGTCCTCGTAGAATCGCTCGTAGATCGCGACCGACGTCCGGAGGAGTCGCTCGGCCTCGCCGGTCCGGCCTCTGGCCAGCAAGGCGCTGCCGAGGCTCCGCAGAGCGGTCGCCTTGTCCGGATGATCGAACCCGTGGAGCGCCGTCAGCTCCTCCACCGCGTCACGCGCCCACTCCGTGGCCCGTTTGAGGTCCCCCAGCTCTCTGCAGCAGTCGCTCAACGCCGTCTCCGTCTTGAGCACATCGAAGGAGGCCGGTCCGTGAAGCCGGAGGAAGACCTCGTAGGCCGCGGTGTGCTGCTCCTTGGCGGCGGAGAAATCCCCCATCGCGGCGAGTGCGCCCCCCAGCCGGTGATGGATCTCCGCGATGGCGCACTCGTCGGCCTCCACTGACGCGTTCTCGATGTCCATCTGCCGGTACGCGTAGGCAAGCGCTGTCTGGAGCCTTCCTTGACGCTGGTGAAGGTACGACAGGCGGCCGAGCACCCGGACCAGCCGCCGGTCCGTCGGGCCCCATGACTGCTCGACGAGCGACATCGCCCGGTTCAGCGCATCGTCCGCCTCGTCCAGCCGGGACATCTCCATGAGCACGGTGCCGAGACGCATGAGGTCGTCGGCCAGCTCCGGAGCGGCCGGCCCCAGCCGCTTCTCCTTGATCCGTACCGCTCTCTTGCAATGGAGTATCGCGTCGGCGAGATCCGCCCGGCGATATTGCACGCGGGCGAGCTCCCCGCATGTCTCGGCGACTTCCAGGCTGTCGGCCTCCGTAGCGCGTTCCAGGTGGAGGAGAGCCAGTCGCAGAACCTCCAGGGACGAGGTGAAGAAGCTGCGCTTCGCCAGATACACCCCCGCCCGCAGGAGCAGGGCTCCGGTGGGCTCGTCGACACCGAGGGCCCGGGCGTGATCGGCCGCCGCCAACACGTGCGGCATGAGTTCGGCGCATCGGCCCCAGGTGGGCTTGTCCCCTGGGGATTGCGGGAACGCGGCGTTCAGGGTGCGGATGACCGCCTCCCCCCATGCGCGCTGATCGGCCTCACCCAGGCTGGCACGCATGGTGAACTGGACGAGGCGGTGCACGGACAGGAACTCGGCGTCCGCCGTGAGCAGCGAGTAGCGGTTCAGCGCGGCGACCGCGAGATCGTAGTCGATCCGGTTGGTGGCGATGTCCCGCAACTCGCCCTCGGGGAAGATCTCCGCGCACTCGACGGGAAGATTGCGGGGGATCGCCTCCGGCGCCATGAACGAGCAGAACGTGAGCAGTGCCCTGGCCCCTTTGGCGCGGGCGGCCGCCTCGTCGATCGACATGGACCAGGTCGTCGCGATGGTGGCGTTGTAGTCCGAGGGCGGCGTGGCGGCGAGGACCGCGCCCATGCGGCTTTCGACGAGGCCGGCGTAGTGAGCCAGCGTGGTGCTCGTCTGGGACACGTAGGAGGCGGCCTGGACGAGGGCGAGGGGAAGGCGCCCGAGCCGCTCGGCGACCTCGGCGGCCGAGCGGTCGTCCGCGTCGGCGGTCCGCTTGCGCAGCAGTGTGATCGCGTGATCATGACTGAACACCTCTACGTGGACCGCCTCGTCGGTCAGCTCTTCCCAGTTGGAGGAGCGCGAGGTCACGAGGATGTCCCCGGTGCCCACCTCTGGCCAGGACTCCCGTAGCGACGCCGCGTCCCTCGCGTCGTCGAACATGATCAGCCAGGGCTCCCAGCGATGGAGCTCCTGGGCGAGCCGGGCGAAGATGTCGGCCTGGTCATACTCCGCTTGTCCGCTCATGGCGCTGAGCAGGCGGGCCAGATCCCCCGCGAGTGAGGCGTTGTGCTCCGCGCGAACCCACCAGATCAGGCGGTAGTCGTGCCGGTACCGGTGCGCGTACTCGCACATCAGAGAGGACTTCCCGACTCCGCCCAGCCCGTGGACGGCGCAGCTCCGGATGGCCGTCCCGTGCTTGCGCCGGGTGAGGGCGGTGCGGATGAGCTCGAGATCCCGCACGCGATTGGTGAAGCTGGGGTTGCGGGGTGGGACGCCTCCCCAGATCCGCCTGGTGTCGGTGTCGGGCGGCCGTGAGTCGAGTGCCGGACGCCGGGTGAGTACGGCATAGCCGCCGGCGGCGGCGGTCAGGAATGCGAAGATGCCCGCCACCAGTGAGGCGATCGCGGTCCAGACCGTTTGCGATTCCGATAAAGGCCCGGAGACCTGTGCCACAACTCCGGCGTATGTCCCGAATGCTGCGAGCGCCGCCGCGATCGTTCCGCCAATCCATAGAATCCGCTGCCTACGGGTGTTCGTCGGGCTTTCGCGTCCAGGAACGTCCTCAGTTCTGCGAAACCGCATCCATCGCTCCTGTTGAGAGACACGAGCCGCCGACTTCCACCGAAGGTGACAAAAGTGTACATATAACGGGTCGGGGAGTGATCGTGGTGTTTCACGGGTGGAGTCACCCCACGTGCCAGTGGGTGAGGTCGGGAAGAAGTCGCCTGCTGAGGGGTGCCGAGAGGCGGAACTCCGCCACCCTGATCCGGTGTGACCTCATGGCCATGCGGAGGATGGCGGCCAGCCGGTGGTTGCCGTCCAGGACCAGGGCCCGGGTGTCTCCGAGGTCGAGGGTCGCGAGTGACAGGCGCAGCGGCTGCGACGGCTCCGTCCGGCGGTAGTCATGAAGGAAGTGCTCGATCTTCTCCTGGTGCTCGGAAGACAGCCACCGGCTGCCGGCGTCGGGTTCGGAGAAGCGCCACGGCCGGGCGTCCGGGTCGTCGAACTCGGCCTCATGGAGGTGATCCCGGTGGTACCAGGGCGCGAAGGTGTCATGGAAGTCGCGCGGTGACCCATGGATGTGCAGGGTCACCTTGACGTCGCCGGCCTGGTGATGGGCGTCCAGCATGCTCCAGTCGAGCAGGACGCGGATCTTGTGCGGCTCGGTCTGGAAGGACCTCTTGAACGCCTCGTACGGGACCAGGGGAGGACGCGGAAGCCCGGTGAGGTCGCCGGCCAGCACGATGACGCGCTCAAGCGGGCGGAGAGCCTCCACGTCGGACGTCATCATGGTGGCGGTGCGCACCGCCACTCGTCCCAGGGGTTCGAGGGCCCGCGCGTAAGCCGCCCATTCATCGGTTCCCCATTCCGCGTACGCGGACAGATGCCCGGTCATGCATCGATGTATGCGCGTCAGCCCTTCACAGAGGGTGTGAAGGTAGTCCCGTCGCAGATTCGGGGGCGCATGGGGGAGGAGGGGGAGACCGATGCGTCCCTCGGCGAGGAAAAGACTCGCGGAACGGGGACAGGTGTGCGGATGTAATCGGTCGATGTGCGAGTGGAGACCGGCCAGTTGCTTGGTGATTTCCACGTCGGGCACGGCTCCTTTTCCTGCGGCGGGACGGGTCTCCACATTCCGTCTCGGTGGGTCCCACGCCTTCCGTGTCCGCAAGGTGGTGCCGTTTGTCGACCATTTGGTGGATTAGCCCCGAAGGTGATTACACCGGATGTCGTACGCGGTGTACAGCCCGCTCACCCGTCAGGTCCGGTGATGCGCCGGCTCGGTGACGAGGCGTCCGCTCCGCCGTGATCGTCCACCGGACCTCTCCCCGCTTCTGCCGCCGTACCGCAGGGGTCGCCAATGCGGCTTTCGTCGCAGGTGAGAGGGTGGGAGTGGTGCACAGCCGAGGAGTGACCCTCCCGGCGCGCGGCTTGCGGCGCGGTGGACCCGGGAGGCGGCGGCAAGGGCTGATCGAGCCTCCCCGGCGGTCTGCACGGCTTCCGCGTTGTGACCGCCCTTTCAGCGTGCTCGGCGCCCCCCGACACCGGGTGGCGCACGTCGCTGGAGGTGATCATGGATCCGGCAGGGGAACCGGGGAGCGCGCGGCGGCCGCTCCACATCGCGATGGTCGCGCCGCCCTGGTACCACGTCCCGCCGCGAGGGTACGGCGGCATCGAGTCGATGACGGCGGATCTGGTGCGCGGCCTGCTGGCCCGGGGGCACCGGGTGACCGTCATCGGCGCCGGCGAGGGCGCCGACCTGCGGACCTACGACGAACCTCCGTCCGGCAGGATCGGGGAGCCCTTTCCCGAGGTGGTGCACGCGGCGAAGGCCACCCGGTTCCTCCGGCGGCTAGCGCCCGACGTCGTGCACGACCACTCGCTGGCCGGTCCGCTGAGCGCCTGCGGCCGGTCCACGCCGACGGTGGTCACCTGTCACTGCGAGGTGGCGGGGGAGCTCGGCGACTTCTACCGCGCGCTGGGGGCGGCCGTCTCGCTGGTCGCCATCTCCTGGTCGCAGCGGGCCGCCGCCCCCGATCTCAACTGGGTCGCGCGCGTGCACAACGCCGTGGACGTCGGCACGTTCCCCTTCCTCGGCAGCAAGGAGGAGTGGGTGCTGTGGCTGGGCCGCTTCAACCCGGACAAGGGCGCCCACCTGGCCGTCGAGGCCGCCCGGGCGGCCGGCCGCTCCATCGTCCTGGCGGGCAGGCTGACGGAGGAGTGCGAACGGGAGTACTTCCGGGAGCGCGTCGAGCCGCTCCTCGGGCCGGGGGTGGAGTTCGTCGGCGAGGCCGACGCCGCGCTCAAGCGGGAGCTGCTGTCCCGGGCCCGCTGCCTGCTGTTCCCCGTGCAGTGGGAGGAGCCGTTCGGCATGACGATGATCGAGGCGATGGCCTGCGGGACGCCGGTCGTGGCCCTGAACAGGGGAGCCGTACCCGAGGTCGTCCTCGACGGCGTGACGGGCCACGTCCGCGACGAGGCCGGGCAGCTCCCGCGGGCGATCGAGGAGGCCGGCGCGCTCGATCCCGCCGCCGTACGCGCCCACACGCTGCGGAGCTTCGACGTCTCGGTCATGGCCTGCGCGTACGAGAACGTGTACCACCGGGTCCTCCGGGCCGCATCGCGTAAATCCCGGCACCGGCTCCCGATGGCACGCTGATCCGCGCTCTATCGTGTCACCTGACGGGCCAGCGGAGAGGACGACGGTGTCATGGGTGAATTCGTCAGCGTGGAGATCGCCGACCACATCGCGACCATCCGGCTGGACCGGCCCAAGATGAACGCGCTCAACAGGCAGGTCCAGGAGGAGATCGCCGAGGCGGCGCGCCTGGTGGACGCCGACCGGGGCGTGCACGCCGTAATCCTGTACGGCGGGGAGCGGGTGTTCGCGGCCGGGGCCGACATCAAGGAGATGGCGGTGATGTCCTACGCCGACATGGCGGTTCACTCCCGCACCCTCCAGGACTGCTTCACCGCCGTCGCCCGCGTCGGCAAGCCCGTCATCGCGGCGATCACCGGATACGCCCTGGGCGGCGGCTGCGAGCTCGCCCTGTGCGCCGACTTCCGGGTCGCCGGGGAGAGCGCCAAGCTCGGCCAGCCGGAGATCACCCTCGGCATCATCCCGGGGGCCGGGGGCACACAGCGGCTGCCCCGGCTCGTCGGCCCGGCGAAGGCCAAGGACCTGATCTTCACGGGCAGGCACGTGGACGCCGCCGAGGCGCTGTCGATGGGGCTGGTCGACCGGGTCGTGCCCGACACCGAGGTCTACACCGCCGCGCTGGAGATGGCCGCCACGTTCGCCGGGGGGCCGCTGGCGGCCGTCCGGGCGGCCAAGCAGGCGGTGGACCGCGGGCTGGAGGCCGATCTCGACACCGGCCTGGAGATCGAGCGGCTGCAGTTCTCGGGGCTGTTCGCCACCGAGGACGCCAGAGAGGGCATGACGGCCTTCGCCGACAAGCGCCGCCCCAAATTCACCGGAAGCTGAGTTCACCGGACGCTGACGCGCGGCCGGCGGGACGGGGTCACCCGGCCGCCGTGTGGGCGAGGACGGCGTCGGCCAGTGCCGCGTGCACCTCGGGCGGCAACGTGTGGCCCATGCCCTCGACCGTCATCAGCCGGGCGCCGGGGATCGACTCGCGGATGAGGGCGCCGTGGCCCGGCTTGGCGGGTTCGTGCGTGCCCTCGACGACCAGGGTGGGCGCCTTGACCCGGTGCAGGACGCCCACCGGCTCGAAGTCCGGCTTCGCCGCCGCCGCCAGGCGGTGATTGGCCGCCGCGTCGAGGTTCCGCGCCCGGTCGTACAGGCGCTCGGCCAGCCTGCGCGAGGCGTCCTCGTCGAACGGCAGGCCGGTGCCGTGCAGCACGCGGTCCTCCGCGATCATGCGCTCGATCCGCTCCCGCCGGTCGCGCGGCGGCGGCGCGGCGATCAGCTCGCGGTAGAACGCGACGAACTCCGGCGTGGGCCCGGGCAGGCTGCCCTCGGGCTGCGGCTCGCCCATTAGCGCCCGCATGAGCACCGCACCCTCACCGCCGCCGAGCGGCGACGAGGCGATGACGGTGAGCGTCCGCACCCGCTCCGGCCGCTCCACCGCGATCAGCTGCCCGAGCAGCCCGCCCGCCGAATGGCCGACCAAGTGCGCGCTGTCCAGCCCGTGCGCGTCCATCACCCGCAGCACGTCGTCCTTGATGTCGTCCCAGGTGTACGGATCCTTCGAGAAGTCGGCGACGTCGGACATCCCGGTGTCGCGGTGGTCGTAGCGGATCACGCGCCGGCCGCCGGCGGTGAGCCGGCCCACGAACTCGTCCGGCCACGCGATGCCCTGCGACATCGACCCCATCACCAGCACGATCGGCGCGTCGCCCGCGGCCCCGAACTCTTCGCTCCAGATTCTTGGCATGGCTAGAGCATCCCGTTCGCCGTCACCGGCGCCTTCAGTAGAACTACTAGCCGCGCCAGTTCCGTACGTGAGGTGATGCCGAGCTTCGGATAGATCTTGTACAGGTGGTATTCGACCGTGCGCGGGCTGAGGAACAGCCGGGCGGCGATCTCCTTGCTGGTCGCGCCGCCCGCCACCAGGGTGGCGATGCGCAGCTCCTGCGGGGTGAGCGTGTCCAGCGCCGTCCCCCGCACGCCGGGTGCCGCTCCGAGGGCCGCGGGCGTGTCCTCGGCCCGTATGCTCTCGCCCGCCGCACGCAGCTCGCCGTACGCACGTTCCGCCCACGGGGCGGCTCCGGCGCGCTGGAACGTCTCGAACGCCGCGCGCAGGTGTGCCCTGGCCTCTGCCGGCCGGTGCGTACGGCGCAGCGCCTCACCCAGCAGCAACCCCGTCCTGGCCGCCTCGAACGGGTTGGCGTGCAGCCGTGACGCCTCCCGGAGCGCCTCGACCGCCTGGTCGTCCGGCAGGACCAGGCCGCGGCACCGGGCGAGCAGCGCCCGGGAATCGGCCGTCCCCGCGTGGGCCGACCAGCGCTCGTACGCCTCCAGCGCCGCCCTGGCGGCCTCCGGGTCGCCCGCGCCGACGGCGGCCTCGATCCGGTCGGGCGTGCTCCGCCAGACCACGGCCGGATGCCCGGCGCCCGGGCCCGCGGCGACGATCGCGGTGAACCGGTCGTGCGCCGCGGCGAACCGGCCCAGGCACAGGTCGAGCATGGCCAGGGCGTACGCCGCGACAGCGGCGCGCAGGCCCACCCGGTGCGGGACGGCGATGGCCAGCGCCTCCCTGGCGTACCGGGCGCAGGGCTCCTCCTCGCCGCGCAGGGCCGCCACGGCCGCGAGGTTGGCCAGGTGCGCGGCCACGGTGTTGGCGTATCCGGCCTCGGAAGCCAGCTCCAGGCCCTCCTCCGAGACGGCCCGGCTCTCCGCGAGGCGCCCGGCCAGCCGCTCCGCGGTGGCGACGAACTCCAGCACCACGGGCAGCTGGCCTGTCATCCCGGAGACCCTGGCCACCCGCCCGGCCCGCTCCGCCAGCTCGGTGGACAGGTCCACCTCGCCCAGGTGGCTGGCCGCCGCCGCCGCCCACAGGAACTCGGCGGCCTCGCGCAGCTCGCTCGTACGGCCGAGCGCCCGCCTGAGCAGCTCGTGCCCGCCGTCGCCCGCGAGCGTCGCCCCGACGCCGGAGACCACGTCGCGCAGGAACCCCTCGGGGAAGGCCGCCGCCCGCCGCCCGATCTCCACGATGGCCGCCGTGTCGCCGACGTACGACGCCGCCTCGAAGGCGTCGGCCAGCATGTCCAGGGTGTCGCCCGCCGCGAGGATCCGTACGGCCTCGGCGGCGTCGCCGGAGTTCAGCTCGAACCGTCCGCGCAGCCGGGCGATCTCCATGGTCAGCGCGGTGTCCGCCCCGGCGAACTCGCGGGCCTCGGCCAGCAGGGACTCCGCCTGCCCGGGACGGCCCCCGAGCCATGCGGCCCCGGCGGCGTCCTTGAGCCGCCGGGCGCGCGCGAGCGGATCGGGGGTGAGCTCGGCGGCCCTGGTCAGAGTGGTGGCGGCGGCGCCGTACCCGCCCCGGTCCCGGGCCCGTTCCGCGGCCAGCGCGAGCGCCTCGGCGACCGATTCGTCCTGACCGAGCGCGGCCCCGGCCAGATGCCGGGCCCGCCGGTCCCCGCCCGACACCTCGGCCAGTGCCGCGTGCGCCCCCCGGCGTGCGGCGGGGGAGGCCGTCTCGTACACCGCCGACCGGATCAGCGGATGGCGGAACCGCACGTGCGTCCCGGACACGCTCGCGAGCCCGGCGGACTCGAGCTCGGGAAACGCCGCCTCTCCCGCGCCCAGCCGGTCGGCGGCCCGCAGCACCAGGTCGAGATCGCTCTCGACCGCCGCCAGCAGGGCCGTCAGTCGCGCCCCCGCGGACAACGCGGCCACCTGGTCGCCGAAGAGCCGGCTCCCGCCGGGCAGGGGGTCGGGCAGCGGTTCCCGGCCGGCCCGCTGGACGGGCGTGAGCAGCCGGGCCGTCTCGCGCAGCGCCAGCGGGTTGCCCCCGGTCAGCGCCACGAGGTCGCGCCTGACCGGCGCCGCGAGCGTGAACCCGGCGTCGAGCAGCTCGGCGGCCGCCGGTTCCGCCAGCCCGGCGACCTCCAGCGAGGGCAGGCCCTTCACCGGCGTGTCGCCCCGTACGGCCAGCGGCATCGCGATCGGCTCGGTGCCGAGCCGCCTGGCGGCGAACAGCAAGGCGTCGGCCGACGGCCGGTCCACCCATTGGAAGTCGTCGATCACGCACATCAGCCCGTCCGGCGCGGCGGCCTCGGCCAGCAGCGAGAGCACCCCGGCCGCCAGCAGGAACCGATCGCCCGAACCGGCAGGGGCCAGCCCGAGCGCGCCGCGTACGGCCGCGGCCTGCGGTTCCGGCAGCGCGCCGAGCAGCCCGGTCACCGGGAGCAGCAACTGGTGCAGGGCGGCGAACGCCAGATCGCCCTCCGCCTCGGCCCCCGTGGTCCGCAGCACTCGCATGGGCCCGCCGCGGGAGGCCGCCAGGTCGAGCAGGGCCGTCTTGCCGGCACCGGCCTCGCCGCGCAGCACCAGTGCGCCCCCGAGACCTTTCCCGGCCCGGTCGATCAGGTCGTCGATCGCGGCCGTTTCCGCTGATCTGCCGTAAAGCACAACCGCAGACTGTATTGCGTGGCGAGGTCCCGTCCGGCACCCTTGTCCGGGTGAGACGGCCGCGCGGCGGCTCCTCGGCCAGCCTCGGAGCAACTCTGCACTTTGCGTCGGGAATCGATGGAAAATGCCGCTATCGTGGCGGTTCATGATGCGGTTCGTCGTGCGAGTGCTGACCCCGTCACGGCTGCGCCGGGCGCTGTGGTCCCGCCTGGACGCGAGGTACGTCACCAAGCCCGACCACAGGCAGGACATCAAGGACACCCTGTGGGAGATCCAGATGCTCCGCCGTGAGGTCGTGGCGCTGCGCGGAGAGATCGACCGGTTGCGCCGGACCACCCCCGCCCAGCCCGCCAGGCCGGCCCCGTCCGACGGCCGGGCCGCCGAGGCCCACCGGCTGGCGACGGAGACGGCCGAGGCGCTCGACACGCTGCTGCAGAGCGAGATGCGCATCTGGCAGGCCATCGACGACCTGTCCGCCCGGGTGGCGGCCACCAGGCCGGTGGGGTAGGCGCCGTGCGGGTGAAGTGGACCTTCGACGAGGGCCTGGCCCGGCTGGTCTTCCTGCTCGACCCCGAGGACAGGACGACCGGGGCCTGCACCGACGGCGAGCCTCTCGAACTGCGCACCAACACGTGCCACGTGCGCCTGCCGGACGGGCGGTGGCCGGGCGAGATCCACCCCGACCTGCTGGCCGTGGCCGCGTGGACGGTGGCCGCGCCCTGGACCGGGCGGAGGGTCGTCTTCGACCGGCCCGTGTCGCCCGGGGTCGCCGAGGCGCTCCACGACGGCTGGGGGGTGGACGCCGGGCCGGTGGGGGAGGACCCGCGGACCGGCACCCGGCTGGCGATCTCCTACAGCGGCGGCGCCGACTCCATGGCGGTCGCGGAGATCTTCCCGGACGCCCCGTTCGTGCACTTCCAGCGGGTGAGCCACCCCCGGGTGCCGAACCGCTGGACCCACTACCGGTCCGACGTGCTCGCCGGCCTCGCCCGGCGGACCGGCCGGGACGTGACCGTCGTCCAGTCGGATCTGGAGTTCCTCCTGAGCGTCCCCCGGCCCGGGTTCCCCGAGCACCACGCGGTGGCCGCCGGGGCGCTCCTGCTGGCCGGGGAGCTCGACCTCGGCGGCGTGGCCTTCGGCTACGAACTGGGCTCGCGCTGGCTCGGCGGCGACAGGTACACCCACCGTTACAGTCCCGACAACCCCATGTGGGCGGCCGGCGGGCTCTGGGGCCGCCTGTTCGCGGCGGCCGGGATCCCGCTCGTGCTCCCCGTCGGGGGCCTCAGCGAGCCGGTGACCATGCGGATGGCGATGGCCTCCGAGCTGGCGCCCCTCGTCCGCTGGTGCCTGAAGGGCGACGCGCAGGGGCCGTGCGGCAAGTGCGCCAAGTGCCTGCGCAAGGAGCTGATCCTCGCGGCGGTCGAGAGGCGGCCGCTCAACACCACGATCACCGCGGGCATGGTCGCCGCCCGCAAGTGGCAGGAGCCGCCTCCGTACGGAGGCCAGGAGACCATCGAGTACGGCTGCGCGCACGTGCCCGGCATCGAGACCACGCCCTTCGCGCGGGCGGCCGAATACCTCCAGGCCACAGTGGAGTCCACCCGCTGGCTGGAGCGCTGCTACCCTCCCGCGATCGAGGAGGTCCCCGAGCGGTGGCGCAAGCAGGTCGACGCGTACGTGGGTGACACCATCGGGCTGATGACCGGGGACGAGGCGCGCCGGGTGGAGACCTGGGGGGCGGCCAGGGGGGAACCATGAAGATCTACCTGTCGATGGACATGGAAGGGGTCACCGGCTTGACCGACCCCGAGGAGATGCACGCGGGCGGCCGCGGCTACGAGCGCGGCTGCGAACTGATGACGGGGGACGCCGGAGCGATCGTGGAGGGCGCCTTCGACGCCGGGGCCGAGGCGGTGGTGGTCAACGACGCGCACGGGTCCACCAAGAACCTCAGGATCGACCTGCTCGACCCGCGTGCCACGCTGATCCGCGGCGCCGGCAAGCCGCACCGGATGGGGCAGGGGCTGACCGGCGACTTCGCCGCCGCCTGCTTCGGCGGCTACCACGCGCGGGCGGGCGTCCAGCACGGCGTGCTCAACCACACGTGGATGGGCAAGGAGATCCAGGACGTCTATCTGAACGGCGAGATCTGCGGCGAGACCCGGCTGGTCGCCGGGTTCGCCGGAGCGCTGGGCGTGCCGGTCGCGGTCGTCACCGGCGACGAGGCGGTCTGCGAGGAGGCCCGCGAGCTGCTCGGCGACGTCGAGACCGTCGCCGTGAAGACGGGCATCGACATGTTCGCCGCCGAGCTGCTGCCCCCGAGCGTCGCCTGGCGGCGGATCCGCGAGGGAACGGCGCGGGCGCTCGGCCGGCTGGCCGACTTCCAGCCCTACGTGGTGCCACCGCCGTACACGCTGGGGGTGGAGTGGAACTCCACGGCCATCGCGGCGGCGTGCGCGCTCGTACCCGGGGTCAAGCAGATCGGCCCGCGGCACACCGAGTTCACCACGGACGACTATCACGACATCATGTCCCTCTTCGGGATCTTCTCGATGATCGGCGGCCGGATCTCGTGCGACAGCGGCGTGTACGGCTGACGCCCGGGATCTCAGGCGGACGGAAACTGCGACGAGGCGGGTGGGCGGGGCGTGAGCGGGGGTGACCGCGACGGAGTGCTGACGCGGCGGGCCCTCCTGGTGGGGCTTGGCGCCGCCGGAGGCGCGGGGGCGATGTACGCCGCGATGGGCGCGCTGGGGCTGGCTCCCAACTCGCAGCCCAAGGACTACACGCCGCCGCAGCGCTCCGACTTCGCGCTGACCGGCAGGGGAGCGGCCTCCGTCGTGATCCTGGGCGCCGGGGTCGCCGGGCTCGCCACGGCGTACGAGCTGGGCAAGGCCGGCTACGACTGCACGATCCTGGAGGCCCGCGACCGCGTCGGCGGCCGGAGCATGACGCTGCGCGGCGGCGACCGGGTGGCGGAGATCTCCGGCCAGACCCAGCAGGTGAAGTTCGGCGACGGCGTGTACTTCAACGCGGGCCCGGCGCGGATCGCCCAGTGGATGGTCACCCTCGACTACTGCCGGGAGCTGGGCGTCCCCATCGAGCCGTTCGTCAACGACAACTCCTCCGCCTACGTCTACAACAAGGGCATGAAGGCGCCGGTCCGCGCCCGTACGGCCCGGGCCGACACCTACGGGTACCTCAGCGAGCTCCTGGCGAAGGCCACCGACACCGGGGCGCTCGACCGGCGGCTCACCCCCGGCGACAAGGAGGTGCTGCTCGACTTCCTGTCGGAGTTCGGCGACATCGGCAGGAGCCACACCTACACCGGCTCCGATCGCAGGGGCCTGCGGTCGAACCCGGGCATGCTGCCGCCGGCGCCGCTCGGGACGCCGCCTCCCCTCACCGAGGTGCTGAACTACGGGCTCGGCCGCTCGATCACCTTCCCGTTCGGCTACGAGCAGGCCTCGCCGATGTTCCAGCCGGTCGGCGGCATGGACGCCATCGCGGCGGCGCTCGCCGACGCCGTCGGCCGTGACCGCATCCGGACCTCGGCCGTGGTCAAGAAGATCACGAACCTGCCCGACGGGGTGGAGGTCCTCCACAGTGGCGGCTCGATCAGGGCGGACTACTGCGTGGCCGCGCTGCCTCCCCACGTGCTCGCCCGGATCCCCGGCAACCTGGAGGCCGGGGTGGTGGCCGCGCTGCGCACGCCCGTCCCGGTCTCCGGAGGCAAGATCGGGCTTGAGTACGGCCGCCGCTGGTGGGAGATCGACGAGCGCATCTACGGCGGCATCACCGAGACCGACATGGACATCTCGCACATCTGGTACCCGTCGTACGGTTTCCACGGCTCACGCGGGCTGCTGGTCGGGTACTACAACCTGGGAGACGACGCCGACGCCTACGCCCGGCTGCCCCACCTCGAACGGCAGCGCCGGGCGCTCCTCCAGGGCATGAAGATCCACGGCGAGAACTACCGGAACGACCTGCTGTCCAGCGTGTCGGTGGCCTGGGCCGGCCAGCCGCACATCGAGGGCGCCTGGGTGGCCTGGCCCTCCTACGACGCCCAGTTCAACCTGCTGCGCAAGCCCGCCGGGCGGGTCTACTTCGCGGGAGACTGGCTGACGTACCTGATCGCGTGGCAGGCGGGAGCCCTGGAGTCCGCCCGCGCCGCGGTCACCGATCTGCACCAGCGCGTAGTGAAGGAGAGCTGAATGCCCATCGACGAGCCCATCGGCGAGCCCCATGACGTGCCTCTCGACTGGGTCCCCGCCGCCGACCGCCCCGACCTGCTGGCCGAGCCGGTCGCCAGGGCCGTCCGGCAGGCCGTACAGGAAGGCGGGCTCGGCGCGCGCGTCGCCGCGATCGACCCCGAGCTGGCCGACACGGCCGCGTTCTGCGAGCGGTACGGCGTCGCCATGGAGGACTCGGCCAACTGCGTGATCGTGAGCGCGAAGCGCGGGGGCGAGATCCGGTACGCCGCCGTCATGGTGCTCGCCACCGGACGGGCGGACATCAACGGCGTGGTCCGCCGTCACCTGGAGGCGCGCAAGGCGTCCTTCGCGCCGCAGGCGGAGGCCGTGGAGCTGACCGGCATGGAGTATGGCGGCATCACGCCCCTGGGGCTCCCGGAGGGCTGGCCGGTGCTCGTTGACGAAAATGTGACCAGGCGCTCATTCGTCGTGATCGGCAGTGGCCTGCGCCGGTCCAAGCTGGCACTTTCCGGCGAATCTCTGGTCAAGGCGACGCGCGGGGAGGTCCTGGCGCTCACCATTTGACCGTCTCCTGGGAAACCGCGTGCCCTTCCGCGACGTTGTGCTGAGCAGGAATGTGGCGCGATGGTTCACTCATGGGCGTTCTTTTAGTCGGTATGGTGCTTACGCAATGAATCAGGACGACCGACTTGGTCCGTACCGGCTGCTGCGGCGGCTCGGTGAGGGCGGCATGGGCGTGGTCCACCTTGCTCTGGACCCCCACGGCAGGCAGGTGGCCGTCAAGGTCCTGCGCCCGGAGGTGGCGGGGGACGACGTCGCGCGCAGGAGGCTGTCGCGCGAGGTGGAGACCATGCGCCGGGTGCGCAACCCGCACATCGCGGAGGTCGTCGACGCCGACGTGACCGGGCAGCGGCCCTACATCGTGACCCGGTACGTGCCGGGCCGGGCGCTCGACGAGATCATCAAGAAGGACGGCCCGCTGCCCCTCGACGCCCTGCTCAAGGTGGCCAGGGGCGTGGCGGAGGCGCTCGCCGCCGTCCACGCCTCCGGGGTCATCCACCGCGACCTGAAGCCCGGCAACGTGCTCATGCTGGACGGCCGGCCGGTGCTCATCGACTTCGGCATCGCGCAGGCGGTGGACGCCACCCGGCTGACCCAGACGGGCATGTTCATCGGCACACCCGGCTACCTCGCGCCGGAGATCATCGAGGGCCACGAGGCGGGGCCCGAGGTCGACGTCCACGCCTGGGCCGGCACCCTGCTGTACGCCGCGACCGGCCTGCCGCCGTTCGGCAAGGGCACGCTGGAGATGATCTTCTTCAACATCACGTCGGGCAAGGCCAATGTGGTCGCCGCGCCCGCGCCGCTCCAGCCGGTGCTGCGTGCCGCCTTCCACCGGGATCCCTCCAGGCGGCCGACGGCGGCCGAGCTGGTGCGCCGGGTCGCCGAGCTGATGCCGCCCGCGGGTGGCCCGCCCAGGGTGCCCGACCACATCACCACCGTGCCCAACGTCGACGAGACGAGCGGCCAGCCCGTGCCCGACTTCGACCGGCCCGGCGCCTCCGGCCCGCACGGACGTTCCTCGCCGCCCATGCCCTCCACCGGAGCCGCGGCCTTCGGCGGCCAGGGTTCGAGTGTCGCGGGTTCGGGTGTCGCGGGTTCGGGTGCCGGCGGTTCGGGTGGTGCGGGCTCCGCGCATGCCTCGCCCGGCGGCATCCCGTTCGTCGCCCCGCCGGTGGCCCCGGTGGCCACCCCGCCGTCTTCTTCGCCGTCGCCGTCGGCCGAGGAGTTCGTGTCGCTGCTGAGGGACACCCCGGCCGCGGGCCATCCCGGCGACCCCTTCCCGACGGTGCGTGTCACGGGAGAGGACCTGCGCAGGGCGGGGATCGCCGACAGCGCTCCCGCACGTCCCGTCCGGCCCGAGGGCGACATACCCACCCGGTTCGAGCCCGGCTCCCGTGGCGCGCCCCCGCAGCCCGCGCCCGGACGGCCCGAGGGGGACATCGCCACCCGCTTCGACCCGGCGGGCTCGCGCGGCGTCTCCACGCCCTCCGCCACCCCCGGCTCCCCCGAGCCCCCCATGCCTCTCAAGCCCTCCGAGGGCGACGTCCCCACCTGGATGGCCCCGCCCGCCGCCTCCATGCCGCCCACGTCCGCCGCTCGTCCGGCCGGGCCAGGATCGGCGCCGCCGTCGGACTGGGACACGCCGATGCGCCGTCCCGACAAGGACATCCCGACCCGGAGGGTGACCTCCGAGGAGCTCCGCCAGGCGGCGGGCACCCCGCGTGACCAGGCCTTCTTCGAGCAGGCCGCCGAGATCTACGAGCAGACGCCGCACATCCACCAGCAGAGCCCGGCGCCGTTCCTGCCGACCGTCCGGGTGCCGCCGCCGACCGTGCCGCCCTCGCCTCTCCCCGCGGGAGTGCTCCTCCAGCGCTCCAAGGCGTACGGCGTGGCGAGCGCGCTGCTGCTCGTCGTCATGACCTGCCTGGCGGTGATCGCGCCTCTGCTGGTGTGCATGCTCGCCCTACCGGTGGCCGTGCTGCTGAGGGCGGCCGACATCGCGCAGCCGCAGCTCGCCTCCCGCCGCCCGGCGGGGGCGGCGGCCACCGACGTGATCCGCGTGCTCGGCCAGCCGGCCGCTCTGGTGAAGTCGATCGGCGTGACGATCGCGCTCGTGCCGTACGCGCTGGTCCTCGGCCTGCCGGTCACGCTGCTGCTGACCGTGCTCGTCGGGTCGATGCCGGTGCTCGCGGCGCTGAGCTGGGGGATCGCCGTCGCCCTGTGGACCGTCTGCGCGGGCCCGGGCGTGGAGGGCCCGGGACGGCAGATGCGGCGGACGCTGGCGTCGCTGTTCCCCGGCGGCGGGGCGGCGAAGGGGGCCGCTCTGGGGATCGGCGTCCTGGCCGTGCTGGTGGCGGCGATCGCACTCAGCAGCGTGCTGGGTAAACAGACAGCAGGGCACTTCTGGGGACCCATCGACGTTCTGTCGGTAGTGACACGCTTGGGGGATCTGCAATCACAGGCAGGTAATGGGTGACGGGGGACGAAATGTCGGCAACTGAGGCTCCCGAGAGGATCGGCCCCTACCGGCTGCTCCGGCGCCTGGGCGAGGGGGGCATGGGTGTCGTGCACCTCGGGCTGGACGCCGAGGGACGCGAGGTCGCCGTGAAGGTCCTCCACCCGCACGTGGCGAGCGACCTCAAGGCGAGGGACCGGCTCACCCGCGAGGTGGAGACCATGCGCCGGGTGCGCAGCAAGCGGGTCGCCGAGGTGCTCGACGCCGACCTGACGGGCGCCACGCCGTACATCGTGACGAGGTACGCCCCCGGCCGCACCTTAGAGCAGACCGTGCTGGAGGACGGGCCGCTGCCGGCGGCCGACGTCATCCAGATCGCGCGGGGCCTGTGCGAGGCGCTGGTGGCGATCCACGCCGCCGACGTCGTGCACCGCGACCTCAAGCCGGCGAACGTGATGCTCGTGGACGGCGAGCCGCTGGTGATCGACTTCGGCATCGCGCACCTGGTCAACGCGACCCGGCTGACCCAGACCGGGATGTTCGTCGGCACCCCCGGCTACCTGGCTCCCGAGATCATCCGCGACTCCGAGATCACCCAGGCGGCCGACGTGCACGCGCTGGCGGCCACCGTGTTCTTCGCGGCGACCGGCAAGCCGCCCTTCGGGTCGGGCACGTTCGAGTCGGTCTGTTACAACATTCTGGAGGGGAAGGCGCAGGTCGACCTCGCGCCGGTGTGGATGCGGGGCTGGCTGCGGCTGGCCCTCGCCTCCGAGGCCTCCTCCCGCCCCACCGCCGCGTCGCTGCTCAGGCTCACCCGGACGCTCGACCCCTCGGTGACCACTCTGCGGGAGATGCCCGGCGACGGCGGGACCAGGATCCTCGACGGGACGGGCGTCAACGGGCACGCCCCGGGCGAGACGAGGGTCCTCGACGACGCGGCGCCGGCGAACGGCCGGCCGGACCGCACCAGCGTCCTGCCCGCCGGCCACACCTACTCCGATCTGCTGCCGCCGGTGAACTACGTCGAGCCGGACCGGCCGCGCCGCGAGCCCCGGGCGCCCAAGCCCAGGCGCGCCGCCGCCGCGCCCCCTCCGGCCTACCCCAATCTGCCGGTGTACGGCTCCGGCGGGTACGGCGAGGCGGCGTACGGCCAGCCCGCGCGCCCGCCGGCGTACCAGCCTCCGCCGGGCCACCCCCCGCAGCCCGACCAGCGGGTTGCCGGCTACCCGGCTCCGCCCGGCGGCGTCCCGTCGCCCGTTCCCGGGCGGCAGGCGCCTCCGCCCGCGCCGGCCCGGCCGTACGAGCGGGATGAGCAGCGGCCCCGCTACCGGGCCGGGCACCCCATCCTGGGCGCCCTGCTGCTCGTCACGCTCGTCGCCCTGGCCTGCATGCTGCCCGTGGTGGTCAGCCTGTTCGCCGTGGTCGTGGCGTTGACTCTGCGGGTGGGCCACTACCTGGTCGGGGACGTCGCCGACCGCCGGGCCGCCGGGAGGGGCAGCGGCGCCGACCCGCTCCTCGTGGTGCTCGGCACGCCGTGGGCGCTGATCAAGGCGGGGGTGGCCACGCTCATCCAGGTGCCGCTGGCCGCGATGTTCGCCATGTGCGTGTGGGGCGTCCTGGTCAAGCCCGTGGGATTGCCGACCGACCCGGCGGCCGCGTACGCCGCCGGGGCCTTCGTCGGCGGGCTGTTCGTGCTTCCCGGCGGGGGCGCTCCGCGCAAGGCCGTCGCCCGGACGCTCACGGCGGTGATCCGCAGCCCCGGTGCCGGGATGGTCGTCACGATCGCGGTCGGCACGGTGGCCCTGTTCGCGGTGATGACCGCACTGTCGGCCGACGCCTCGTGGGCGCCGTGGGACCCGCCGCACGTGGCGATCAACCACATCGTCACGGATCTCCGACGAAAAGGTGAGGACACGGTAGTCAACCTGGTCGGCGGCGTGATCGGCGACATCATGGACAAGATAGGCCTGGGCTTCCTCACTTTCTGGAACTGACCGGGCGGCCGACGCCCCGGAGCGCGAGGAGGAGCGTTATGGGTTCGCCGGAGCACGCTTCGCCCGATCAGTCCGCGCCCCACCATCTGGGGCCCTATCGCCTGGTCTCGACGCTCGGCTCCGGCGGGTTCGGGGAGGTGCACCTCGCCCTCGATCCCCACGGCCACACGGTCGCCGTCAAGGTGCTCCACCCGCACGTCGCCTCGGACGCCTTCGCCCTCACCCGCCTCGCGCGGGAAGTGGAGACCATGCGCCGGGTGCGCGGGCGGCACGTGGCCGAGGTGCTCGACGCCTCGCTCACGGGCGATCGGCCGTACATCGTCACCCGCTACGTCCAGGGCCGGGCGCTGAGCACCGTCCTCGCCAAGGACGGGCCGGCCCGGGACGGCGACCTCGTGCGGCTGGCGGCCGGCCTCGCCGAGGCGCTGGAGTCCATCCACGCGGCCGGGGTGGTGCACAGGGACCTCAAACCCGCCAACGTGATCATCGCGGACGGCGAGCCGTACGTGATCGACTTCGGCATCGCCTGCGCGCTGGAGTCGGCCTCGGTGACGGCGTCGGGTGCGGTCGTCGGCACTCCGGGCTACCTCGCCCCCGAGGTGCTGGAGGGCGGGGACGCCGGTCCCGAGGCCGATGTCTTCGCCTGGGCGGCGACCGTGGCCTTCGCTTCGTCGGGGCGGCAGCCGTACGGGACCGGACCGGCGGCGGCGATCGCCTACCGGGTGGTCCACCGGGAGCCCGACCTGTCCGGCGTCCCCGCCTGGCTGGCGCCGTTGCTGGAGCGCTGCCTGCGGACCGATCCCGCGGCGCGGCCGGCGGCGGACGAGCTCACCGGCCGCCTCCATGCCGCCGCCCCGCCTGGGCATGAGCGGCGCGACGGGCAGCCGGGCGGGCAGCCGGACGGGCAACTGGATGAGCGCTCAGGCGGGCGGTGGCACGACCGGCGGAACGGGCGGGACGGGCGGCGGCGCGCGGGCAGGGGAGCGCCGGGCAGGGGAGCGCCCATGGCGGGCGAGCCGGTCCCGGGCGTTCGCGCCTCCTACGCCGATCCGCTCGCCTCCCGCGACCCGCTCCCGCCGGGCGTGCCGCCCGCGGACCTGGACCGGCCGTGGCAGGACGAGATGACAGGGGCGGGCGGCATCGACGAGGCGGTCACCCGCCAGTGGCGGCCGGGTGAGCGGAGGCGGCCGGGGCCGGACGCCCGCGCCAGGCACCGCCAGAAGGTCCACCGCCGCTGGGTGATCGGCTCCGCGGTCGTCGTCGGCCTGTTCGCCGCGGCGGCGCGGCACAACCTGCCCGAGGTCTCACTGCTCCTGCTCGTCCTGTACGGCATCGCCCTGCTGATCGACGCCGGCTTCGGGCTGGTGGCCCGGTCGCGGTCCCGGGTGGCGGTGGACGTGGTCGGCGGGGTGGGAGTGGTGGCCGTATGGGCCCTGCTCAGCACGCTGTTCAGCACCGGGACCCTGCTGCTGGCGGTCGGCACCGTCCTGTTCCTGCTCGTCGCCCTGGTCGTCGCGAGCTGACACCCGCCGCGTGGGCCGGTTATGGAACAAAGCTCGGTATCGTGGAACGGACGCGGCGTGGAGTCACGCGCCGGAGTTCCCGGCCGTACGACCGGGAAGTTTGCGTCCAAGCTACCGATGGGTAACATGTCGATGGGGGACCAGGGAGAGCTCCACACCCCGGGCCACCCACTGTCATCGCGCCCATGAGCACCTGGCAGTCTGAACGGCGTGCGCGTGCCCCGCGCCACGTACCGAGAACCGCGGCGTCAGCCGTACGGAAACGGGAGGTCGGCCACCGGCCATGAACATCGTCGTCTGCGTGAAGCAGGTCCCCGACACGGCGACCGAGCGCAAGCTGAGGTCCGATGACAAGACGCTCGACCGCGACGCCGCCGACGGCGTGGTGAACGAGCTCGACGAGTACGCGGTCGAGGAGGCGCTGCGGCTCAAGGAGGCCCACGGAGGCGAGGTCACCGTCCTCAGCATGGGCCCCGCCAGGGCCACCGAGACCATCCGCAAGGCCCTCGCGATGGGCGCGGACAAGGCGGTCCACCTGACCGACGACGCGCTGCACGGCTCGGACGCGCTGTCGACCTCCTACGCCATCGCCCAGACCCTCAAGAAGATCGGTTTCGACCTGGTCGTCCTGGGCTCGGAGTCGACCGACGCCCGCACCGGCATGCTGGCCGCGATGCTGGCCGAGCGGCTCGGCGTGGCGCAGCTTACCCTCGCCGGGAAGGTCGAGGTGAACGGCCAGGCCATCACCGTCGAGCGGCTCACCGACTACGGCCACGACAGGGTCGAGGCCTCGCTGCCCGCGGTCGTGTCGGTCGTCGAGAAGATCAACGAGCCGCGGTACCCGTCCTTCAAGGGCATCATGGCCGCGAAGAAGAAGCCGGTGGAGACGCTCGGCGTCGCGGACGCGGAGATCGCGCTCGACCAGGTCGGCCTCGCCAGCGCGTGGAGCGAGGTCGTCGACTTCGCCCCGGCTCCGCCGCGGGCGGCCGGCACGGTCATCAAGGACGAGGGCGACGGCGGTTCGAAGATCGCCGAGTTCCTCGCGTCGAAGAAGTTCGTCTGAGGGGCTTGGGATGAGTGAGGTTCTGGTTCTCGTCGACCACGTCGACGGTGAGATCAAGAAGGTTACCTTCGAGCTGCTGACGCTCGCCCGGTCGCTGGGCGCCCCGGCGGCGGTGTGGGCGGGCCCCGGCTACTCGGACACCGCCAAGGCCAGGCTGGCCGAGTACGGCGCCGAGAAGATCTACGTGGCGGACAGCGAGGAGATCGGGCAGTACGTCGTGGCGCCCAAGGCCGAGCTGCTGGCCCAGCTGGTGGCGGAGCGGTCGCCGGCCGGCGTCCTCGTCGCCGCGACGGGCGAGGGCAAGGAGGTCGCCGGCCGCCTGGCGATCAAGACGGACTCCGGCGTCATCACGGACGCCGTGGGCGTGGAGGAGGGCTTCGTCGCCGAGCTGTCGATCTTCGGTGGCGGTGTGAACGTCCGGAGCCGGGTGGTCAAGGGCATTCCGATCATCGCGGTCCGCCCGAACGCCACGGCCCCCGTCACGGCTCCCGCCGCCGGCGCCGAGGAGAAGGTGGAGGTCACCCTGTCGGACGCCGCCAGGGCCGCCAAGATCGTCGAGAAGGTCACGCAGGAGAAGGGCGGCCGTCCGGAGCTCACCGAGGCCGCGATCGTGGTCTCCGGCGGGCGGGGCGTCGGTTCCGCGGACAACTTCTCGATCATCGAGAAGCTGGCCGACTCCCTGGGGGCGGCGGTGGGCGCCTCACGGGCCGCCACCGACGCCGGCTGGTACCCGCACCAGTTCCAGGTCGGGCAGACGGGCAAGACCGTCTCACCGCAGCTCTACGTCGCGGCGGGCATCTCCGGCGCCATCCAGCACCGGGCCGGGATGCAGACCTCCAAGACGATCGTCGTCATCAACAAGGACGGAGAGGCTCCGCTCTTCGAGATCGCGGACTTCGGCGTCGTGGGGGACCTTTTCCAGATCGTCCCGCAGCTCACCGAAGAGATCGAGAAGCGCAAGTAGCGCGGTTCGCCCCGCCGTTCCTTCTCGCAGTCTCGTCGCCTCGTCCTGCCGTTCCGTTGTCTCGTCTCGTCTCGTCTCGTCTCGCCGTCCGGAGCGGCGCCGCACCTCGGCGCCGCTCGGACGTCTGTCACATCCGGGTACGCCGAGGGGTGGCCTGGGGGAGTGTGAGTACCGCGCCCATCCCGAGGCCGGCCAGCAGTGCCGGGCCGTGCAGATCGGACAGCGCGGTGAGGACGACTCCTGCGGCGAGGGCGAGAGCGGGGAACGTCGTCCGCGGCAGCCGATCCCTGTGCGCGACGAGCTGGGTCCCGGCCGACGCCACCACCACGGACGCCACCACCGCCGCCGTGGAGTCGCCGAAGGCGGGAGTGGCGACCACCGCCGAGTAGAAGGCGGCCACCGACGCCTCCAGCCGGCCGGGCGCCGTCTCCGATCGCCCCGGCGTGGCGTCCGATCGCCCCGGCGTGGCGTCCGATCGCCCCGGCGTGGCGTCCGATCGCCCCGGCGTCGCGTCGGCCGCTCGTGAGCGGGCGAGGAAAGCGGTGAGGACGCCGCCCGCCAGGCCGCACACGGCTATCGAGTTGCCCGCTCCCGCCGTGCCGTACAGCATGCCCGCCACCTGACCGGCGGCCGCTCCGGCAAGGTAGAGCGCGAGCCACCGCCCGCGGCCGAGGGCCCGCTCCGCCATCGTGCCGATCACGAGCAGGGTGACGAGGTTGAAGGCCGTGCCCAGCAGGCCGCCGTCCTGGAAGACGAGCGAGGTGGCGAGCCGCCACCACTCGCCTGTACGCACGAGCGCGGGATCACGCCGGAAGGCGCCGAGCAACGCGGTGTCGGCGAGCTGGACGAGGCTTGGCACCGCCGTGACGGCCGCCACGGCGGCGGTCAGGAAGGGGAAGGGGCGAATCCGCACCTCCCGATCATCCCGCTCCGCCGCCGTCCCCGGCAGATCGTCATGTCCTTCCCTCGGCCGGACAATTGTCCTGCCGGGCGTCAGGCCGCCAGCTGGAGTTGCTCCTCCGCGGGGGCAGGCCTCTCGGCGGGAGCCGTACGGGAGGAGGGCAGGAAGCGGGCGGCGACGGCGATGAGGACGCCGAGCACCACCGCGGTGCCCATGGCCGCCCGCAGGGAGGCCGCCGCGGACAGGAAGCCGATGACGACCGGCCCCAGCAGGAGCCCCGCGTAGCCCATGGCGCCCGCCTGCGCGATCGCCGGGCCGGGGTCGGCCGTGGCGGTGCCCGCCAGAGACACCGTCATCGGCGAGATGGTGGCAACGGAGAGGCCGATGAGGAACATCCCCGCCACCGCCACCGGCGCGGAGGGCGCCGCGATGACGGCCAGGAACGCGACCGCCGTGGCGCCTCCGGAGAAGACGATCAGGCGGCGCGCGCCGTACCGGCCGCGTAGCCGGTCGCCGCGCAGCCGCGCGACCAGCATGCCCGCCTCGAACACGGGATAGCCGAGCGCGGCGAGCGCCTCGGGAGCGCGGAGCGTGCCGATGAGGTACAGGCCGTTCCAGTCGGCGACGACGCCTTCGACCATGAACGCGGCGAACATGACCGCGCCCAGCAGGTAGACGACGGCGGGGAGCCTGCCCCGGCGTCCCTCGGGGGCGTTGCCGGACGCGGCGTCGGGAAGGTAGGTGCGGCTGAGGGCGACCGACGCGGGAAGTGACGCCAGCGCCACGATCAGGAGGTGCGCGGTGAAGGACAGCCCGGTGGCGATGGCCGCCGTGCCGAGCAGCCCCGCCGAGATGGCGCCCACACACCATCCCGCGTGCATCCCGCTCATCAGCGGCCTGTCGTACGCGCGCTCGACCGTGGAGCCCTGAGCGCTCATGGCGACGTCGAGCGCGCCGAACGCCATGCCGAAGATCATGGCCGCGATGAGCAGCACGGGGAAGGACGGCGCGACGGCGACGAGCCCCAGCGACGCCGCGCTCAGGGGGGCGGCCGCCCGCAGGACGCCGCGACTGCCGACCCTCGCCATGACCAGACGCATCAGCTGCATGGTGACGAGCGCGCCGATCCCCCATAAGAGCAGGACGAGGCCGACCGACGACTCCGGCAGGCGGAGCCGTTCGGCCAGCGCCGGAACGCGGACGGTGAACGTTCCACACAGCAGACCGGCCAGGACGAAGGTGAGGATCGTCCCATTGCGGGCCGTCCTCAGGGCGCGGGTCATCACAGATTCCTTTCACGGGTTTCGCATCGGGTGCGACGGGCACACACCAGCCGGTCGCCCTTACGGCCGGACAGCCGGAAGGGCGACCACCAACAACGGTCAGCCGGGGGGGAGGAGGGCGAAACGCACGAGGGCGAAGGGGGGGCGCGCGGCGCCTCAGCGGTGCCGCGGTGGCGTCACAGCAGGTCGAGCAGCCTGCGCCGGACTTCGGAGTAGTCGACGATCGACGGGCAGTGGGTCGCGACCTCCCAGACACCCTCGCACGCCAGGCGTACGATCCGGGACGTCGCAGGGTCGGGCTCCTCGTCCAGCCCGTACAGGTGCCAGCGCGCCAGCGCCTCGCGTATCGGCGCGAGCAGCGCGGGATCGCCCGCGGCCCCGGTGACCACGGCCCAGCGTCTCAGCCGGCCGGACTGGACCGCCTCGAAGGTGGCCGCCAGGTAGGCCCGGGTGTAGGTGCTCTCGTCCTGTGCCGCGACCAGCGCGTCGAACTCTGCGATCAAACGCTCGATCATGCCCTTGACCAGGGCTTCCTTGCTGGCGAAGTGGTAGAGGAGGCCGCCCTTGCTGACGCCGGCGCGGTCGGCGACGGCGGCCAGGGTGAGCGCGTGGGCACCCTGGTCATCGAGCAGACATTCGGCCGCGTCGAGCAGTTCGTCCCTCCTCATGCGCCTTACTGTACCGGCTGGACGGTACAGTGTCCACCAGGGGGGTGGCGGCGGGGAAAAGCCCCTATACGCTTGTTTGGCTGAGCGTGCGTATGGGAGGGGCCGTGGGGACTGCGTATCTGGACCATGCCTCGACCACCCCTATGCTTCCCGAGGCGATCGAGGCCATGACCGCCCAGCTCGGGCAGGTCGGCAACCCGTCGTCGCTGCACGCGGCCGGGCGCCGCGCCCGCAGGGTCGTCGAGGAGTCGCGGGAGACGATCGCGTGCGCGCTGGGTGCCCGGCCGAGCGAGGTCGTGTTCACGGCAGGCGGCACGGAGGCCGACAACCTGGCCATCAAGGGGCTGTACTGGGCGCGCAAGCGCCCCCGGATCCTGCTCAGCGCGATCGAGCACCACGCCGCCCTCGATCCCGCCCACTGGCTGGGCGACCACCACGGGGCGACGGTGGAGCTCCTGGAGGTCGACGACCACGGGCGCGTCGACCCGGGCACCCTGCGCGCGGCGATCGAGCGTGACCCCGGCGACGTCGCGCTGGTCAGCGTGATGTGGGCCAACAACGAGGTGGGCACGGTGCAGCCGATCCGCGTGCTGGCCGCCATCGCCCACGAGTACGGGATCCCGTTCCACACCGACGCGGTGCAGGCGGTCGGCCAGCTCCCTGTCTCGTTCGCGGAGTCCGGCGTCGACGCGATGACCGTGTCCGGGCACAAGGTCGGCGGCCCCATCGGAGTCGGGGCGCTGCTGCTCGCCCGCGGCGTCGATCCCGTTCCCGTCCTCCACGGCGGAGGGCAGGAGCGCGACGTCAGGTCCGGCACGCTCGACGCGCCGGCCATCGCCGGCTTCGCCGCCGCCGTGCAGACCGCCGTCGATCGCCAGGCCGCCAACGCGGCGCGGCTGTCGTCTCTGCGCGACGATCTCATCGTCCGCGTACGGCAGGCCGTGCCGGACGTCCTGCTCAACGGCGACCCCGTCGAGCGGCTGCCGGGGAACGCGCACTTCTCCTTCCCCGGCTGTGAGGGCGACGCGCTGCTCATGCTGCTGGACGCCAAGGGCGTGGAGTGCTCCACCGGATCGGCGTGCTCGGCGGGCGTCGCCCAGCCGTCCCATGTGCTGCTGGCGATGGGCAGGGACGGCGCTCGTGCCCGGGGGTCGCTGCGGTTCACCCTGGGCCACACCAGCACCGAGGCCGACGTGGACCGGGTGGCCGAGGTCATCGGCCACGTCGTGGAGCGCGCCCGCCGGGCCGGCCTGAGCTGAGCCCCTGAGCTGAGCCCGCGTCAGGTGAGGAAGAGCGCCACGGCCCCCCATGAGGGATCGTCGGCGACGTCCACCTTGGCCCTGCCCTCCTGCCAGGTCGCGGCCAGCTCCTTGATGACGGGCGTCCACTCGGCCGCCGGGTCGGCGTAGACGTGCAGCACCCGGCTGCCCTCGGCGGTGACGTGAGCGGCCAGCACGGCGGAGGTGAGCGAGCCGATCCGGCCGCCGAGGCGCTCCTGGAACTCGGCGAGCGCCTTCGACGGCCCGTCGGCGGGCAGGCCGTCGGCGTCCGCGTCGCGGTAGGGCAGGGTGATCGCGATGTGCTGGTCGTTGAGCGGGTGGTCGACCGGGCGGAGCGGGTAGCGGGCCGCCGCCGTGATCGGTTTTCCGCTCGCCGTCCGCCCTTCGAGCAGCGCCCACTGCTCGTCCGCGAAACCGGCGGCCACGTCGGCGACCACGGCGGGCAGGTGCGCGGCCGCGATGGCGTCGATCGGCTCGAACTCGGCCGCGACGATGTCGCCGATCCAGCGGGCCACCTCGTCCTCGCCCAGCAGCCAGTCGAGCGCGAGAAGTGTCGCCTCCATCCGCGTCTCATCCTCGATATCCGGAAATATCGGGTGGAAGGCGGCGACATCCACCCGGGGATTCCCCGGCGGCACCCGCATGCCCATCACCAGCCGGTCCAGCCCGAACTCGCGCCCGCCGACGTCGACCGTCAGCTCCGCCGCGCGTGGGTTGGCCTGGCGAGACGGATGGAACTCCCACAGCTCGTCGGCGGGCGGGGCGGCGAGGGCCCACCGGTGCGCGAACGGACGCAGCTCCGGGTCTCCCGAGGCGGTCACCACCAGAGCGTGCCGCGCCGTGCCGCCGGGGGCGACCTCCCAGACCAGGCCGGGATCCAGGGCGTCGACGGCGGGGCCGATGATCTCCGCCAGCGCCCCGGCGTCCTCCACCTCCACCTGCGCGTCGATCTGAGGGCGGGCCTCAGCCCACCAGGTCCAGAAGCCGGCGATGGCCTCCGCCTGCTCAGCAGGCCGGTCCTTGCGCCCGAACAGTCGCATGGCCCCGTATCCTCCCAGCTCGCCGGGCCGGGTGCCAACGCCGCCGGGAGCGGGTTTTCCACAGGCCCAGGGCGAGGGCCGGGGCGAGCCCGCCGTACGGGTAATCTCGGAAGGGCTATGGCTCCCACACCCAGGCTCCGCACACCCAGGCTCCGCGTCCTCGCCGCCATGTCCGGCGGGGTCGACTCTGCCGTCGCCGCCGCCAGGATCGCCGAGGCGGGGCACGACGTCACCGGCGTCCACCTCGCGCTGTCGTCGAACCCCCAGTCGTACCGGACCGGCGCGCGCGGCTGCTGCACGCTGGAGGACTCGCGCGACGCCCGGCGTGCCGCCGACGTGATCGGCATCCCCTTCTACGTCTGGGACATGGCCGAGCGGTTCCATCGCGACGTGGTGGAGGACTTCGTCAGCGAGTACGCCGCCGGCCGCACCCCCAACCCGTGCCTGCGCTGCAACGAGAAGATCAAGTTCGAGGCGGTGCTCGACCGGGCGCTCGCGCTGGGCTTCGACGCGGTCGCCACCGGCCATCACGCGCGTCTCGACGGCGGCGTGCTGCGGCGCAGCGTCGACGAGGGCAAGGACCAGTCGTACGTGCTGGGCGTGCTGACCCGTGAGCAGCTCGCCCACGCGATCTTCCCGCTGGGCGGCTCGACGAAGGCGCAGGTCCGCGAGGAGGCGGCCCGCCGGGGGCTCATGGTCGCCGACAAGCCCGACAGCCACGACATCTGCTTCATCGCCGACGGGGACACCCGCGGGTTCCTGGCCGAGCGGCTCGGCGCCGCGGAGGGTCCCATCGTCGACGCGCTGACCGGGCACGTGGTCGGCACCCACCAGGGCGCGTACGGCTACACGATCGGGCAGCGCAAGGGGCTGCACATGGACCGCCCGGCCACCGACGGGCGGCCGCGTTACGTGCTGTCCGTCGAGCCGGTGACCAACACGGTGACCGTCGGCCCGAGGGCGTCGCTGGAGGTGCGCGCCGTCGTGGGCGAGCGGCCCGTCTGGAACGGGCCGGTGCGGGAGCCGTACGAGCCGATCACCTGCGCGGTGCAGCTACGCGCGCACGGCGAGGTGTACGGCTGCCGCGCCCAGCTGTCCGGCGGCACGCTGCACATCGAGCTGGACAGGCCGGCCGCGGGCGTCGCGGCGGGACAGGGCGCCGTCCTCTACGACGGCGACACCGTCATCGGGTCCGCCACGATCGCCTCGGCGGCCTGACAGATCCGGTCGGCTACGGGATCTCGACCGACTCGCCGACCGGCACCCGGCGGAAATCGGCCTTCTGCTCGTCCGCCTCGCCGTCGAGCCACTTGTCGATCAGCATCTGCCCGATCTCGTTCACCAGCCCGTCATGCGTGGAGTAGGCGCGGAGGGGGCGTACGTCGCGCAGGTAGAGGATCATGTCCGATGCCCGCAGCCAGGGTGCGTTCGTCGGCACGAGCAGCGTGGGGATCTCGACGCCGGGCAGGGTCAGCGCGTCGCCGGGGTAGAAGACCTCCTCGTCCACCAGGAAGCCCACGTTCTGCACCTGGGGCACGTCGGGGTGGTTCTTCGCGTGCAGTTCGCCGATCGTCTTGACCGAGAACCCGGCGGTGTCGAACCCGTCCCCGTCCCGGACGACGTGCACCGTCGCCGGGATGTCGCCGAGCTGGTCGGCCACCGCCTGGCAGGTGTAGACCTCCAGGGCCGGGCCGGCCGCCTTGAGCAGCCCGGCGTCGACGTGGTCGAAGTGCTCGTGGGTGATCAGCACCGCGGCCGCCCCGTCGAGCAGGCCCTCTCCGCTGAAGGAGCCCGGGTCGATGACCAGCGTCGAGGCGTCCTTCTCCAGCCGCCAGCACGCGTGTCCGAGTTTGGTGAGTTTCATAGTCCCTAAGCTAGTGGCCGTGAACGAGTTTCCCTGGGTCGAGGCCACAGCCTCGGGGGTGGGGTCGTACCCGGGCGACGACCATCTGGAGGCGCTGCGCACGGCCTTCGGCGAGCTGCCCATGCCCTTCCTCCCCGAGCTGCCGGCACGCGGCGTCGGCGCCGACATGATCGGGCGGACCGCGTCGCTGCTGGTCGAGCTGCCTGCCGAGGTGCAGCCCTCCGGGTGGAGGCTCGCCGACCGGCCCGGCCGCGACCACAAGCGGGCCCGCGACCACCTGGCGCGCGACCTCGACGGCCTGGAGGAGATCGCGCAGGGGTACCAGGGCCCCCTGAAGATCCAGGTCTGCGGCCCGTGGACGCTCGCCGGGGCGGTCGAGCTGCGGTACGGGAACAAGATGCTCGCCGACGCGGGAGCCGTACGGGACCTGGTCGAGTCACTCGCCGAGGGGCTCACCCAGCACGTCGCCGACGTGCGGCGCAGGGTGCCGGGGGCCCGCCTCGTCGTCCAGCTCGACGAGCCCGGGCTACCGGGTGTGCTCGCCGGTGCCGTCCCGACCGCGTCGGGCTTCGGGCGTCTGGCCGCCGTGGAGCCCACCGTCGCGAGGGATCGGCTCGCCGCCGTGATCGCCGCCGTGTCGGCCGCCGGCGCCTTCCCGATCGTCCATTGCTGCGCGTCCGGCGTGCCCATCGAGGTCATCCGCACGGCGGGGGCTCAGGGGATCTCGCTCGACGCCTCGCGGCTGCGGCGGCGCGAGGAGGACCACGTCGGAGAGGCCGTCGAGAAGGGGATCGCCCTCTTCCTGGGAGTCGTCCCGGGGACGGACGCGCGCCTGCCGGACAAGGGCGTCGTCGCCGCGCCGGCGGTGGAGCTGTGGCGGCGGCTCGGCTTCGCACCCGCCCGCCTCGCCACTCAGGTCGTGCTCACTCCGTCGTGCGGTCTCGCCGGCGCCTCGCCCGCGTACGCCAAGGCCGCGCTCGCCCGGTGCCGGGAGGCGGCCCGGGTGCTCCAGGAGGACCCGGGCGAATAGCCGGAGGTCCGTACGCCGCCGCGTGTCGGGGACCCGTACGCTGCAGCGTTCCAAAACCGGATGAAAGCCCGCCGTGAGCGGTCTACCGTAGGCGTCGATCACTCCTTGACGGGGTGCCCGCCATGGTCTGGTGCGGGCCCCCGACGGAATGGATCGGCGGGAGCCGGGCCCGTCCTCGGCGCGGCTCCCGCGCGTCCTCCGGCCAGGGGAGACTCTGTCGGTGCTCGGAGATACGGTTTCCCTGGGTCGTTGACGAGGGGAGAGGTCGACGTGGCCGAACAGGTGAACGAAGTCGGGGTCGAGGCCGAGGCTGGGGCCGAAAGCGCGCCGCCGGAGGCGCTGGAGCGGCACGCCGAGCTCGCGGAGCTGATCGATCAGGCCAACTGGCGCTACTACGTGCTCGACTCCCCGACGGTGAGCGACGCGCAGTACGACACGTGGATGCGGGAGATCGTCGCGCTGGAGGAGGAGCATCCGAGCCTGCGGACTCCCGACTCGCCCACCCAGAAGGTGGGAGCGCCCGTCTCCACCGAGTTCGCGGCGGTGAGCCACCTCCAGCGGATGGAGAGCCTCGACAACGCCTTCACCGACGAAGGCCTCGCGGCCTGGCAGGCGCGGGCCGAGCGCCTGATCGAGGCCGACCCCGGGCCGTACCTGTGCGAGCTCAAGATCGACGGCCTGGCCGTGGCCCTCGTGTACGAGAAGGGCCGCCTGGTCCGGGGCGCGACCCGTGGCGACGGCCGCACCGGCGACGACATCACCCCCAACATCCGCACGCTCGACGATGTGCCGCACCGCCTGGCCGGGGACGACGTGCCCGACCTGATCGAGGTGCGCGGCGAGGTCTTCCTGCCCGTCGAGGGATTCAAGAGGCTGAACGAGCAGCTCATGGACGCGGGCAAGCCGCCCTTCGCCAACCCGCGCAACTCGGCCGCCGGCTCCCTGCGGCAGAAGGACCCGCGGGTCACGGCGCAGCGCCCGCTCCGGCTGATCGTGCACGGAGTGGGGAAGTGGGAGGGCGCCGAGCCGCCGGTGACCCAGTCGGACACCTACGCGCGGCTCGCCGGCTTCGGGCTGCCGGTCAGCGACCGGTACAAGGTGGTCGGGAGCCTCGACGAGATCCGTGACTTCATCGCCTTCTACAACGAGCACCGCCACGATCCCGAGTACGAGATCGACGGCGTGGTGGTCAAGGTCGACCGGATCCCGGTGCAACGGCAGCTCGGCTCCACCAGCAGGGCGCCCCGGTGGGCCATCGCGTACAAGTACCCGCCGGAGGAGGTCACCACCCAGCTCCTCGACATCCAGGTCGGCGTGGGCCGCACCGGCAGGGTCACCCCATACGGCGTGATGAAGCCGATCGTGGTGGCCCAGTCCACCGTGGAGCGGGCCACGCTGCACAACGCCTCCGAGGTCGCGCGGAAGGGCGTGCTCATCGGCGACACCGTGGTCCTGCGCAAGGCCGGCGACGTCATCCCCGAGATCGTCGGGCCGGTGACGGACCTGCGGGACGGTAGCGAGCGCGCGTTCGTGATGCCCACCCACTGCCCGGAGTGCGGCACCGAGCTGGCCTACGAGCGGGAGGGCGACGCCGATCTGCGCTGCCCGAACGCCAGGGCCTGTCCCGCGCAGCTCCGCGAGCGGATCTTCTTCGCGGCCGGGCGCAACGCCTTCGACATCGAGGGGCTGGGATACGTGGCGGCGACCGCGCTCACCCAGCCTCTGCCACCCCAGGAGCCGCCGGTGCGGACCGAGGCCGACCTGTTCGACCTCACCGCCGAACGCCTGCTGCCCATCCGGTCGATCGTCCGCGACCCCGAGAACGGGCTGCCGAAGACCGACCCCGAGACGGGCGAGCAGAAGGTCGTCTCGTTCTTCGCCAACCTTTCGGGCGCCCCCAGCAAGAACGCCGAGAAGATGCTGGAGCAGCTGGAGAAGGCCAAGCAGGCGCCGCTCTGGCGGGTGCTCGTGGCTCTGAGCATCCGGCACATCGGCCCGCCCACGGCCCGGGCGCTGGCCGCGGAGTTCCGCTCGATCGACGCGATCGCCGCCGCTTCTGAGGAGGAGCTGGCCGCGGTGGAGGGCATCGGGCCACGCGTCGCGGCCACGATCAGAGAATGGTTCTCCGTCGACTGGCACCAGGAGATCGTCGACAGGTGGAAGGCCGCCGGCGTCCGCATGGCCGACGAGCCGGCGCCGGACGAGGGGCCGCGGACGCTCGAAGGCCTGACGTTCGTCGTCACCGGCACGCTGGAGGGCTTCAGCCGGGACGAGGCGGCGCAGGCGATCAGCAGCCGGGGAGGCAAGGTCTCCAGCTCGGTGTCGAAGAAGACCGGCTTCGTGGTGGTGGGGGAGAGCCCCGGCTCGAAGTACGACAAGGCGGTCAAACTCGGCGTGCCAATTCTCGACGAGAGCGGCTTCCGCACACTTCTGGACCAGGGCCCCGAGGCCGCCCGCGAGGTCGCCGTCACCCCTGAGGAGTGACTCCAGAGCTTCACTTATGACTGCCAGGCGGCCAGCAGGTCCTCCGGGGCCCAGTGCGCGGCGAGTGGCAGGTCGCCGGCGACTCCGCATCGTGAAACGGTCACCAGAGGAGTCGTGGAGTCGGTGCCCGGGACGGCGAGCATGTCACACACCAGGCTTTCGTACTCATGCCGCCCGAACGACGCGTTCTCCAGCCACTTGATCGAGCCCTCTGCCGGCCAGTCTCAGTCTATGGATACGGGCGTCAGCCCTTCGTGCTCTCGCCGCCTATTGGACGGCGTTGGATCTTTGGCCTGCGTGTCGCTCGTGGCTCGGGGTGAAGCCGGATACTGGCCGTCACTCATGGGCACTTGCTCGAACACGTTCGGTGAGGCATGCTCGGTGTTGCCCCGCCCCCGGTGGGTGGTGGAAGTGAGGCCGGGACTACCGATGGAATCGGGTGCCCGGCCTTCGCGCTGTCTTGCTTCCTCAGTCGATGAATACCAGGTGGGTGCGCCCCGTCAGAGCGTTGAAACCGTCGAACCGGCCGTCCAGCCACCAGGTCACGGCTCCTGCCACCGCATCCGCGGCCCAAAGAAGTGGCTCTTCTTCGGGGTACTGCCAGATGGCCCTGATGGTGTCGGAGAGGCGCTTCGCTTTGCGAATCCCCATGATCAGCAAGAGGTCGAGGCGATCCATCTTGGCCGAACGGCTTTCGATGGTGGTCAGGCCGACCCGGGCTTGGTCGAGTTCGTGCAGAAGCCTCTCCAGACAGAGGCGCCTCGCTCGCTCGTAGGGGACGCCTCTGCTGAATATGTGGATGGTGACAAGGCTTTGCAGGGGCATGCGCGCGATCGCTTCACAGATGACAAGGTGTCGCGTTGAGGACTCCTCACGCCAGTGCAGGCGGCGGCTCTTGCCTGTACGGAGAGATTCCAGATCCGCGCGGACGCCCTCATGATCGGCGGAATCTATGATCACGGCAGCCATCGCGTAAACGCTGTCGTCGTGAGGGCGGCGACGAAGGCTCTCGTCAACGCAGGCAGTAAGCACAGCGTAAAGGTATCGTCACAGATAGTTTCCTGCTCCCCGGTTGCTCAAGCCCGGAATGTGAGTGTCGGTCGGATGTATCCGGACCGTACTGGGACCGGGAGGTGAATCCGGTGACACCGGGCTACGGAGCCGAAACGCACGTCCGGCATCGGGTGGGCATGGAAAGCTCGTGTGATGCTTCCAGAGCGCTTCTTCCACCCCCTCGCTCTCGACGAGTTCCTCGATGAGGACCATGGCCTCGATGAAGACGATGACCTCGATGAGGGGTATGGCTACGATCTGGACCCCGAGGACGTACGGCAGGTGATCATGGAGGCCCTGCTCGACCCGAGGGCGCAGGGCGACAAGCGGGTCCTCCACTACGCGCGGGAGAACCTGCAGTTCTACGACGACCATGAGCATCCGGCCGCGGCGGAGATGCTGACGAAGGTGATCGAGGCGCATCCCGGCGAGAGGTTCGCCCTTGGCGCGCTCCGCGCGTCCCTGCGGGAGGATGCGGTCAGGACTCTGGAGGAGCTCGCGGAGCTCCACCGCGAGCTCACCCTTCTCCCTCCGGAACGGCGGGACCTGCGTTTCTACTACTTCGCGCCCAGCGTGCTCGCGGAGGCGGCACAGGATGATGAGCGGGCCGGCGACCTGGCGGACGAGGGCATCGAGCTCGCCAGAAGCCTGGACAGAGCCCAGGCCGCCGACATGATCATCTCGCGCAGTCCCGCGCAGCGGCACAAGGGCCGGGCCGCCGAGATATTCAAGAAACATCTGGAAGGTCTGCGGGAGTACCTGGAAACGACCCGAACCGGGCATGCGGAGGGGGCGCCCGAACGCCCGAGCGGGAGTACGCCCGGGGCATGAGCGAGGGCCTGCCTGACGCCGCCTTCCCGCTCGAACACGAGGAACTGCCGACCGGCCATGCCATCGGGTGCCGGCGAAACGCATCCGGCCCCTCACGAAGCGATGGAATGGCTCGGCGAGAAATGGAACGCCCTGCGTGCCGTACGGCGGGGAGCCGTACGGCACGCAGGGACTCAGAGGGTCAGGAAGTGGTGCAGACCAGGGGGGAGGGGGTGCTGGGGGTCCCGCTGGAGCTGCCGAGGAAGCCGAACGAGGTGCTGGCGCCAGGCGCCAGGTTGCCGTTCCAGTTCAGGTTCGAGGCCGTGATGCTGGTGCTGCCGGTGAGGTTGGCATTCCACGCCTGGGTGATGGACTGCCCGCTGGGCATGTTCCACTTCACCGTCCAGTTGGTGATCGCCGCCGTGCCCGCGCTCGTGACGGTGACCTCACCCTGGAAGCCGCCCTGCCACGGGTTGACCACCTTGTAGACGGCCGTGCAGCCCTTGTCGCCGTTGAACGTCGGTGAGGGGCTCGGCGAGGGGCTCGGTGAGGGGCTCGGCGTAGGCGTGGGAGTGGGCGTCGGTGTGGGGGTCGGCGTCGGTGTGGGAGTCGGGGTCGGTGTGGGGGTCGGTGTGGGGGTCCGAGTCGGGGTCGGCGTGGGGTTCGGCGTGTACGGCGCCGCGATCGCCAGGTCGTAGGCCCGCTGCGGCACGAACTGGCCTGCCGGGGCGATGCAGCCGTCCGACTCGCCCGGAGGCTTCACCCAGAGGAACGCGTCGATGGCCGAGTCGCCGGTGTTCGTCGTGCTCCACGTGCCCGTCGCCCGGCCGGCCGGGTCGCACCATTCGCTGCCCGAAGGGCCGTTGCCGTTGCGGCTGGTGTCGATGACCGCCTTCAGGCCGTTCACCCCGGTCGCCGCGATGACGCTCTTGGCGTACGAGACCAGGCCGGGAGTGGACCGGTAGTTCGAGGTGTTGAGCGCGATGCCGTTCGCGCTGTTGGCCACGTCGGCGCCGCGCAGCCGGTTGGCCATGTCGGAGGCCCCGACCCAGGCGTCGTGGCCCGCGTCGAAGTACACCTTGACCTGTGAGGACGTGGCGCGGAACTTCTTGCCGGCGTACGCCATGGAGGCCTGCACCTCGGCCTGCTGGGAGGAGCTCATGCAGTTGGGCATGATCGACAGTGCGTCGGGCTCCAGGATGATCGTCGCCGGACGGCCGCCGAGGCCGAGGGCGATCTGGTCGATCCAGGAGCGGTATGAGGCGTGGTCGGGCGCGCCGCCGGCGCTCGCGCCGCCGCAGTCGCGGTTCGGCATCTCGTACACGACCATGATCGGGATCTTGCCGGCGGCCGCGGCCGCGCCGACGTACGCGTCGACCTGGCCGCGGACGGTCGAGGGGTTGTAGCTGGCGAACCAGCGGCCCTGCGGGACGGCGGCGACCCGGTCACGGATGACCTGGGCGCGGCTGTCACCGGGGTTGGCGGCCACCCACTTGGCCGCGTTGGTCTGCGGGTCCACGTAGAACGCCGAGTCGGCGGCCTGAGCGGCGGACGAGGTGAGGACGGCGACCCCCACCGCGACCGTGGCGGTCGCGGCGACCAATGCCGCCGTCATGCGCCTTCTGCGAGACATCAAATACTCCGTCCGGTAATGTGGGAGCGCTCCCACAGTCCCTCGGATGGTAGGGAGGAGGATGAGGTGGCAGAAGGCCCGGCACCCATTCGGCTGACGTGTCAACGTAAAACCCGCAGGCAGCGCCCGAACGGGCAGGTTCACGCATGTGAAACTTTCACCGTGAGGCTCATGCGGGGTGAAATCGGGGGATCAGACGAAATATTCGGTGACGGACAGTGCCCAACCGGTTTCGCGAAGTGGCCCAGAGGTCGTACCCTCCGATAGTGACCTCTTGGGGGGTTTCTTACCTATGACGCTTTCTCGCAGCCTCACGCCGCTCGCCGGATGGCCGCGCGCGCTTCTGCCCACCGCCGAGATCCCTGAGCTCAACCGGCCCATGGACACCCGTGACACCGGCCCGCGCCCGGGGACGCCCCTGTGGGCCTACCTCACCGCGGTCATCGCCGTCGGCCTGACCGCGCTGATCGTCGCGCAGGTGCGCTTCGGCGCCGGCGACCTGGCCGAGGTGGGGCGGACGCCGCTGTTCTGGATGCTGGCGACCCTGGTGGTGCTCGGAGAGCTCCGGCCGGTCGCGGTCACCTCCTCGACGATCGTCGGGGGCACCCCGACCTCGACGATGTTCACGTTCGCCGTCATCATGTACCACGGCCTGCCGACGGCGGCGCTGCTGCAGGCGGTGGCGGTGCTGGTCAGCGGCCTGGTGCACCGCCGGGCCCCGCATCGCGTGATGTTCAACCTGGCGCAGGTCACGCTCGCCTGCACGGCGGCGGCCGTCACGTTCGGCGCGTTCGGGATCCACCCCAGGCCCGCCTCGCCGTGGACGCCGGACGGCATGGACATCCCCGCCATCGTCCTGGCGGGGCTGGCATACTTCGCGGTCCGCGCCGCGCTGGTCTGCGGCGCGGTGGCGCTGCACGAGCGCAGGCCCGTCATCCGCGTGCTCAAGGCGTCGATCGGCCCCCAGGCGCTGGTGTACGGCGCCCTGCTCGGGCTGGCGCCGCTGGTGGTGGTGGTCATGGCGCACTCGTCGGCCCTGGTGCCGCTCTTCATCGCCCCGCTGACCGCCGTCTACTTCACCGCGACGCTCTCCCTGCGCCGCGACCACCAGGCGACCCACGACGGTCTCACCGGCCTGCCCAACCGCAAGATGCTCATCCTGCGTACGGAGGAGGCGCTGGCCGAGGCCCGGCGGCACGAGCGGGTCGGCCTGCTCCTGCTCGACCTGGACCGCTTCAAGGAGGTCAACGACACGCTCGGCCACCCCGTCGGGGACCGGCTGCTGCAGCTCGTGGCCCACCGCCTGACCCACAGCGTGCGCCCGGGCGACGTCGTGGCCCGGCTCGGCGGCGACGAGTTCGCCGTGCTGCTGCCGTCCATCAGGGACGCGCAGGCGGCCAAGGAGGTCGCGTCCCGGCTCCGGGTCGCCCTTACCGAGCCCGTACGCCTGGAGGGGATGACGTTCGACCTGGACGCCTCGATCGGCATCGCGCTCTACCCGGACCACGCGCCCGACTTCGAGCTGCTGATGCAGCGGTCCGACGTGGCGATGTACCTGGCCAAGGAGGGGCGCACCGGCGTCGAGTTCTACCTTCCGGCCAAAGACCGCAACTCCCCCGAGCGGCTGAGCCTGCTGGGCGACCTGCGGCGGGCGATCGACTCCGACCAGCTCGACCTCCACTACCAGCCCAAGGTCAGCCTCGACGACGGCCGGGTGGAGAGCGTGGAGGCGCTGCTGCGCTGGTGGCATCCCGTCCGCGGCCCGGTCTCGCCCGGCGAGTTCATCCCGCTGGCCGAGCAGTCGTACCTCATGCGCGAGCTCACCCAGCACGTCATCCAGCGGGCCCTGCAGCAGGCGGCCCGGTGGTGGCACGCGGGCATGGACGTGCCGATCTCGGTCAACGTGACCGCCCGCGACCTCCTCGACTCCAGCCTCCCCGAGCAGCTCGAGGCCGGGCTGGACAAACTGGAGTTACCCGCCGAAGCGATCCAGCTGGAGGTGACCGAGCGGATCTTGATGACCGATCAGGCGTACAGCGCGGAGACCATACGCGCGCTCGCCGCACTGGGCATCCAGCTCTCGCTCGACGACTTCGGCACCGGCTACTCGTCGCTGGTCCGCCTCCAGCGGCTCCCGGTGTCGGAGGTCAAGATCGACGCGTCGTTCGTCCGGCGGCTGGGCGAGTCGGCCGACGACGAGCGGATCGTCCGGTCGATCATCGACCTGGTCAGGTCGCTCGGGCTGCGCTCGGTGGCGGAGGGCGTCGAGTCGCATGAGATCGCACAGCTCCTGCGGAAGATGGGCTGCCAGGCCGGTCAGGGATGGTGGCTCGCCAAGCCCATGCCGGCCGCCGAGGCCACCGTCTGGCTGCGCGGCCGCCTGAGCGCCTCGTTCACCGCCCACGCCGCCGACGGCGCGCGGCTGGCCCCGCACTGAGGCTGCGGCGCAGGGCTCCGTACGCGGGAGAACGGGCCGGGGCGCCACGGGGACCCGCCAGGAGTGCCGGGCGCCACGGGGACCCGCCAGGAGTAATGCGTCGGCCGCGCTCGGGGACGAGCCCTAGGATGAGAAGGTCCAATCTCCATCCATGAAACGGGTTCGACGACTCATGTCCGCCATAACCCGCGATCAGGTCGCTCACCTCGCCCGGCTGTCCCGGCTGGCGCTGGCCGACGATGAGCTCGACCACTTCGCCGCCCAGCTCGACCAGATCGTCGGGGCGGTGGCCCGCGTCTCCGAGGTCGCTGCCGACGACATTCCGCCGTCCTCGCACGCGCTGCCGCTGACCAACGTGTTCCGCCCCGACGAGGTACGGCCCAGCCTCACGCCGCAGGACGCCCTGGCCGGAGCGCCCGCCGTGGAGGACGACCGGTTCCGCGTGCCCAGGATCCTGGGGGAGGAAGCGTGAGCCGCCGACGCACGCCCATGGGGGAGTCCGCATGAGCCTCATCCACAAGACCGCCGCCGAGCTGGGCAGGCTGATCGCCTCAGGTGAGGCCTCCGCCGTGGAGGTCGCCCAGGCCCACCTCGACCGCATCGCGGAGGTCGACGGCGACATCCACGCCTTCCTCCACGTCGACGCCGAGTCGGCGCTGGCCCAGGCCCGCGACGTCGACGAGCGCATCGCCCGCGGCGAGACGCCCGGCCCGCTGGCCGGCGTGCCGATCGCCCACAAGGACGTCTTCACCACCACCGGCATGCCGACGACCGCTGGTTCCAAGATCCTCGAAGGCTGGCGCCCGCCGTATGACGCGACGGTGACACGCCGCCTCCGCGAGGCCGGGCTGGTCATCCTGGGCAAGACGAACCTGGACGAGTTCGCGATGGGCTCCTCCACGGAGAACTCGGCGTACGGCCCCACTCGCAACCCGTGGGACCTGTCCCGCATCCCGGGCGGCTCGTCCGGCGGGTCGTCCGCGGCCGTGTCGGCCTACGAGGCGCCGCTTTCCACCGGTACGGACACCGGCGGCTCCATCCGGCAGCCCGCCGCCGTGACCGGCATCGTCGGCATGAAGCCGACCTACGGCGGCTCGTCCCGGTACGGGCTGATCGCGTTCGCGTCGTCGCTCGACACGCCGGGGCCGTTCGCGCGCAACGTGCTCGACGCCGCACTGCTGCAGGAGGCGTTCTCCGGGCACGACCCGATGGACTCGACGTCGATCGACGCGCCGGTCCCGCCGGTGGTCGAGGCCGCCCGCCAGGCGGACGTCGCCGGCATGCGGGTCGGCGTGGTCAAGGAGTTCGGCGGCGACGGCTACCAGCCCGGCGTGCTCGCCCGGTTCCAGGAGGCGGTCGAGCTGCTGGAGTCGCTCGGCGCCAAGGTCGTCGAGGTGTCCTGCCCCGCGTTCGAGTACGCGCTGCCCGCGTACTACCTGATCGCGCCGTCGGAGTGCTCGTCGAACCTCGCCCGCTTCGACGCCATGCGGTACGGCCTGCGCGTCGGCGACGACGGCTCCCGCAGCGCCGAGGAGGTCATGGCCCTGACCCGGGCCGCCGGCTTCGGGCCCGAGGTCAAGCGGCGCATCATGCTCGGCACGTACGCCCTGTCGTCGGGCTACTACGACGCCTACTACGGGCAGGCGCAGAAGGTCCGCACGCTGATCTCGCGTGACTTCGAGGCGGCCTTCCACCAGGTCGACGTGCTGGTCTCGCCGACGACGCCGACGACGGCGTTCCCGATCGGGGAGCGGGCCGACGACCCGATGGCCATGTACCTCGCGGACCTGTGCACGATCCCGAGCAACCTGGCGGGCAACGCCGCCATCTCCGTCCCCTGCGGCCTGGCCGACGAGGACGGGCTGCCGGTCGGCCTGCAGATCATGGCGCCGGTTCTCGGGGACGACCGGTGCTACCGCGTCGGCGCGGCCGTCGAGCAGGCGTTCGAGAGCCGCTGGGGCGGCTCCCTGCTGTCCAGGGCGCCCGCGCTCTAGAAGGTCGCGGAGGGGAGGAACGGCGGCATGATCACCCGCATCGAGATCGACGGCTTCAAGTCCTTCCAGGACTTCGCCCTCGACCTGCCGCCGTTCCTCGTCCTCATCGGCACCAACGCCAGCGGCAAGTCCAACCTCCTGGACGCCCTCACCTTTGTCGCCACCGCCGCCACCCGAGGTGTGGACGCGACCGTGACGGAGGTACGCGGCGACGCCCGGGGCCTGTTCCGCAGGCGCGGCGACGGCACCCGGGTCGACCGTATGAGCTTCGCCGTCGAGTTCCTGCTTCCCGAGTCTGATGTGAAGCACCGTCATTGGCGCTACGAACTGGGGCTCGCCTGGGCCGAGCCGCAGGGTGCCCTTGAGGGGATCAACGTCGAGGACCAGCGCCTCCTGCCGGTGCCGTTGAGGGAAGACAGGCCGGTTGTCCGGACTCCGGCGCCAGAGCGCGACCCACGGTCGGTTCTCCCCCCGTTGGCCGAGTCGATGGGGTCGCTCGCTCCGTTGGAGATTTCCGAGGGGCTGTCGAATGAGGAACGGGCGACTCTGCGCGAAGTCCGGCGGGAGCTGAAGGAGGTGCGGTCGCTGCATCTCGAAGCCGGCTCTCTGCGCCGGGCGAGCGAGATCGGCGGCCCCCGGCGGATGGAATCGACCGGGCGCAACCTGCCCAACCATCTCCGCTCCCTGGCGCGGGAGACGGCATCGGAGAACCGGCCGCTCGGGGTGGTCGGCGAGATCAAGATGCACCTTGTCGGCCTGGTCCGGGAGATCAGCGACTTCGAGATCGTCGAGGACGAGCGCCGCAGGGATGTCCGGCTTGAATTCTCCTCGCCGTACGACGAGGGACTGGACGCGGAGTCCGCATCCGACGGCACGCTCCGCATGCTGGCCGTTCTGGCCGCACTCCACGACCGCGGGACGCTCGCTGTGGAGGAGCCGGAGAACGGGGTGTTCCCGGAAAGACTGCGGCAGTTGCTCGACTTGGCGCGCGGCCTGGTCACGGACCTGCCCGAGCCTTCCCAGCCCGGCGAGAAGGGCGGAGCACCCTTCGGCCGCCAGGTGGTCTTCACGAGCCACTCTCCGGTCGTGCTTGACGTCGTGCCCCGCGCGAACATCGCCTTCCTGGACATGACCACCCTCATCGAGGGCGGGGTCGCCAGCCGGGTGAGCCGGGTGAGGCGGCTGAGGGAGGGCGGCGGGCCGGTCCGCGTCGAAGAGGAGAGGTGGCCGCGGATCACGGAGTCGGAGCTCGACAGGTTCAGGACCGGGGTGGAGGAGCCGGTCTGATGCGGAGCCTGAGCTGCGTGCTGGTCAGGGAGGCCCTGGGAGGGGAACGGGGCGCGTTCGACGTCGTCCTCTACCACCACGACGGCGCACCGGCCACCAAGTCCGACCCGGTTGTGAAGCGCATGCGGCAGACTTGGGTCGCGGGCGGGTTCCCGGAGCCTCTGGTCCCCGTCGTGCCGATGCGGGAGACCGAGGCGTGGGTGCTCGCCGACCGGACGGCTCTGGTGAAGGCGCTCAACGTGCGCAGGCTCGGACGGGCGCCGGATTCCGGGCCGGGTGTGGAGTCCTGCCCCGACCCCAAGGCCGTCATCGAGACGCTGCTGAGGGACGAGGCCGGGATCAACCCGAGCAAGAGCGGCGTGCTGCGTGCGCTCTACGTGACGGTGGCGGAGACGGCCGACATCGGCGTACTCAGGAAGGTGCCCGCCTTCCGGCAATGGTGGAACGACATGACTGAAGCATTGGAAGGACTGGGTTACCAGCATGGCTGATATCGCGACGCTCATGCCGTATGACGAGGCGCTGGAGCGCTTCGAGCCGGTTCTCGGGCTGGAGACGCACGTCGAGCTGGGCACCGCGTCGAAGATGTTCTGCGGCTGCCCGACGGAGTTCGGCGCGCCGCCGAACACGCACGTCTGCCCGGTGTGCCTGGCTCTGCCCGGGTCGCTGCCGGTGGCCAACGAGAAGGCGATCGAGTCGACGATCCGGATGGGTCTCGCTCTGAACTGCTCCATCGCCACGTGGTGCAGGTTCGCCCGGAAGAACTACTTCTATCCGGACATGCCGAAGAACTACCAGATCAGCCAGTACGACGAGCCGCTGTGCACGGACGGCTACCTGGACGTCCAGGTGGACGGCAAGACGATCAGGGTGGAGATCGAGCGCGTCCACCTGGAGGAGGACACCGGGAAGTCGACCCACGTCGGCGGTGCGACGGGCCGGATCCACGGCGCCGACTACTCGATCGTCGACTACAACCGGGCCGGCATCCCGCTCGTCGAGATCGTCACCAAGCCCATCCCGGGGACCGGCAGGCTCGCCCCCGAGGTCGCCAGGGCGTACGTCACGGAGCTGCGCGAGGTGATGCGCTCCCTCGGCGTGTCCGACGTCCGGATGGAGCAGGGCTCGCTGCGCTGCGACGTCAACGTCTCGCTGATGCCGCGAGGGGCGTCCGAGTGGGGCACCCGTACGGAGACCAAGAACGTCAACTCGCTGCGCAGCGTCGAGCGGGCGGTGCGAGGGGAGATCGAGCGCCAGGCGGGCATCCTCGCCGCCGGCGGCCGGATCATCCAGGAGACGCGGCACTTCCACGAGGACACGGGGGCCACCACGTCCGGCCGGTCCAAGGAGGAGGCGCAGGACTACCGCTACTTCCCCGAGCCCGACCTGCTGCCCATCGCCCCCGACCCCGCGTGGGTGGAGTCGCTGCGGGCCACGCTGCCCGAGCCGCCGTCCGCGCGCCGCTCCCGCCTGCAGGCGGAGTGGGGTGTGTCCGACCTGGACATGGCCGCGATGCACAACGCCGACGCGATCGACCTGGTGGAGGCGACCGTGGCGGCCGGCGCGCCGGCCGCTGACGCGCGCAAGTGGTGGATGGGCGAGCTGGCCCGCCGGGCCAACGAGTCCGGCGCCCCGCTGGCCGACCTGCCGATCACGCCGGGGCAGGTGGCCCGGGTGGCCGAGCTGGTCGCCTCCGGCGCGCTGAACGACAAGCTGGCCCGCCAGGTGCTCGAAGGCGTTTTGGCGGGCGAGGGCGGCCCGGACGACGTGGTCGAGAAGCGGGGTCTGCGGATCGTCAACGACGAGGGCGAGCTGTCGGCCATCATCGACCAGGTCCTCGCCGGCAACGCCGACGCCGCGGACAAGGTGCGGAGCGGCAAGATCGCGGCGGTGGGCGCTCTGGTCGGCGGCGTGATGAAGGCCAGCCGGGGCAAGGCCGACGCCGGCCGGGCGCGTGAGCTGATCCTGGAGAAGCTCGGCGTAGAGGGGTAGCCGGGGCCGCCCGCCGCGCCGTGACGGCAGGTGGGAGACACCGTCGCAGCCGAATGGACATCCGTATGACGAGAAGGCCCGCCCTCGCACTTGGCGGGCCTTCCGTCGGATACGGACGCGACCCGCGGCAGTGATGTGGCCGGCCCGGGCATACCACTCTGGCTAATGTTGCATTGCCCTACTGGAGGTCATGGTTTTATGACATATCCAGCAGTGGGTGCTTTAGGGTTAACTGAGCGAAGTTGCCCTTGAGCCTGAGGAGACCGAGGCGTGCGGAACGCCGGAGCGTCCATCGACCCGCCGACGGATCCGTCCGCGGCGGCGCCTCCGGTCGTTTCTCCCCACAGGCACCCGGTCCGCCCCGGCGTGGCCTCGCTCCCCAAAGGGGTGTCGGCCGACATCTTCGGCGAGATCACTCCGCCGCCGATCGCCGCCGCAAGGATCGCCCCCGAGAGCAGCCTGCCGCCGCCCCCCCAGCCTGTGGAGCCGTGGCCCGTCGCCGACAAGACGATCCGCGAGGAGCCCCCGGTCGTCTACATCGGCCCCGAGCCGCTGCCTCAGGGGCGCACCCTGCGCAATGCCCTCATCGTCTTGTTCACGCTGCTCCTGCTGGCCTACCTCGTGCCGGGCGTCTCGATGGCCGGGCGGATCCCGCCCGGCACGACCGTCCTCGGCGTGGACATCGGCGGCCAGCGCGTGGCCGAGGCGAGGGCCACGCTCGGCGATCGCCTCTACGCCCAGACCCACGCGCCGATCATCGTCAGGCAGGGCATGCGCCGGCTCACCGTCGACCCGCAGCACGCCGGGCTGTCACTCGACGTGGACGCCACCGTGTCCCGCGCGTCCAGCGCGTTCCCCAGCCCGGCGCAGGTCTGGACCGCGCTCACCGGCAGCCGTGAGATCGGGCCGGTCGTGTCGGTCGATCGGGTCAAGCTGGACGCGACGATCGCCGACGAAGTGGCGGCCGCCCTGGACAATCCGGGTCACGAAGGGGGCGTCACCTTCCACGGGCTCACCCCCGTGCCCACCTACCCGCAGGTGGACCGCAAGATCGACAGAGCGGCGGTGGCGAACGCCATCCAGAAGGCCTACCTGAGCCCGGACACGATCGTCCCGGTGGCTGTGGTGCGCACCGCGCCGCAGGTGACCCGGAGCGAGGTGCGCCACGCGGTGGAGTGGGCGAGGCGGGCGGTGGCCGCGCCCGTCACGGTGACCACGGGGACGGCCTCCGCCCAGATCGACCCCGCCACGCTGGCCGCGAACCTCACCTTCGTACCGGAGGGGCACAGGCTGCGGCACGAGTTCGACGCCGAAGCGGTGGCGGCCGACCTGGAAAGGCGCCTGATCGACCCCGCGGAGACCGCCCGCGACGCCGCCTTCGTCGTCAAGGACGGCAAGCCGGCGCTGGTGCACGCCGCGCCCGGCAAGACCATCGACACCGGCCGCCTCGCCACCGACCTGCTCGCGGCGCTCGACGGCGAGAGCCGTACGGTCACCGCGACGGTGACAAGCGGGCCGCCACGCGTCGGCGACGACGACGCGCTGCGGATGGGAGTGAAGGAGGAGGTCGGCCGCTACACGACCTCGTTCGCCTGCTGCGTGCAGCGGACGGCCAACATCGCGACCGCCGCCCGGCTCGTCGACGACCACCTCGTCAAGCCCGGGGAGACGTTCTCGCTCAACAGGTTCCTCGGCCGGCGCGACGGCGCCGCGGGGTTCAGCGGGGCCGGTCCGACGATGGTCCGCGGGCAGGCCGGCCTCGACGTGCCCGGGATGTCGCAGTACGGCACCGCCATGCTGAACGCCGTGGTCCGCGCCGGACTCGAGGTCGTCGAGTACACGCCACCCGACGTGCACACCCAGCAGCTCCCCGCGGGCCTGGAGGCCGCCGTCTCCTACCCCGGCCCCGACCTCGTCTGGAAGAACGACTCGCCGTACGGCGTGCTCGTGCAGGCGTCCGTCAAGGGAAGCTCTCTGACGTTCCGGTTGTGGAGCACCAAGCGGTTCGACGTCGAGCTCGGGGACCCGGTGAAGACCGAGCATGACCGGCTGCCCGCGGTGAGGGGAGGCGGCGCCTGCGTGCCCCAGGCCGGGCAGGCCGGGTTCACCGCGGAGGTCACACGGGTCCTCAAGCAGAACGGCGAGATGGTCGACCGCCAGTCGTTCCGCGCCGTCTACCAGCCCCGGGCGGCGGTGGTCTGCCCGTCATCCGGCGGGTGACGGGCGCAGGACCAGGATGCGGTCGTCGCCCGGGCGGGGAGAGCCCCGCCCGTCCCGGTTGCTGGTGCTCACCCACAGCGTCCCGTCGGGGGCCGTCGCGACGGCCCTGAGCCTGCCGTAGTCGCCGGCGTACCGGGCCACCGGACGGCCCGCCCCGCCGTCGGCGCGCAGCGGGATCTGCCACAGCCGCTCGCCGCGCAGCGCCGCCGCCCACAGCGACCCTCCCGCGTACGCCAGCCCGGACGGTGAGGCCTCGCCGGTCGACCAGGTCAGCAGCGGGTCGGCGTACTCCTTCCGCCCGCCCACGCCTTCGACCTCCGGCCAGCCGTAGTTGCGCCCCTTCTCGATCAGGTTGACCTCGTCGAAGGTGTTCTGGCCGAACTCGGTGGCGTACATGCGGCCACGGTCGTCCCAGGCCATGCCCTGCACGTTCCGGTGGCCGTACGACCAGACGAGCGTGCCGAAGGGGTTGCCCGGCGCAGGCTTGCCGTCCATGGTCATGCGGAGGATCTTGCCGCCGAGCGCACCCTTGTCCTGGGCCAGGGGCCGGTCACCGGTCTCGCCGGTCGAGGCGTACAGGCTCCCGTCGGGGCCGAACGCGAGGCGGCCGCCGTTGTGGATGCCGCCCTTCGGGATGCCCGTGACGATCGCGACGGGGTCGGACAGCCGGCCGTCGTAGCGGTACCGCACCACCCGGTTGTCCTGAGAGGAGGTGACGTACACGAAGACATAGTGATCGTTCCTGTAGGTGGGGGAGACGGCCACGCCCAGCAGGCCCCCCTCGCCGCTGGGGGACGCCTCCTCGATCCTGCCCACCTCGGTGGCCTTGCCCGCGGGGGTGACCCGCAGGAGTCGCGCCGAGTCCCGCTCGGTCACCAGGGCGTCGCCGCCCGGCAGGAACGCGATGGCCCAGGGCACCTCCAGGCCTGTCACCAGGGTGCGCGGCCGGCCCGGCGCCGCCGCCGTCCCCTCGGGTGCGGGGGTCGTCGCTCCCGCCTCCGGGGCGCCGCCGCCGACCGCGCCACCTCCCGCCGCGCCGCCTCCCGCCGCGCCGCCTCCCGCCGCGCCGCCTCCCGTCTCCGCGGAGCACGCGGCGAGCGCGGTGCACGCGGCGAGCACGGTGCACGCCATGACCACCGCGGCCAGCGTCCTCGACCACCGGCGTGAGCGCGCCTCCGGGCCACGTCCGACCATGATTTCGACCTCCTCGTCCCATCCCATACTCGCTGCCCGGGGAGAAGGTTCCCTAAGAGGTCGTCTCATACGGTGAGCCGTCGATGCCGCCGCGGTGACGGGGGCCGGACCGCCGGCAGGACACCCAACAGCGTCTCAGTCAGTGCCGGCGAAGGCGCCGGGCGTGCCGGAACCGTCGCCGGCCCGATCCAGCCACTCGGCCAGCAGGGCGCGCTCGGCGTCGGTGAGCATTGTGAGCTTCGGCGCGACGGCCCGGAATGCGACAGTGGCCGCGGTCGCGTCGTCCGCGGGAAGCGTCGGCATGTCGGTGAGGATCGATCGCATCACCGCCTCGTACATCGTGTCCGCGAGGCCGAGGTCCCGGTGTTCCGGCGGGGTGGCGAGCAAGGTGAGCACGACGCCGGTGCCGGCGGCGTGAATGAGTTCGACGGCGCGCCTTTCCGAGACCCGGAGCCGGCCGATCGCCGCGACGCGGTGCACCCGGGCGCGCAGAACTTCCAAGCCGGCGGCGGCCGCCGGTGAACGAGCCCCGCGGCCGGGGTCGGTGAGGAGACCGAACAGCGCCGCGTTGGCGAGGCCGAAGCCGATATGCGTGTCCCACCCCGTCCGAAGAACTTCGATGGGGTCGCCGCTGTCCTCGGCCAGGGTCTTCCCGGCGACGTAGGTGGCGAAGACGTGTTCCGCGACGGCGTCGAGCAGCGCGTCCTTGTCCTCGAAGAACCGATAGATGGTCGGCGCCTGCATGCCGGCCGCCTGCGCGACCGCACGGGTGGTGACCGCGCTCGCGCCCTGCTCACGCAGGAGCTGCGCCGCGCACTCCACGATGTTGGTTCGCGTCTTGTGCCTGCCGGCACTGTCCGCCCTCACCTCGGCCATGCTTCCAATGATAACGCACTCTTGCTATCAATGTTGCTAACAGTGGTAGCGTATTTCCTATTACATCGTTAGCAGGAGGCGTAAATCATGATCATCGTTACTGGCGGCACCGGCCGGCTCGGCTCCCAAATCGTCGACCGGCTGCTCGATCGGGTCCCGGCGGACCGGGTCGGCGTGAGCGTCCGCGACACCGGCCGCGCCGGCGACCTGGCCGCACGCGGGGTACGCGTGCGGCGTGGCGACTTCACCGACCCCGGCTCCCTCGCGGACGCGTTCGAGGGCGCGACGCAGGTGCTCATCGTCTCCGTCGATCAGACGGGTGAGGCGGCGATCGCCCAGCACGTCGCGGCGATCGACGCCGCGCGTGAGGCCGGCGTCGAGCGCATCCTCTACACCAGTCACCAGGGCGCCGCCGAGGATTCGCTCTTCGCTCCGATGCCCGACCATGCCGCGACCGAGCGCTACCTGTCCAAGACGGGCACACCGTTCACGGCCCTGCGGAACGGGTTCTACGCCGACACCATCCGGCACCTGCTCGGCCGGGCGCTCGAAACCGGCGAACTCGTCGCGCCGGCCGACGGGCCCATATCCTGGACCACGCACGCCGACCTCGCAGAAACGGCAGCGATCATCCTCGCCGACGACGGCCGGTTCGACGGTCCGACCCCGCCGCTGACCGCACCGGACGCGCTCGACCTCGCAGACATCGCCGGCATCGTCACCGAACTCACCGGACGCACCATCCGCCGCGTCGTCGCCGACGACGCGGAGTGGACAGCCGCCATGATCGGCCACGGCGTACCGGCGGATCAGGCGAACATGCTGCTCGGCATGTTCCACGCGGCACGCCGAGGGGAGTTCTCCACCACCGGTCCGGAGCTCGAGAAGCTCCTCCAGCGCCCTGCCACGCCGGTCCGTTCGGTAGTGGAGGAACTCACCACCCAGCCGTGAACCTGCCCTTCCGGATGTGGCCGCCCACCTGGGCGGCCACATCGCACTCATCTCGGCATGAGCGGGCGTGGCGGCTCCCTCCGGTTCTCGCCCCGAGCGGTACGGCTTCTTGCCCGAGTGGTACGGCCGATCCGCCGCCACCCGGTCGATCGGGACGAGCGTCCCATCCGGTACGACGAAGGCATGGCCGGCGCGTTTAAGTTGGACCTCGTGAAGATCTGGGTCGCCTCCGAAGAGATCGCCGACGCGCTGTCCCACCTGCCCGAAGGGCTACCTGCCGCCGAATGCTCGGTCTACGACGGGAAAGGGCCCCTGCCCGGCCCGCCCGAGGAGGTCGAAGTGTGGGTGCCGCCGCTCGTCCCGGTGCCCGACATCCCCGGCCTGCTGCGCCGCATGGAGAAGCTGCGCCTGCTGCAGACCGTGACCGCCGGTGTCGAGCCGTACCTGCCGCACGTGCCTGAGCACGCGGTGCTCTGCAACGCGCGCGGCGTGCACGACGCCGGCACGGCCGAGTGGGCCGTCGGCGCCATGATCGCGGTGCTCCGCGACTTTCCCGAGTTCGCCGCCGCCCAGGCGCGCCGGGAGTGGACCTACCACCACACCGGGGTCCTCGCCGACTCCACTGTGCTCATCGTCGGGTACGGCTCGATCGGGGAGGCCCTCGAACGGCGCCTCACCGGGTTCGAGGTGGAGATCGTCCGGGTGGCGCGGACCACCAGGGAGGGCGTGCACGGAGAGGACGAGCTGCCCGCGCTGCTGCCGGCGGCCGACGTCGTCGTGCTGCTCGTGCCCGCGACCGCCTCCACCGCCGGGCTGGTCGACGCGGAGTTCCTCGCCCGCATGAAGGATGGCGCGGTCCTGGTGAACGCGGCGCGAGGATCGGTCGTCGACGCCGGCGCCTTGGTCGCCGAGCTGCGCGCCGGCCGCCTGCGCGCCGCGCTCGACGTCACCCCGGCCGAGCCGCTGCCGCCGGACCACCCGCTGTGGACCGCCCCCGGCGTCTTCATCACCCCGCACGTCGCGGGCAGCACTCCCGCGTCCAGACGGCGCGTCCGCGCGCTGGTGCGCGAACAGATCATCCGGTACGCCACGGGCCGGCGGCTCGATAACATGATCACCGGGCATTACTGACCGCTCCGCTAAGGATTCCGGAACGTGGCTGCCCCGTGACCTGGGGTGCGTACGGTGATGCTCATCGTGCACGGCTGGTTATCAGATCGGTGACGACTCGGCGGTTGTCCCACTGTGGATCAGCGGCTATGCGCACACTGGCCATGTGACAGGGAGAGTAAAGCCGAGTCGAGAACGGGAGGGGCAGTGACGGCACACCCCACCGAACGCGACGACGCCGCTTCACCCCCCGCCTCGCCGGCGACGGGTACGGCGGCCCCCGGGCTCGCCGTGGTCGAGGCGGTGACGCGATCGGTTCCGGGCACGGCGGCGGACTCGCCGGCAGGAACGGCGGCGGGCACCGGCTCGACGGCCGACGCGGAAACCGCGGAGGCGACAACGACAGCGGCGACAACCACAGAGGCGACAGGCGTGAACGCCAGGCGTGACCCCCGGGTCTTCCTCACCGCAGCGGCCGGGCTCGGCGCGGTGGCGGTCGCAGCCGCCCTGTTCTCAGGCGGCTCCTCCTCCGTCGTCGCCGCCGTCGCCGGGGTCGTCACCGGCCTGCTCGCGGCCGTCTCCCTGGTCACGGCGGCCTTCCGGGTCGCGCCGCGCCACCGGCGTCAGCCGGCCGCCTGGCGGTGGCTGTCGGCGGGCTCGCTGACCTGGCTGCTCGGCGTCGGCGTCCGCCCGGCCGCCGACGGCACCCCCTTCGTGCTCACCTTCGCCGACCTGTTGATGCTGGTCGGGGCGCTGCTGCTGGCCATCGGCTCAGGGCTGTCGGTCAAACCTCCGGCGTACACCAGGGGTGTGCTGCGCCAGGCGGCCGACGCCCATCTGGCCGCCGCGTCCATCTTCGTGGTGGCCTGGGTCGCCGTACTGGGACCGGCCTTCCGAAGAGCCCACGAGCCGGGCACGTTCTTCGTGACGCTCGCTCTGCCGATCGTCTGCCTCCTCGCCGCGTGCGCGGTCGCGCCCGCGGTGGTCGCCTCCCGCTCGGGCAACCGGATCGTCGGCCTCACCGGCGTCGGCGTGCTCGCGGCCATAACGGTGGCCGAGATCGCCACGGCCCTCGCCCGGCTCGACGGCGACACGCCGCCGCTGGCGACCGGTCTGGTCGCGCCGGCCGCCTTCCTGGTGCTCGCCGTCGCCCCCTGGGCGGAGCGTGACAGGGTCCGCCGTCCGCTCCCGGCCGCGCTGACCGCCACCCCGCTCGTCCTCGCCGCCGTGGCCACCGTGGTGGTGACGGTCCACGCCGTCAGCTCGGGCCGCGACGCCGCGTTGTCCGTCGTGGCCGCCTCCGCAGTCCTCGTGCTGCTCGGCCGGCTGTTCGTGCTCCTCGTCGAGACCGCCGGGATGCGCCGACTGGTCGACGTGGGTGAGCAGCAGCTGCGCCAGCTCGCCGAGAACACCGGCGACGTCGTGCTCGTCTGCGACCACGACGGCGTCGTCCAGGAGATCGGCCCCGGCGTCGAGGCGACCTACGGCTACCGCCCCGAAGACGTCGTCTGCCGTCCGATCTTCGACTACATCCACCCGGAGGACGTGCCGGGAGTCCAGGCCCTGCTGCGCCAGACGGCCGGCGACGACGAGATGCCGGACCGCCACAGCTGCCGGGTCGCCTGCCGGGTCCGCGCCTCCGACGGCACCTGGCGGCCCACCGAGTCCGTCGCGACCCGCCACGTCCGCGGCGACGATCTCATCCTGGTGACCGTCCGGGACCTCAGCGACCAGGTCGCGCTGCGCAACCAGGTCACCCACCTGACGTTCCACGACGGGGTGACCGGGCTGCCCAACCGGGCCTACTTCGAGGAGCGCGCCCGCGACGTCCTCACCCGGCGGGACGCCAGCCGCACCGCCGTGATCTTCCTCGACCTCGACGGCTTCACCGCGGTGAACGACTCCGTCGGCCACGCCAGCGGCGACTACCTGCTCGGCCAGGCGGCCCGCAGGCTGCGCTCCGCCGTACGGGCCGACGACACGCTGGCCCGCTGGGGCGGCGACGAGTTCGCCGTGCTGCTGGAGGGCGGCCCCGCCGGGGGCACCGACGCCCAGACCGCCATCGACCTCGCCGAGCGCCTCGTCCGTGCGGTCTCCTCCGAGCCGTTCCGGGTGGCCGACAGGGACGTCGCGCTGACGGCCAGCGTCGGCGTCGCCTTCGCCGAAGAGGGGCTGCCCGCCGGCGACCTGCTCCGCAACGCCGACGTCGCGATGTCCCGGGCCAAGGAGCTCGGCGGCCGCCGGGTGGAGGTCTTCGCCACCCACATGCACGCCGACGTCGTACGCCGCCTGGAGATCTCCACCGACCTCCAGAAGGCGCTGCTGGAAAACCAGTTCGCCGTCGAGTACCAGCCGATCGTGGACCTGGCGACCTCCCGTGTCACGGCGGTCGAGGCGCTGGTCCGGTGGTGGCGGGGCGGCACCATCGTGCCGCCCGAGCAGTTCCTCGGGCCCGCCGAGGACACCGGGATCATCGTGCCGCTGAGCGAGTGGATCCTCCGCGAGGCGTGCCGCGAGGTCGCGGCGTGGCGGGCCTCCTCGTGGGACATCGGCCTGTCGCTCAACCTGTCCACACGCCAGATCACCGCTCCGCGATTCGTCGAGACCGTCTCGGAGGCCCTGGCGGAAAGCGGGCTGCCGGCCAGCGCGCTCACCCTCGAAGTCATCGAGGAGATGCTGGTCGAGGACGCCGGCGACACCATCACCAAGCTGTCGGAGCTGCGCGCCCTCGGCGTACGGCTCGCCATCGACGACTTCGGCACGGGATACGCCTCGCTGGCGTTCCTCCGCCAGCTTCCCGTGGACATGATCAAGATCGATCCGTCGTTCGTCTCCGGGCTGGGCAGCGACGAGACCGTCACCCTGCTGACCCGCACGATCGTACGGCTCGGCCACGACCTCGGTCTCGTCGTCGTCGCCGAGGGCATCGAGCGCGCGGAGCAGCTGGAGCTGCTGCGTGAGATGGGCTGCACCCGCGGTCAGGGCTACCTCGTGGCCCGCCCCATGACCGCCCGCGAGATCGACACCCTCATGGGCAGCCCCCTCCAGAACACCGCGTAGCCCGCAGGCGCCCGGCCGTCACGAGGCCTTCACGGGCGCCCCGAGCCCGCGCGAGGTGTGGTGCGGCGTGCAACTGTCACGTGAGGGGCGCGGCCGTGTCTGGACTGAGGAGCGCGCGGGAGCGAAGCGACCAGAGCGCGACGAGGGCTGTGTTGATGACGCGCCTTCGGCACGATCAAGCGGCCTCAAGGGCGCCCCGAGCCCGCGCGAGCGAAGCGAGCGCAATCGAGTAGAGTCCGGATGGTGAGATTGGCGTCCCACATGATTTGACGTAGGGGCGGTCCATCGGACAAGGTGGAGCCATGCATAGCGGTGGGATCCTCGTAGTACTTCGCAGGCGCGCAGCCTGACGAAGCCCTCGGTCCTGCGCGCGCCCCAGCTCCGCCCCCGGCGGACGGGGCATTTTTTATGCCAGCAGCCACCCAGCCACACACGCTCAGCCACAAGGAACGAGCCGATGACCGAACAGATGACAGGTGCCCAGGCCCTCGTGAGGGCGCTGGAGCAGGTCGGGGTCGACACGGTGTTCGGGATCCCGGGCGGGGCCATCCTCCCCGCGTACGATCCCCTCTACGACTCGACCAAGGTCCGGCACGTGCTTGTACGGCACGAGCAGGGCGCCGGCCACGCGGCCGAGGGGTACGCGCAGGCGACCGGTCGCGTCGGGGTCTGCATGGCGACCAGCGGCCCGGGGGCCACCAACCTGGTCACCCCGATCGCGGACGCGTACATGGACTCCGTGCCGATGGTGGCGATCACGGGCCAGGTCTCCAGCCCCCTGATCGGCACCGACGCCTTCCAGGAGGCGGACATCTCCGGCATCACCATGCCGATCACCAAGCACAACTTCCTCGTCACCAAGGCCGAGGACATCCCTCGTACGATCGCGGAGGCGTTCCACATCGCCGCGACCGGCCGCCCCGGGCCGGTGCTGGTGGACATCGCCAAGGACGCGCTCCAGGCCCTCACGACGTTCGTCTGGCCACCCGTCATGCAGCTGCCCGGCTACCGTCCGGTGACCCGGCCGCACTCCAAGCAGATCCGCGAGGCCGCCCGGCTGATGCGCGAGGCGAAGCGGCCGGTGCTGTACGTCGGCGGCGGCGTCCACAAGGCCGGAGCCTCGGCGGAGCTTCTGGAGCTGGCCGAGCTGACCGGCATCCCGGTGGTCACCACGCTGATGGCCCGCGGCACGTTCCCCGACAGCCACCCCCAGCACATGGGAATGCCGGGCATGCACGGCAGCGTCTCGGCGGTCGGGACCCTGCAGCGCTCGGACCTGCTGATCGCCCTCGGCACCCGGTTCGACGACCGCGTGACCGGCCAGCTGTCCAGCTTCGCGCCGAACGCCAAGGTCATCCACGCCGACATCGACCCGGCGGAGATCTCCAAGAACCGCCACGCGGACGTCCCGATCGTGGGCGACTGCCGCGAGGTGATCGGCGACCTGGTCACCGTGGTGCGCAACGAGCACAACGAGGGCCGCAAGGGCGACTACGCCGACTGGTGGCGGCTCCTCAACGGCTACAAGGAGACCTACCCGCTGGGCTACGACCAGTACGAGGACGGCTCCCTGGCCCCGCAGTACGTCATGGAGCGGCTGAGCGCGCTCGTCGGCCCGGACGCGTACTACGTCGCGGGCGTCGGCCAGCACCAGATGTGGGCGGCGCAGTTCATCGGCTACGAGAAGCCGGGGACGTTCATCAACTCGGGCGGCGCCGGCACGATGGGCTTCGCCGTCCCGGCCGCGATGGGCGCAAAGATGGGCATGCCGGACGCCACGGTGTGGTGCATCGACGGCGACGGCTGCTTCCAGATGACCAACCAGGAGCTGGCCACCTGCGCCATCGAGGGCGTGCCGATCAAGGTGGCGGTCATCAACAACGGCAACCTCGGCATGATCAGGCAGTGGCAGACGCTGTTCTACGACGAGCGGTACTCCAACAGCGACCTGAACAGGGTCAAGCGGATTCCGGACTTCGTGAAGCTGGCCGAGGCGTACGGTTGTGTCGGCCTGCGGTGTGAGCGTCCCGAGGACGTCGACGCGACCATCCAGAAGGCCATGGAGATCAACGACGTTCCGGTCGTGGTCGACTTCGTCGTCCACCAGGACGCCATGGTCTGGCCCATGGTCGCCGCCGGCACGAGCAACGACGACATCAAGTACGCCCGCGACATGGCGCCGAAGTGGGAGGGCGACGAATGAGCAGGCACACGCTGTCCGTTCTGGTGGAGAACAAGCCGGGCGTGCTGGCCCGGGTGGCGGCGCTGTTCAGCCGCCGGGGGTTCAACATCGACTCGCTGGCCGTCGGCCCCACGGAGCACGACGACATCTCCCGGATGACGATCGTCGTCAACGTGGAGGAGCTCCCGCTGGAGCAGGTCACCAAGCAGCTCAACAAGCTGGTCAACGTCATCAAGATCGTCGAGCTGGACTCGGTCCAGTCGGTGCAGCGCGAGCTGATGTTGATCAAGGTGAGGACCGACGCGGAGAGCCGGTCCCACGTCCTGGAGCTGGTCAACCTGTTCCGGGCCCGCTGTGTCGACGTCGCCACCGACGCGGTGACCATCGAGGTCACGGGCACGACCGACAAGCTGGAGGCGTTCGTCCGGGTCCTTGAGCCGTACGGCATCAAGGAGCTCGTGCAGTCGGGCATGGTGGCCGTCGGCCGCGGCGCCCGTTCCATCACCGATCGTTCGCTTCGGGCGCTCGACCGCAGCGCATAGCCGCGCGGTTCGAGCGGTTCGAGCAATCGGACGACATTCTGCGAAAGGTAAGCAAGTGACTGAGATCTTCTACGACGACGACGCCGACCTGTCGATCATCCAGGGCCGCCACGTCGCCGTCCTCGGATACGGCAGCCAGGGCCACGCGCACGCCCTGAGCCTGCGCGACTCCGGCGTGGACGTGCGGGTCGGCCTTCCCGAGGGCTCGAAGAGCCGGGAGAAGGCCGAGGCGGACGGGCTGCGCGTGCTGACGCCGGGTGAGGCCGTCGAAGAGGCCGACCTCACGATGATCCTCGCCCCGGACCACATCCAGCGGCACCTGTACGCGGAGCACGTGGCGCCGAACCTGGTCGAGGGCGACGCGCTGTTCTTCGGCCACGGCCTGAACATCCGGTACGGCCTGATCGAGGCGCCGGAGGGCGTCGACGTCGCCATGGTCGCGCCCAAGGGCCCCGGCCACCTCGTCCGCCGCCAGTACGCCGCCGGCCGCGGCGTGCCCTGTCTCGTCGCCGTCGAGCGCGACGCGACGGGTGGCGCCTGGCCGCTGGTCCTGTCGTACGCCAAGGGCATCGGCGGCACCCGGGCCGGCGCGCTGAAGACGACCTTCACCGAGGAGACCGAGACCGACCTGTTCGGTGAGCAGGCGGTGCTGTGCGGCGGCGTCTCCGAGCTGATCAAGGCCGGGTTCGAGACGCTGATCGAGGCGGGCTACCAGCCCGAGGTCGCGTACTTCGAGTGCCTCCACGAGATGAAGCTGATCGTCGACCTGATGTACGAGGGCGGCATCTCGAAGATGTACTGGTCGGTCTCCGACACCGCGGAGTACGGCGGTTACAGCCGTGGCCCGCGCCTGGTCACGGCGGAGACGAAGAAGGAGATGCGCCGCATCCTGGACGAGGTCCAGGACGGCCGCTTCGCGCGCGAGCTGGTCGAGGAGTTCGACTCCGGGCAGGCCAACTTCAACAAGTACCGCGAGGAGATGGCCGGGCACCCGATCGAGGAGACCGGCGCGAAGCTCCGCCCGATGATGAGCTGGCTCAAGAACGCCCAGTCCTGAAGGCCCGGACGTTGAAGGTCCAGTTCTGATGTTGCAGTTCTGAAGGCTCAGTCCTGAACGTCGCCGCGGCGCCCCCCCCGGGGGGGGGGCGGCGCGCCCCCGGGACCCCGCGGGGACGC
>NZ_JBEZDW010000030.1:0-114780 GCF_040802045.1 Microbispora sp. NPDC049125 | reverse complement strand
AGCGGCGCCGGCACCTTCTACGAAGGCGTCCTGACCACCGGCTACCCGACCGACGCCACCGAAGCCCTGGTCCAGGCCAACATCACCGCCGCCGGCTACCAGTGAGTCGGCGCGAGTAGACCACCGCAGGGGTGGCGGCGCCCCGCCGCCGCACACAACCGACGATCGGAAGGCCAGGCCCCCCCGAGTGTCCGGTCCGGCCTTCCGAGGTGGTCCTTCGTCATGGGGCCACCAGGGTGGAACCTGTGCGCCCGGCCCGGCCGGTAGCGTTCATCCGTGATTGTCGTGCGGACCGCCGCTGCCGGCCATCCCGCACCGGCGGGAGCCGGGGACGCCTCATGACCGTGGACGACGCGCGGGCGGGCGATCTTCCCATCCGTCATGCCCTGCCGGAGTTGCGGGCGGCTCTGGAGAGCGACGGCGCCGCCGTCCTCACCGCGCCGCCCGGAACGGGCAAGACGACCCTCGTCCCGCTCGTCCTGGCCGGGCTCGACTCCGGCGCTCCCTGGGAGCGCGTGATCGTGGCCGAGCCCCGGAGGATCGCGACCCGTGCGGCGGCACGGCGCATGGCCTGGCTGCTGCGTTCCGAGGTCGGCGAGGAGGTCGGCTTCACCGTGCGCGGCGAGCACCGGCAGGGGCGGCACGTGCAGGTCATGACGACCGGCGTGCTCCTCCAGCGGCTCCAGCACGACCCGGAGCTGGACGGGGTCGGCGCCGTGCTGCTCGACGAGTGCCACGAACGGCACCTGGACGCCGACACCGCGCTGGCGTTCCTGCTCGACGTGCGGGCCACCCTACGGCCGGACCTGCGGCTCGTCGCTACCTCGGCCACCGCCGACGCCGCCCCCTGGGCCCGGCTTCTCGGGGACGCGCCGGTCGTGCACGCCTCCGGCACGACGCATCCGGTGGAGGTCGTCTGGGCGCCGCCCGCCAGGCCCGTCGCCCCACCCCACGGGATGCGCGTCGACCCGGCCCTGCTCACCCATGTCGCCGGTGTCGTACGGCGCGCCCTGGCCGAACGGGCCGGTGACGTGCTGTGCTTCCTGCCCGGGGTCGGTGAGATCGGCAGGGTGGCGGCGGCGCTCGGTGAGCAACCCGAGATCGACGTGCTACGGGTCCACGGCCGGGCCGAGAGGCTGGACGAGGTGCTGTCGCGGGGCCCCCGCCGGCGGGTGATCCTCGCGACCTCGGTGGCCGAGTCGAGCCTGACCGTCCCCGGGGTCCGGGTGGTGGTCGACGCAGGGCTGGCGCGCGAGCCGCGCACCGACCACGGCAGGGGGCTCGGCTCACTCACCACCGTGCGGGTGTCCAAGGCGTCGTCCGGCCAGCGAGCCGGACGCGCCGGGCGTGAGGCTCCCGGCACCGTCTATCGATGCTGGTCGCAGGCCGAGCACGGCCGCCTCCCCGACCACGCCCAGCCGGAGATCGCGCTCGCCGATCTGACCGGGTTCGCGCTGCAGGCCGCCTGCTGGGGGACGCCCGACGCCTCCGCGCTCGCGCTGCTCGACCCGCCGCCCGCCGCGTCCATGGCCGTGGCCGGCCGTACGCTCCACGCGCTCGGAGCGCTGGAGGACGGACGCGTCACCGGGCGCGGGCGGCGGATGGCGGCGATCGGCGTCCATCCCCGGCTGGCGCGTGCGCTGCTCGACGGCCCCTCGGCGGCCGCCGAGGTGGTGGCCCTGCTGTCGGAGGACCTGCCCCGGTCGGCGCCGGACGACCTGGTGGCGGTGTGGCGGGAGGCGCGGCGAAGCGGGTCGCGCGACTGGCGGCGCGAGACCCGGCGCCTGGCGCAGGCCGTGCCGGACGGCCGCCCCGGCTCCGGCTCAGGCACCGGGACCGGCACTGGGACCGGCATCGGGACCGGCATCGGGACCGGCGCTGCCGTGCGGGGTGGCGGGAGCGATGACGCGGTGGCCGGGCTGGTCGTGGCGCTCGCCTACCCCGAGCGGGTGGCGCGCCGCCGCGGCGGCGGCTACCTGATGGTGTCCGGGACGGCCGCGACGCTGCCTCCCGATTCCCGTCTGGCCTCGGCGGAGTGGCTGGCGATCGCGGTGGCCGACCGCCCGGCCGGAGCGGCCTCCGCCCGGATACGGCAGGCCGTCGCCATCGACCAGGACGTCGCGGTGGAGGCCGCGGGGCCGTTCCACCGGGTCGAGGACGAGATCCGCTGGGACGGCGACGTCGTGGCCCGGCGGGTGGAGCGCCTGGGCGCGGTGGAGCTGTCCTCGGCTCCGCTCCGCGACGCGGACGTACGGGCGGCGATCCTGGACGGGCTGCGCCGTGAAGGACTGTCGCTGCTGCGCTGGACGCCGGAGGCCGTGGCCGTACGCGAGCGCATGGCGTTCTGCCGCCGGACGCTGGGCGAGCCGTGGCCGGACGTGTCCGACGAAGGGCTGATCGGCGCCGCCGAGACGTGGCTGGATCTGCCGCGCCTGCGCCGCCGCGCCGACCTGGAAAGGGTGGACGTCGCCGCCGCGCTCAAGCGGCTGCTGCCGTGGCAGCTCAGGCTGGACGAGACCGCCCCCGAACGCGTCACCGTGCCGACCGGCTCGCGCATCCGGGTCGACTACTCGGGCGACCAGCCGGTGCTGGCCGCCAAGCTGCAGGAGCTGTTCGGCTGGGACGCCGCGCCCCGGATCGCCGGGGTGCCGCTGGTGATCCACCTGCTGTCGCCCGCGGGCAGGCCGGCGGCCGTGACCGCCGACCTGGCCTCGTTCTGGCGGGAGGGCTACCGCATGGTCCGCGCCGAGCTGCGTGGCCGCTACCCGAAGCATCCCTGGCCGGAGGACCCTCTCGCCGCCTCCCCCACTCGCGGGACCACCCGCCGCAGGCCCGGCTGACACCCCCGGCCGCACTCACGCGCCGCCTCCGGGGGCCGGCCGCCGGCGCGGCCCTCGGCATCGGAGCACCTGGAGGTCAGCCGGCTCATCGCCGGCTCTCGACCAGCTCGATCAGGCGGTTCACCGTCGCCAGAGTGGCGCGCAGCTCGTCGGCGCCGGCCTTGGCCGAGATCTCGTCCGCCCAGGCGTGCTGGGCCTCCCGCAGCCGCGCCACCGCCGCGTAGCCCTCCTCTGTCGGCCGTACGAGCTTCGCCCGCCGATGCGCCGGGTTCGGCGCGTACTCCGCCAGGCCCTCGCCGACCAGCAGGTCCGCTATGCGCTGCACGCTCTGCCGGGTGAGGCCCATCTCGCGGGCGATGCCGGAGACCGGCAGCGGCCGGCGCAGCACCGCGCCGAGCACCTGCCACCACGCCGCCGTCAGGCCGGCGGGCTTCGCCAGGTCCTGCGCCACCGCGAGGAAACCGCCGTGGAGCCGGAAGACGCGCAGGACCAGCTCGGTCAGGACGTCCCCCGCCTCGCTACGCGGCACTTGCCTTCGCCAGCTTGAAGTAGAGCTTCGGGTCGCCCGTGCGGTGGAAGCCGTACCACGCGTCGAGCGCCTCGGGGGTGTACAGGTCCAGCTCGGCGAAGATCTCACGGGCGAACTCCAGCGGGCCGGTCGCCCCCGCGGTGATCAGCTTGCGGTCCGTCACCGCGGGCTCGTCCCGGTACCGGTGGGCGCCGGTGTAGGCCTTGGCCTTGGCCAGGGAGCTCAGCGCGTTGCTGGTGTGGTCCCGGTCGTTGAGCAGCCCTTCACGGGCGAGCGCGTAGGTGGCGCCGCAGATCGCGGCCACCGGCACATCGGCCTCCAGGAACCGCCGCGCGGCCTGGGCGAACACCGCGTTGCCGCGCTGCCATCCCCCTGCGCCCGGCATGATCAGCATGGCGCTGTCCGCCGGGTCCAGCTCGTCCGCCGTCAGGTCCGGCGTGATCCGCAGACCGCCGAGGGTGGTGATCGGCTCCGGCGTCCTCGCGACCGTGCGGACCCGGTAGCGGCCGGGCCGGCGCTGGAACTTCGGGTTGTTGATGTGCGCGACCGCGTGGCCGAACTCCCAGTCGGCCAGCGTCTCGTAGACGGCGAGGTGCACTGTCTTCTCAGCCATGGCACCAGTTTCGCATCGCCCGCCGCATCATGACAGCATTCTGTCAATATGCGGCCCGGTCGCCACGGCGTGCCCCGGGAGGCCGTGGAGGACCCGGCCGAGGGCGGCGGCCGTAACCAGGGGCTAACTCCTCACTTCTACCGTGCTGGCGCACCAGGGTGCGCCCTCGCGCACCCCGGTCCTTCGAGTCCGAGACAGGGATGGGAGCAATCGTGACCACGGTGCCTGCCCAGGAGGAGTCGGTCGACCGGGTCGCCGAGGCGGCCGTACGGACTCCAGACGCCGTCGCGTTGCGCGACGGCGACCGGCGACTCACGTTCGCCGAACTCGACAACCGGGCCGACCGGGCCGCCCGCAGGCTGGCCGCGCTCGGCGTCACACCGGACAGCCGCGTCGCGGTCCTCCTCGAGCGGTCGGCCGACCACGCCGTGGCGGTGCTGGCCGCGCTGAGGACGGGCGCCGCCACCGCGCTGCTCGACCCGGCCGACGCGCCCGAGACGACCGCCCGCAAGCTCAGCAGCAGCTCGGCGCGGACCGTCGTCACCCGGGCGGGTCTCGCCGGGATGCTGCCCCCCGGCGTCGCCACGCTCCTCATGGACGAGGACGGTCCCGAGGCGGACCTGCGGCCCGCCCGGGGATGCCTCCTGCTGTTCACGGCAGGCTCGACCGGCGAGCCCACGCCCGTGCTGGGCACCGGCACGGCGCTCGAAGCGATGATCGACGGCGTACGGCAGGCGTACGGCGTCACCGCCGAGGACCGGGCCGCGTGGCTGGCCGCCGCCGGGTCGGCGGCCGGGCCGGCGCAGTGGCTGCCGTTCCTCGCCGCCGGCGCCGAGGTCGTCGTCGCGGGCCCGGCCGCCGAGGCGTCACCCGGCCGCCTGCGGGACTGGCTGCTCGCCGCCAAGGTCACCCACGCCGGCATCGACGCCGAACGGGCCGAACGGCTGGTGGCGCTGCGCTGGCCCGCCTCCGCGGCGCTGCGGACGCTGGCCGTGCACGGCAGGCTCCGCCGTACGGCCGAGGCGCCGTTCCGCGTGGTCACGGCGTACGGGTCGGCCGAGACGACCGGGCCGGTCCTGATCGGCGGCGAACCCGTCCCGGGGGCCCGCCTCCACGTCCTCGGCGAGGACATGCGGCCGGCCGAGGTCGGCGAACTCCACGTCGCCGGCCCGGTGGTGGCCACCGCGTACGTGGGCGACCCGGTGCGCACCGCCGAGGCGTTCGTGCGGCACTCGCTGCCCGGCGAGCCCGCGCGCCTGCTCCACCGCACCGGCGACCTCGCGCGCCGGGCCGCCGACGGCACCGTCGAGGTGCTCGGACGCCTGGCCGACCGGCCGCTCGACCACCCGGAGCTGGAGGCGGACGTGCTCCGGCAGCCCGGCGTGCGGGAGGTCGCGGTCGCCGGCGGCACCTGCTTCGTGGTGGCGCAGGAGGCGCCCCGGGTGCCCGCGGGGGTGCCGGTCGTGGAGCTGGCCGAGCTGCCGAGGCTGGCCGACGGCAGGCCGGACCGGCGCGCTCTGCTGGCTCTCGCGCCGCGGCCGAAGCAGACCGGGATCGTCGCCCGCCCCGAGGACGCGCACCTGCCGTTCCCCCTGACCGACACGCAGCAGGCGTACTGGATCGGCCGCAGCGACGCCGTCGAGTTCGGCAACGTCGGCTGCCACGGCTACTGGGAATGGGAGAGCACCGGCCTCGACGTCGAGCGGTTCCGCCGGGCCTGGGCCGCCGTTGTGCGCAGGCACGAGATGCTCCGGGCCGTCATCCTCCCCGACGGCACGCAGCGCGTGCTGACCGACGTGCCCGAGTACGAGATCCCCGTGCTCGACCTGCGCTCCGAGGAGCCGGAGGCCGCCGAGGCCAGGGCCGCGGAGCTGCGCGACGAGCTCTCGCACCGGGTCCTGCCCGCCGACCGGTGGCCGCTGTGGGACGTGCGGCTGACCCTGTTGCCGGGCGGCAGGGTCCGCCTGCACCTCGGCCTGGACCTGCTGATCATCGACGCGTGGAGCTACTTCCACATCCTCGTTCCCGACCTGGTCACCGCCTACGACGCCGACTCGCCGGACGCCCTCCAGCCGCTCGACGTGACGTTCCGGGACTACGTGCTGGCGACGTCCGGCGAGGTCCTGGACGCCTCCGAGGACTACCAGCGCTCCAAGGCGTACTGGCTCAAGCGGCTGGACGCGGGCCTGCCCGCCGCGCCGGACCTGCCGAGGGCCCCGGCAGGCACACCGTCCACCGGGCGGTTCACCCGCCGCCAGCACCAGCTGCCGGTGGAGGACTGGTCCCGCCTGCAGGCTCGCGGCAAGGCGGCGTCGCTGACGCCGTCGGGCATCGTGGTCGCCGTCTTCGCCGAGGTGCTGCGCACCTGGAGCCGGAGCGACCAGTTCACCATCAACTTCCCGCTGTTCAACCGGCTCCCGCTGCACCCGTCGATCAACGACCTGATCGGCGACTTCACCACCACCTCGCTGCTGGCGGTGGAGAAGACCGACGGCACGTTCGAGGATCGGGCCAAGTCGATCCAGGCGCAGCTGTGGACCGACCTGGAGCACCGCCACTTCGGTGGCGTGCGGGTCATGCGTGAGCTGGCCAGGCGCAGTGGCGGCGTGGTGCGGGCCGCGTTCCCCGTGGTGGTGACCAGCCTGCTGGGCCAGCCCGCACGGCACTTCACCACCTCGCTGGGCACCGCCGTCCACACCAGCACCCAGACACCGCAGGTCACCATCGACTTCCAGGTGTCGGAGGTCGAGGGCCGGCTCGAGTTCAGCTGGGACACCCTGGACGAGGTGTTCCCGCCCGGCATGGTCGAGGACATGTTCGGCTCCTACTGCCGGCTGCTCGAACGGCTGGCGGCCGACCCGTCCGCGTGGCACGAGGAGTGGTTCAACCTGGTGCCCCGGCACCAGCTCGACCAGCGCGAGCAGGCCAACCGGACGGCGGTCGAGATGCCGGAGCTGCTGCTCCACACGTCCGTGGCGCGGCACGCCGCCACGCGGCCGGACGCCGTCGCCGTGGTGTCGGGCGACCGCAGGCTGACGTACGCCGAGCTGGACCGCCGCGTCAACCAGGTCGGCCGGGTGCTGCGCGAGGCCGGAGCGCGGCCCAACCGGCTCGTCGCCGTCGTGATGGAGAAGGGCTGGGAGCAGATCGTCGCGGCCCACGGCGTGCTCGCCTCCGGCGCGGCGTACCTGCCGATCGACCCCTCGGTGCCGGCGGGCAGACTGCACGCCCTGCTGGACGACGGCCAGGTCGAGCTGGTGCTCACGCAGAGCCGTGTGGACTCCCGCCTGGACTGGCCGGTGGGGCCGCGCCGGTTCCTCGTCGACCGCGACTTCGACACCGCCGACGGCTCGCCGCTCGAGCCCGTGCAGCAGCCGGCCGACCTGGCGTACGTCATCTACACGTCCGGCTCGACGGGCAAGCCGAAGGGCGTGATGGTCGACCACCGCGGCGCCGCCAACACGATCCTCGACATCAACAGGCGCTTCGGCGTCGGCCCCGGCGACAGATGCATCGCCGTGTCGGGCCTGCACTTCGACCTGTCGGTCTACGACACGTTCGGCATCGTGGAGGCGGGCGGCGCCGTCGTGATGCCCGAGCCGTACGACGTGCCCGACCCGGCCGCGTGGGCGGCGCTGGTGCGCGACGAGCGCGTGACGTTCTGGAACTCGGTGCCCGCGCTGATCGAGGTGCTGGTGAACCACTTGGAGGGCCTCCCCGACGCCGGGGACGTGCTCGCGCCGCTCCGGCTGGCGGTGCTGGCGGGCGACTGGATCCCCGTTACCCTGCCGGACCGCCTGCGGGCGCTGGCGCGCGACGTGCGCGTCATCGGTTCCGGCGGGCCGACCGAGACATGCGTCTGGTCGGTGATCTACCCGATCGAGGAGGTGGACCCGGACTGGGCGAGCATCCCGTACGGCAAGCCCATGAGCAACCAGCGCTACCACGTGCTGGACGACAAGCTGCGGCCGCGGCCGGTGTGGGTGCCGGGGCAGATCCACATCGGCAGCCCGGTCGGGCTCGCGCACGGGTACTGGCGCGACGAGGAGCGCACGGCGGCGAAGTTCTTCCCGCTGCCGGGCACGGGCGAGCGGGTGTACGCGTCGGGCGACATGGGCCGGTACCTGCCGGACGGCAACATCGAGATCCTCGGCCGCGAGGACTTCCAGGTGAAGATCCAGGGCTACCGGATCGAGCTGGGCGAGATCGAGGCGGCGCTGGCCGACCACCCCGCGGTGGACCGCGCGGTCGTGGTCGCCGCCGGCGCCACCCGGCACTCGCGCCGGCTGGTCGCGTTCATCACGACGGTGGCGGGCGAGGCTCCCGACATCGCGGAGGTCCAGCGGTTCGCCGCGGAGACCCTGCCCTCCTACATGGTGCCCGGGACGGTCGTGCCGCTGGACGCGATGCCGTTGACGGGCAACGGGAAGGTCGACCGCCTGACGCTGACCGCGATGGCGGAGGACGCGGGCAGCACCAAGACCACCGAGTTCGTGCCTCCCCAGTCGGCGCTGGAGCAGGCCGTGGCGTGGTTGTGGAGCGACCTGCTGCAGGTCGAGCAGGTGGGCCTGGACGACCACTTCTTCCAGCTCGGCGGTGACTCGGTGAAGGCCACCGCGCTCGTCGGCCGCGTACGCGAGCTGTTCGGCGCCGAGCTGGGACTGCGGACCGTCTTCGCCGAGCCGACGCTGTCGCAGATCTGCGAGGCGCTGGCGAACGACCCGGTGACCGGCGAGCAGACGCTGGCCATCGCGGAGGCCATGCAGGGCCTCACGGAGGACGACCTGGCCGCCCTGGCCGAGCAGTAGCGAAGCCCTCTCCCCCCAGGCCCCCACGCCTCCCACCGGCGTGGGGGCCTTTCCCGTGCGAGGGGTGGGGAGTGGCCCGGCGGTGTGATCGGCCGGAGGCGCCGATGACACTGCCCGAGGTCTACCGGCCGGGTGGGCTGAGTGTGGCGAGAACGTGCAGACCAGCGCGGATCCGGTCGGTGCTCATGTGCTGCTCGGATCGCAGGTAGTCGATGACGTCGGCGCGTATGGCGGTGAACACGGCATAGGCGAGATAGTCGGCGTCGACCGGCCGATGTGCGGCGCGCAGCCGCCGGGCGAGTTCGCCGATCCAGAACTGGCTCGCCGGGTTCGCGTAGTAAGCATGGGGACGCCGGTGTTCGAGTGCGCGGATGAGCGCATGGTTGTCGAGGACGAAGTCGAACAGCGCGTCGAGGTAGGCGTGCAGGCGCGCCTCGGGCGGCCCGCCTGGCCCCAGCGGCGGGCCGCCGGTCCGGACGGCGTCCTGCAGGGCTGCGACCTTGGGCGCGATGACGGCTTCGATGAGCCCTCCGAGGTCCCCGAACCGCCGAAGGACGGTGGCCTTGCCCACGCCGGCCGTCTCGGCGATCCGGGCGAGGGTGACGGGGCCCGGGTCGTCCTGACGGAACAATGCCTCGGCGGCGTCCAGGACGGCGGCTCGGTTGCGGATCGCGTCGGCCCGCTGGCTCACATGGCCTCCCTTGCCGAAATGGACCATTGGACCGTATCGTACTCCGGAGAGAAATGGACCGTCGGACCGTTTGTGGTGAGGTCAGTGAGTCAGCCGAATCAGGACGCCGTGACAGGTACGGCGGGATACGACCGGCGGCAGCAGCGCCAGGCAGGTCTGGAGATGCTGGAGCGCCTGCGCGAACAGCCGGTGGAGCCATACCGCGACGCGCGCCCGGTCCCGCGGGTGATCGCTGTGGCGGGCCGGCGCAGCGGCGCGCCCCGCCCGTTCGGGGTCAACGTCACTGCGATCGACGGAAATCTCTACATATGCTCGGCGACGCGTCAACGAGATTAGGTCCGCAATCTGCTCGCGGCCGGGCGGTGCCGTGTGGAGCGGGACGGACCCCATGGGCAGGACACCGAGCGCGCTCCGGTCATGGTGGAGGGACGCGAGGCGGCTCGGGCCCTGGCGACCTACCTCCCGCAGATCGGGTACCGGGATCCCCACCTGCCGTTCGGCCCGGATGCGCCACTCGACGAGATCGAGCGTCATGTCGGCAAGACGGCCGTCTTCAGGCTCGACCTCATTCCCGCGGACCAGTAGTCCGAGCATCATGGACCTGCCGCGCACATCAGCTTCGCCGACATGGCGCACCCCGGCGCAGGGGCCATGCGAATCCGCGTCATCGCCGATTTCCACTCCGTACGGACCTTGAGGTCGCGCGACTCCTCCGAGCGCACGAATGAGCCCCTGGCGCCGGCGGGAAGGTTGCTTCTCCCACACCCGGCACCAGGGGCCCGTCGCCTCGATCACCCCCCCACGGGAGCTACAGCACACCTCCGCGGTAGCCCTCACGGGTGACCAGGTCCGTGAGCGCGCGCAGAGCCGCCGCCGGAGCCGGAGCGAGGTCCGCCTCCGCCAAGCAGTCCAGGGCCTGTGCGCGCTGCCGTCCCACGGCCTGCTCGGCCCAGCGGGAGGCTCCCGCCTTCTCGACCAGCCGCGCGGCCTCCGCCGTCTCCTCCGCGCTCAGCCGCTCGGGCCTGCCGAACAGCTCGCCCAGCCGCCTGCCCGCCTTGGTGCAACTGCTCAGCGCCGCGGCGACCAGCATGGAGCGCTTGCGCAGGGGTTTGGGACCCGCGTCCCGCACGGCGCGCAGTTCGTCGACGAACTCGGCCGCGAGACCGATCCGCCGGCCGAACTGCCGCAGCAGCGCGGTCGTGTCCTGGTCGGCCCCGGCCGACGCGGCGCCCAGCGCGCACGCCGCGCCGAACAGGGCGCCGACCTTCCCCGCCGTTCTCGTCAGGCGCTCCGAGACCTCCACGCCGTACGGCTCGGTGGGGAGCCGCTCGTCGAACGCCAGGTCGGCGCCCTGCCAGGCGATCAGGTCCAGCAGAGCCGCACTGAGCTCCTCGACGAGCGGGTGACCGGTCAGCGATCCCATGCCGAGGACGAGCAACGCGTCCCCGGCCAGGATCGCCTGCGACCGGCCGAACACCGTCCACGCGGCCTGCCGGCCCCGCGGGGTGAGGGCGTACTCCATGACGTCGTCGTGGAGCAGCCACGAGTTGTGCACGAGCTCGATCGCGGCGGCCGGTGCGAGCGCCGTCCGCGGGTCGGCGCCGAGCCCCTCGGCGCACGTCAGCACGAGCGCGGAGCACACGTCGCCGCTCGCGTCCGTCATGACGGGCTTGCCCTCGGGGTCCCACCAGCCGAAGTGGAACCCGGCGACCGTGCGCACCGGCTCCTCGAGCCGCTGTACGGCCTTGCGGAGCTCCGGGCCGGTCAGCAGCCGCGCCCGGTGAAGCGTCTGTTCCGCCTCGGGAGTTCCGAGGTCGACCGGTGATTCGTGGATGGCGGTCACTGCGACACCCCCCGTGATCTCATCCGACGTTGACAGCGGCCGTCAGCCGGCGTGCTGCGCCTGAGCCGGGCTGGGGGTGCCGCGCAGCAGGAACAGCACCGCGGCCGACCCGATGACGAGCACGATGGAGGCGACCTGGAAGGCCAGCGTGAACCCGGACACGGCCGCCTGAGCGGCGGTGGCGCCGCCGGCCACGGAGGCCGACTGCTCGCGCAGCGCGACGGGCACGAAGACGGCGAGGCCCAGCGCGCCGCTGAGCTGCAGCAGCGTCGTGAGGACACCGGACCCGAGACCCGCGTCCATCTCACTGACGCCGTGCATGGACGACTGCTGCATGGCGGGGTTCGTCATGCCGAAGCCGATCGCGACGAGGACCGTCGCCGGCAGCAGCTGCGTCCAGAACGAGCCGCCCACGGGCAGCTGCGACAGGAGGTACAGGCCGGCGGCGGCGACCAGCAGGCCGAGCGACATGGCCGGCCGGGGGCCGAACCGCATGATGATCTGCATCGACCCGAAGAGACCGCCCATGAAGGCGAGGCAGAACGGCACCCACGCCAGGCCGCTCTGCAGCGGCGTGTAGCCCAGCACGTCCTGGACGTACAGGACGACCATGAAGAACACCGCGGCGGAGACGCCGCCGATGATGGCGGTGACGCCGTTGGCGGTCAGCCGGATGCGGTTGCGGAAGAAGCGCAGCGGGATCAGCGGCTCGGCGACGTTGGCCTCGACGACCAGCGCCAGGGCCAGGGCGACCAGGCCGCCGACGAGCGGACCCCACACGCCCGGCGCGCTCCACGACTGGTGGACGGCGGCGAGCAGACCGTAGATCACCATGAACAGGCCACCGGTGATGAGCGCCGCACCGGCCCAGTCGATCCGCCGTCCCGAGGAGGGCGCGCGGCTCTCCTCGACGATCTTCGGGAGGGTCAGCAGCGGGATGACCGACAGCGGGATGTTGATCAGGAAGATGAGCCGCCAGGTCAGCAGGCCGGTGAACACGCCGGACAGCAGCACGCCCGCGCAGGCGCCGAGCCCGGACAGGCCCGCCCACATGCCGAACGCCTTGGCGCGCTCCTTCGGGTCGTTGAACAGCAGCGCGACCATGGCCAGACCGGCGGGGGCGGCCAGAGCCTCGGCGACGCCCTGGATCACGCGTCCGGTGAGCAGCATGCCGGGGCTGATGGCCAGACCGGCGACGAGCGACGCGACGGCGAACGCGGCGGAGCCGACGCAGAAGACGCGACGCCGGCCGATCCGGTCGGCGAGGCGGCCGCCGAGCAGGAGCAGGCCGCCGGCGGCGATCAGGTAGCAGTTGACGACCCAGATCAGCCCGTCGGATGTGAAGCCCAGATCCTCACGGATCGAAGGAAGCGCGACGTTCACGATGGTCGCGTCCACGTAGATGATGAACTGCACCAGGGCGAGGATCGAAAGCGCCTTCCACCTCAGTGGATTGGCCCCCGTGCTCTCTGGCACATGGGTCTCTTTCGAGATGGTCATGAGAGTCACCTCCATCGCACGATTGGGGATGGTCGACGGCCGAAGCCGGGACCATTCCAACCGGTGCGCGGGGCACGGGTCCAACAACTCATCCGTCACATTGACAACCAGTGGTTGTCAATCAAGGATGTCCGCATGGACCTGGACATGGCACTGGTCCGGGCGTTCGCCGTCTGCGCCGAGGAGCTCCACTTCGGAGCGGCGGCGGAGCGGCTGGCGATCACCCAGCAGGCGCTGTCGAAGCGCATCACCAAGCTGGAGTCCGGTCTCGGCATCACGCTGTTCGACCGCTCGACCCGCAGCGTCGCGCTCACCGACGCCGGGCTGCGGTTCCTCGTGCCCGTCCGCGAGGCGCTCGCCGCGGCCGACGCCGCCGTGGCCGCCGTACAGGGCGGGCCGCGCACCCTGCGCGTCGACGTCCTGCACGAACGGCTGGCGCCGGCGGTCATGACCCGCAGGCTGATCGAGGAGGACCCCACCATCGCGGTGGAGCTCAGCTCCCGGCGCACCCTCACCCACGCCGTGCCGGCGCTGCTGCGCGGGGAGATCGACGTGACCTTCGGCCGCATCCACGGCCAGCAGCCGAGGGCACTGACCCACCAGATCATCCGGCTGGAGCCGCTGCTGGTCGCCGTGGACGCCGAGCACCCGCTCGCCCGGCTGGACGCGGTGCGCCCGGCCGACCTCGCCGAGTTCGGCCTGTGGACCCCCACGCCGGGCAGCGCCTCGGAGTGGAGCGGGTTCGTCAGCCGCATGGCGCAGAGCTTCGGCTGCGCCCTGCGCTTCCCCAATGTGGACATCGTGACCGCCGAGGAGATCCTGTACCGGTCGCGTGACCGCGGGCCCGCGTTCCTCACCGGCACCGACGTGCAGAACCCGGACGACCCCCGGCTGCGCGTGCTCGACCTGGTCGACCCGATGCCGGTCTACCCGTGGTCGCTCGTGTGGCGGACCGCGGAACGCCATCCCCTCGTACGGCACGCCGTCTCGGTGCTCACCGAGCTCAGCGCCGGCGACGGCTGGTGCGCCGCGCTCCGGCTGCCGCACTGGCCGGAGGGGCTCGCCGCGTAACCGAGGCCGCGCAGCGCAGGCCGCGCAGCGCAGGCCGCGCAGCCCAGGCGCGCCCCACTCAGGCCGCGTAACCGAGGCCCAACCCGCCGTTCCTACAGTCGCCCATCATGGCTCCAGGCAGGCCCGCGTGGCCGGAAGGAGATGGCTCCAGCATGGCGACTACCACCCCCGCTGAGAAGGACGGCCTGCCCACCTCGTCCGGCCAGCGCCGGATGTGGCTGCTCGACCAGCTCGAGGCGGGGCGCACCGCGTACAACGTGGTGCTGCCCATCCGCTTGCGCGGCGAGCTCGACCACACGGCGCTGGCGGCGAGCCTCGCCGACCTGGTGGCGCGACACGAGATCCTGCGAACGACGTACCGGACGCTGGACGGCGAGCCGGTGGCCGTCGTCCAGGAGCCCGCGCCCTTCGACCTGCCCACGGTCGACCTGAGCGGTCTCGACCGCTTCGCCCGCGCCGAGGCCGTGGAGGAGGCGCACGCGGGCCAGGAGAGCGAGCCGTTCGACCTGGCCGCAGGGCCGATCGTCCGCGCCGAGCTGCTGCGGCTGGCGCAGGACGAGCACGTGCTGCTGGTATGCGTCCACCACATCGCGATGGACGGCGGCTCGCGCCGGGTGCTCCTGGCGGAGCTGGCCGCGGGCTACAACGCGCGCCGTTCCGGACGGGCCGCCGAGCTGCCCGGCCTGCCGGCGCAGTATTCGGACTACGCCGCGTGGCAGTCCGCCCAGCTGGCCGGCCCGCAGCGGGACGAGCAGCTCGCCTACTGGCGGCGGCAGCTGGACGCGTTGGCCACGCTCGACCTGCCGACCGACAGGACGGCGCCGGAGGTGCCCTCCGGTGAGGGCGGCTTCGCCCGGCTCGACCTGGAGGACTCGCTGCTGGAGGGGATGCGCGACCTCGCCGGGGCCGTGGACGCCGAACCGTTGTCGGTCCTGGTCGCCGCCCTGCAGACGCTGCTGTTCCGCTACACCGGCCAGGAGGACTTCGCGGTCGGCACCACGCTCGACGGCCGCGACCGGCCGGAGCTGCGCGACCTGATCGGCTACTTCGCGAACACCGTGGTGCTGCGGGCGGACCTGAGCGGGGCGCCGACGTTCCGGGAGCTGGTGCGCCGCGCCGGCGGGACGCTGCGCGACGCGGTGGACCACTCGTGGATCCCGTTCGACACGCTCGTGCAGGAGCTGGCGCCGGAGCGCACGGCCGGAGGCCGGTCCCCGTTCTTCCGCGTCTACACCGGCGCCTACGACAGCACCGGCGAGGTGCTGCGGTTCGACGGGCTGGAGGCGCGCGCGCTGCCGTCGGAGTTCTCGACCGCGCGGTTCGACCTGGCCCTGGTCATGGACACCACGGCGGACGGCACGACGGTCGACTGCTCCTTCGACTCCGACCTGTTCGACGACGAGACCGCCGAGCGGATGCTCGGCCACCTGCTGACCCTGCTGCGGTCCGGGGTGGAGCGGCCGGACGCCGCCGTGACCGACCTGCGGATGCTCACCGAGCCCGAGCTGCACGACGTCCTGATCACCTGGAACGACACCGCAGAGCCGTTCGACGAGGACGCCTGCCTGCACCAGCTGTTCGAGGCGAACGCCCGCACCCAGGGCCACCGCGTGGCCGTGGCCTGCGGCGAGGACAGCCTCACATACGCCGAGCTGGAGGCGCGCGCCAACCAGGTGGCCCACCGGTTGCGCGCGCTCGGCGTCGGCCGCGACGTCGTGGTCGGCGTGTGCATGCCGCGCTCGGTGTGGCAGGCGGTCGCGGTGCTCGGTGTGCTCAAGGCGGGCGGCGCGTTCCTCCCCGTCGATCCCGACTACCCCGCCGAGCGCGTCGCGTTCATGCTGGAGGACTCGGGCGCCTGGGGTGTGCTGACGAGCACCCGGATGGGCGACCGGCTCGACGCCCCGGGCAAGAACGTCCTGGTGCTGGACGCCGGCGACCTGGCCGCCGAGCCGGCCGAGCCGGTGGAGGCCGGCGTGACCTCCGGCGACCTGGCGTTCGTCATGTACACCTCGGGCTCCACCGGCCGCCCCAAGGGGATCGCGCTGCGCCACCAGGGAGCGGTGAACAACTACACCGACTTCAACCGCCGCCTCGGCGTCGGGCCGGACGACAGCGTGCTCGGCGTCTCCTCCCCCAGCTTCGACATGTCGGTCTACGACATGCTGGGCCTGCTCGCCGCGGGCGGGAAGCTCGTCCTGCCGGAACCTGAGGCCGTCAAGGAGCCGGCGCGCTGGGCCGAGCTCATGCACGCGCACGGCATCACGATCTGGCACTCCGCCCCCGCCCTGCTGGAGCTGCTCGTCGAGAAGCTGGTCGCGGACGGCGCCAAGCTGCCCAACCTGCGGCTGGCCCTGCTCAGCGGCGACTGGATCGCGGTGGGCCTGCCCGACCGCGTCCGCGCCCTCGCCCCCGTCCAGGTGATCGCGCTGGGCGGCGCCACCGAGGCGTCGATGGACTCGGTCATCTTCCCGGTGGGCGAGGTCGACCCGGAGTGGAAGACCATCCCGTACGGGTCGCCGATGGCCAACCAGCGCACGTACGTGCTCGACCCGCACGGCTGGCCGCAGCCCGTCGGCATCCCCGGGGAGCTGTACATCGGCGGCGTCGGCCTGGCGCGCGGCTACGTCAACCGCCCGGAGCTGACCGCCGAGCGGTTCGTCGAGCACACGTTCCCCGGCGGCCACACCGAGCGGCTCTACCGGACCGGCGACCTGGCCAGGTACCGCCCGGACGGCGTGGTGGAGCTGCTGGGACGCATGGACTTCCAGGTCAAGGTGCACGGCCTGCGGATCGAGCTCGGCGAGATCGAGTCCGCGCTGCGCAAGCATCCCGCTGTCACGGAGGCCGTCGTGGTCGCGCAGGGCGAGCGGGGCAACCACACCCTCGCCGGCTTCGTGACCGCCACGCCCGGCGCCGACCGCGAGGGGCTGGTGCGCGACCTGCGCGAGCACCTGCTCGCCGTCCTGCCCTCGCACATGGTCCCGGCCGTGCTCGAAGTGCTGGACGCGCTGCCGACCACGCCGAACGGAAAGGTGGACCGCAAGGCGCTGTCCGCCCGCGAGGTGGCGGGCGGCAGCGGCGGGCAGGGACCGCGCAACCCGCTGGAGGCGCGGATCGCCGGCGTGTGGCGCGACGTGCTGGGGATCGACGACATCGGCATCGACGACGACTTCTTCCGCATCGGCGGCGACTCGTTCGCGGCCGTGCGGGCGATGCTCGCCATCGACTCGGCCGTCCCGGTCATCGAGCTGTTCAAGAACCCGACGGTGCGAGCCCTCGCGGTGCGGCTCCGCTCGGCGGACGACGGCCCCCAGCCGCTGCTGCACGAGCTCACACCCGCGGGCCGGCACCCACGCGTGACCCTGGTGTGCCTGCCGTACGGAGGCGGCAACGCCATCGCCTACCAGCCGCTGGCCGACGCCCTGCCCGACGGCGTGGCGCTGTGGGCGCTGAGCCAGCCGGGGTACGACCCGTCCGGCTCGCCGCGGGACTTCCGGCCGTTCGACGAGATCGTGCGCGGCGTCGCCGACGAGGTCGCCGGGCGGATCAGCGGCCCGGTGCTGGTGTACGGCCACTGCGCGGGCACGGCGATGGCCGCCGCGCTGGCGCCCGAGCTGGAGGCGCGGGGCGTCGACCTGCGCGCCGTGTACCTGGCGGCGTCGCTTCCCGAGGCCGACCCCGCCGCGGCGCTGGCGATCGAGCGGGCGACCGGCAACGAGGCGTGGGCCGACCACCTGCGCAGCCTCGGCGGGCTCGACGGAGCGCTTGAGTGGGCGACGATCGAGCACGTCCTGGTGGCCGGCAGGCACGACCACGAGGGCGCGATGGAGTTCCACATCCGCAGCCTGGAACGGCGGCCTGAGCCGATCCGCGCCCCGATCCGGTGCGTGTTCGGCGACGCCGACCCCGCCACGGAGGGCTGGGAGCGGCGGCACACCGAGTGGTCCCGGTTCGGCGAGGTGGAGGGCGTCGACGTCATCGAGGGCGGCCGGCACTACTTCGTACGGGACCACGCCGCCGAGCTGGCGGAGCTCATCGCGCGGCGGCACGCCGAGCTGCAGGCCGCGATGTGACGTTCCCCGCGGCACGCGTCCCCTCCGGCGCTCGTTCTCAGGCACGCGTCCTCGGCTGGGGACGCGTGCCGCGGGCGGCTCTCGTTACGATTCGCCTACACGGGCGCACCGCAGCGTGAGCCACCGGACCGAGGAGTGACGAGGAGTGACACCCGTGGGAGCCGTCCCCCGCACGCTGACCCAGCGCGAGCTGACCGCTTCACTGTTCACCCGGCAGCTGCTCCACCGCGACCAGGCCCTCCCGGCCGAGGACGCGGTGCGGCGGCTCGCCGCACTTCAGGCGCAGTATTCGCCGTCGCCGCACATCGCCCTGCACTCGCGCCTGCCGGAGTTCGACCGGACCGACCTGGAACGGGCGCTGGTCGAGGGGGCCGTCGTCAAGGCGACCCTGATGCGCGGCACGCTGCACATCGTCGCCGGTGACGACTACGGTCACTTCGCCGCCGCGTGGCGGCGGCAGTGGCTGACCGAGATCCGGGGGCGTCACAAGAACGCGGGCGTCGACGAGGACGCCCTGCTGGCCGCCCTGGAGAAGTTCACCACCGAGCCCAGGACCGCGCAGGACCTGCGCGACCACGTGGGCGAAGTGACCGGCGGCACGGTGCGCAAGGGCGACCTGGTGCACTACGCGCGCGCTCTGCTGCCGCTGGTGCACGTCGCCCCGTCGGGGCACTGGCGGGCACACGGCAAGCCCGCCATGGTCCTGTGGCAGGGAAGCCTGGAGCCCGAACCCGCGGCCACCGCGCGGCTGGTGCGGCGCTACCTCGCGGCGTTCGGGCCGGCCAGCCGGGCCGACATCGCCCACTTCACCTACCTGCGGTTCCGGCAGATCGATCCCGCGCTGGAGGAGCTGGAGCTCGTCCGGTACACCGCCGAGGACGGCCGGGAGCTGATCGACCTGCCGGACGCGCCGCTGCCGCCGGCGGACACACCGCTGCCCGTGCGGTTCCTCCCCAAGTGGGACGCGGCGCTGCTGTCCCACGCCGACCGCACGCGGATCCTGCCGGAGGCCATCCACAAGGACGTCTACAAGGCGATCAACGGCGAGTGCCTCGCGACGTACCTGGTCGACGGCGTGGTCGCCGGCACGTGGACGCACAGCCGCGCCCGCGACACCGCCACCCTCACCATGCACCCGCTGCGGCCGGCGGACGCCGGGGCCGCGCTGGAGGAGGAGGGCGAACGCCTGCTGTCCTTCCTCGAGCCTGACGCGAAGAAGCTGAAGGTCGAGTTCGACGGCGCCGGATGACACGAAGACGGCACGACGGAGGGCCCGGTCCATGACCGGGCCCTCCGTCGTAGCGGGGCGGGTACGGACGGATCAGAGCATGTCCGCCCACGCGCGGCCGCGGCGCACCCGCCCGCCGGCCACCGGGCGGGCCGTCACGCGGTGGCGCGGCGCGGGGCCCGGCAGGTCCGCGATCCGGATGCCGGGATCGGCCGCCACCGCGCGCAGCAACCGCTGGAACGAGTCCACCACCGCGCCGGCGGTGCGGGGCTCGTACAGCGCCGTGTTGTACTCCAGCCGCCCCGCCAGCCCGCCGCCCTGGGACTTCCCCGGTGCCTCCCCCCGTGCCTCCCCCCGTGACTCCATGGTGAGCTCCATGTCCATCCGCACGGTGCCGTTGGGGTGGGCCTCCGGCCGCAGCCGCAGGTCGGGGGCCAGGTCGACGCCCTCGGCGCCCTGCGGCAGGTTGCCCAGGTTGAACAGCACCTGGAACAGCGGGTTCCTGCTCGGGTCGCGGCCCTGCGTGAGCTGCTCCACCAGCCGCGCGAACGGCACGTCCTGGTCCTCCAGCGCGTCCAGCACGCCGCCGTGCACCTTGGCCAGGACGTCGGCGAACGACGCGTCCCCCGGCAGGTCGGCGCGGATCGGCAGCGTGTTCGCCAGCGGGCCCACGACCTGGTTCAGCTCGGGACGGCCGCGCCCCGCCAGCGGCACGCCGGCGACCACCGTGGGCGCGCCGCTCCACCTGGACACCAGCGCCTGGTAGGCCGTCAGCAGCACGCTGAACAGCGTGACCCCGGAGCGGTCGGCCAGGGCGTCCAGCCCCGCCGCCACGTCGTCCGGCACCTCGAACGCGATCAGCGCGCCGGCGAAGGTCTGCGCGGCGGGTCGCGGCCGGTCGGTGGGGATCGTGACGGACGGCGCGCCCGCCAGCCGCGTACGCCAGCGGGCAAGCGCGGCCGCGAACTCACCGGCCGCGAACCGTTCCCGCTGCCAAGCCGCCACGTCGGCGTACCGCAGCTCGGGCTCCGCCACCGTCGCGCCCTGGTAGCCGGCGCGCAGCTCGTCCAGGATCAGCCCGAACGACCAGCCGTCGACGACGCAGTGGTGCGCCACCCACACCAGCACGTGCTCGCGCGGCGACAGGCGCAGCAGCGCGGCCCGGGTGAGCGGGCCGGCGCCCAGGTCGAACGGCTCGCGCGCCAGCCGCAGGACGTGCTCCCGCACGGCGGCCTCGTCCGGCACGCCGACGACCTCCACCGGCGGCACCTCGACGTCCGGCACCTGGGTCAGCGTGCCGCCGCGCAGCACGAGGCGGCTGCGCAGCACGTCGTGCCGCCGGATGACGGCGTCCACCGCGGACAGCAACCTCGCCGAGTCGAGCGGCCCGGTCAGCCGGAACGAGAACGACACGTTGTACGACGGCTGGCCGGGGGCGAGCTGGTGCAGGAACCACAGCTGTTCCTGGACGAACGACGCGTCCGCCGCGCCGCCGCCGCGCGGCACGAGGCGGGGGCCGGACTCCGCGACCCCGGCGGACCGCCTCAGCTTGCTCACCAGGCGGGCCCGTTCGGCGCCGGACAGCCCGGCGAGCTTGCGCAGGACCTCAGCGTCCAACCTGATCGACCTCCTCGCAGTGGTTCGCAGTGGTTCGCACTGGTTCGCAGTGGTTTGCCGACGCCGTGACGCTAGGGACGCCCAGTTAGCCGGCGGTTACGCCCCGGCGTAACCGGGCCTGAACTCCGCCCCCCTAACGTCCAGCCGACAGACGCAGCCGACCCCTGGAGCGACCGATGGCAGTTACCGCGACAAGTTCGCCCACCGACGCGCGCCGTTTCCGGGCGGACTACGAGTCCCTCAGCGAGCGCTACTTCTCCGGCGCGCTGACCGAAGCCGACTGGACGGCCTGGTACGCGGCCAGATTGCCCGCGGTGCTGCGGCACGTCACCGAGCTGTCCCCGTTCTACCGCCGCCACCTCGCGGGCGTCGACGTCGCCGCGGTGACGCCGGCGGACCTGTCCGCTCTGCCCTTCACCACCAAGACCGACCTGCGCCGCGAGATGCACGCGGTGCTGAGCGGCGCCCCCGCCGACGCCGCGGTCTACTACGAGACGACCGGGACGACCGGGCCGTCCACCCCCTGTCCGCGCGGCGCCGTGGACATGTTCGCCAGCGACGCCCACGTGGAGGAGTCGTGGCGGCGGCTGTTCCGCGACCGGTTCGGCGACCGCATGCCCGTGATCGGCCTGATGGGGCCGTCCGAGCTGTACGCGTTCGGCGACACCTTCGGTGAGACGGCGCGGAAGCTGGACGCCTGCCACGCCAAGATATGGCCGGAGTCGCCGCGCGTGGGGTTCGCCAAGGCCCTGCGGCTCATGCACGAGCTGGGCGTCGAGGTCGTCGTGTGCGCGCCGGCGCTGTGCCTGAGCCTCGCGAAGGCCGCCCGCTACCACGGCTACCACATCGAGCGGGACTTCAAGGTCAAGCTCTTCCTCGTGCTGGGCGAGATCTGCACGCCCGCCTTCGCCGCGAACGTCCGGTCGATCTGGAACGCCGACGCGCTGCCGACGCTGTACGGCTCGCAGGAGGCCATGGCGATCGCCACCGGCTGCACGCACGGCAACCTGCATCTGTCCCGGCCGAACTACATCGTCGAGGTGCTCGACCCCCGCACCGGTGAGGTGCGCGGCGACCAGGGCGAGGGCGAGCTGTGCCTGACCATGCTGGTCCCCGGCATCAAGCCGCTCATCCGGTACCGGACCGGCGACCTGGTGTCCCTCGACGGGCGCGCCTGCCGGTGCGGCCACCCCGGCCCGGTGATCGACGTGGTGGGCCGGGTCGCGGACCAGGTCGTCATCGAGGGCCGGGGCGTCCGCGCCGCCGACATCGAGACCGCCGTGCTCGACGGCGTCCGGGGCGCGCTCGGGTACCAGGTCGTCCTCGACGACGGCCCGGACGGCCGCGAACGGGCCACCGTGCACCTGGACCTGCTGACCGACATCAGCGGGGCCGCCGCCGAGGTGGAGCGCGGGGTCACCGCCCGCGTCCGCGAGCAGCTGGGCGTCGAGACGAAGGTCGTGATCACCGACGAGCTGGACCCGATCACCAACACCGGGTCGTTCGTCAGCTGGAAGGCCGCGCGGATCCTGGACAACCGGGCCGGTGCGGACAACGCCGACAAGGCCGCCGCGCGGGAAGCCGCCAAGCGGCAGGTCATCACGAGCTGATCCGGGGGACGACATGGCGCACACCCTCGTCGGCGGAGCCGGTCAGCCGGCCGCCGTCCACGTCCCGATCGCGGTCGGCACACGCCGCCACCCCGCGGGCACGGCCGATCCCCTGACCGTCTACACCGCCCTGGCCGAACGGTTCGGCCGGGAGGACGTCTACCTGCTGGAGTCGGTGTCGGGCCCCGACGTGGACACGCGGCAGTCGTTCGTCGGCTTCCGCGAGCTGCTCAGCGTCTCGGTGACGCGCGGCGTCGTCCGGGTCACCGGTGTGCCCGCGCTGGTGTCGGAGGTCCACCGGCGCGCGGCCGGAGTGCTGGACCACGCCGGCGGCGAACGGGTGACGTCCCGGGCGTTGTGGGACGTCCTGCGGGCCGTCCACGACTGCTTCGACGCCGCCGGCTCACCGTCCGCGTTCGACTTCGGCTTCCTCGCGTTCTTCGGGTACGACACGGCGCGCTACATCGAGGACCTGCCGTTCCTCATCGAGCAGGAGGCCGTCCTGCCGGACGTGAGCCTCGTGCTGTACCAGGGGCACGTCCGCATCGGCGTCGACGGCGGCGCCGAGCTCGTGCTGCACGACTCCGCGGCCTGGCCCGGCCTCGACGCCGGAGACCTGCTGCCGCTGCTGGACGCGCCACCGCGGGCGGACGGGCCGCTGCCCCCCAGCCTGGCGTCGGACGTCTCCGACAGCACGACGGCGGAGCTGTATCACGAGAGCGTCGAGCGGTGCCTGGAGCACATCGCGGCGGGCGACATTTACCAGGTCCAGATAGGACACGAGTTCACCATGCGGAGCACGGCGGACCCGGTGGACGTCTACAGGAGGCTGCGGACCCGCAACCCCTCCCCGTACATGTACCTCGCCCCGCTGGCCGGGCACACGGTGGTCGGCGCGAGCCCCGAGCTGTTCGCCAAGGTGGAGGACAGCCTGGTCACGATGCGCCCCATCGCGGGCACGCTGCCCTGCGGCCCGGACGACGAGCAGGAGCCGACCGCGGCCCGCCGGCTGCGGGAGGACCCCAAGGAGATCGCCGAGCACGTCATGCTGGTCGACCTGTGCCGCAACGACATCGGCCGGATCTGCGCCCCCGGCACCCTCGACGTGCCGCACATGCTCGTGGTCGAGCGGTACTCGCGCCTGCTGCACCTGGTCTCCACCGTGGTGGGCAGGCTCGACACGGGCCTCGACGGCTACGACGTCGTCGCCGCCCTCTTCCCGTCCGGCACCATGACCGGCGCCCCCAAGGTCCGGGCGATGGAGATCATCGAGGCGGTGGAGACCAGCCGCCGCGGACTCTACGCGGGCGCCCTGGGACTGATGGGCCTCGGCGGCTACGTCAACCTGGCGCTCTGCATACGCACCCTGGTGCACGGCGACGGCGTCTACCGCGCGAGAGCGTCCGCGGGGGTCGTCGCCGACTCCACACCCCGACGTGAGTGGAACGAGACCATCGCCAAGCTGGGCGCGGCCCACTGGGCGGTCACCGGAGAGGAGCCGCGCGCATGAGAGTTCTCATCGTCGACGCGTTCGACAGCTTCGTCCACATCATCCGCCAGTACATGCACAGCGCGGGCGCCGACCCGATCGTGGTGCGCTCCAACGAGCTCAGCCACGCCGACGTCGTCGCGATCGACCCGGACGCGCTGGTGCTCGGCCCCGGTCCCGGGCATCCCGTGGACTCCGGTCACGTCGAGCTGGTCCACGAGTTCGGCCACTGGCTGCCGATGTTGGGCGTGTGCCTGGGGCACCAGGCGATCGGCGCCGCGTTCGGCGCGCGGGTGGTGCGGGCCGACCACCTGATGCACGGCAAGTCGAGCAAGGTGCTGCACGACGGCGACGGGCTGTTCACCGGGATGCCCGCGCCGTTCGAGGCCACCCGCTACCACTCCCTGGTGGTGGCCGAGGACAGCGTGCCCTCCGACCTCGTGGTGACCGCGCGGTCGGCCGACGACGGGTACGTGATGGGCCTGCGGCACCGCACGCTGCCGATCGAGTCGGTCCAGTTCCACCCGGAAAGCATCTGCACCGAGAACGGGATGCGGCTGTTCACCAACTTCGTGGACGTCGCCGCCCGCAAGCCGATGACCACCTGCTGAAGGGGACAACGCCGTGAACGACACGTGGCCCGGGGGCCACTTCCACGAGCTCGTCGCCGAAATCGCGCAGCGGCGGCCGGACGCGACGGCCGTCGTCCACCGCGGCACGAGCACCGGCTACGGTGAGCTCGACGAGGCGGCCAACCGCCTCGCCCAGCACCTGATCCGGCTGGGCAGCGGGCCCGGCCGCAGGGTCGGGGTGTGCCTGGAGCGCTCGACCGAGAGCATCCTGGCCCAGCTCGCCGTCTTCAAGACCGGCGCCGCCGCGGTGCTGCTCGACCCGGAGTACCCGCGGCAACGCCTGCGGTTCATGCTGACCGACGCGGCGGCCATCGCGGTCGTCACCCGGGAGGGGTTGCGGGACCACGTCGACGGCTGCTGCGACGTCGTCCTGGTCGAGGACCCGGCGTGGCGGTCGGCCCCGGCGGAGGACCCGCGGGGCCCGGTGACGCCCGAGTCGGTCTGCCACATCGCCTACACGTCGGGCTCGACGGGCACCCCGAAGGCGGTGCTGCTGAGGCACGGGCCGATGCGCAACACCGTGCACGTGCTGCGCGAGCAGTGCGGGCTCGGCGAGGACTCCCGCGGGAGCTGGCTGTGCTCCCCCGGCTTCGGGCTCGTGGAGGTCGACTGCTTCCCGATCCTGGCCGCCGGCGGCACCGTCCTCATCCCCGAGCCCGACGTCGCCCAGAACGCGGTGCAGCTGCGCGACTGGCTGGTCGGCGAGCGGATCGACCAGTCGCTGGTGCTGACGGCGATGGCCGAGCGGATCTGGAACCTGGACTGGCCGGACGACACCGCCCTGCGGGTGATGCGCATCGCGGGCGAGCGCGTCCGCACCTGGCCCAGGGACGGCCTGCCGTTCCACGTGCTCAACGTCTACGGCTCGGCGGAGGCGAACGTCGTCGCGACCTGCGACCTCACCGAGATGGCCAGGGGCATCGGCCCCGACCGGCGGGGCGACCTGCTGCCGCCGGTGGGCAAGCCGGTCGCCAACGTCCGGATGTACGTGCTGGACGAGGGCATGGCCGAGGTGCCGCCCGGCGTGACCGGTGAGCTCTACATCTCCGGCGCCAGCCTGTCGCAGGGCTACCTGAACCGGCCGGACGTCAACAGCGCGAAGTTCCTGCCCAACCCGCTGCCCGGCGACCCGTACCCGGTGCTGTACCGCAGCGGCGACTTCGCGCAGACATGGGCGGACGGCACGGTGGAGATCATCGGCCGCACCGACGACCAGGTGAAGATCCGCGGGTACCTCGTGCACCTCGGCGAGGTGGAGAGCGTGCTCGCGGCCCAGCCCGGCGTCATGCAGTGCGCCGTCCTGGCCCGCGAGGACGTCCCGGGCGACCGCAGGCTCGTCGGGTACGTGGAGCCGGCGCCGGGCGCCCAGGTGCCGGTGTCAGCGCTGCGGCGGGCCATGGCGGACAAGCTCCCGGCGCACATGGTCCCGGCGGCGTTCGTGGTGGGCGACCTGCCCACGACGGTCAACGGGAAGATCGACCGGGCGAAGCTGCCGCCGCCGTCGCGCCGGCGCCCGGAGCTCGACACCCCCTACGTCGCACCCCGCACGGAGCTGGAGCGCGTGCTCATGGTCCTGTGGTCCGACGTGCTCGGCATCGACGAGCTCGGCGTCCACGACAGCTTCTTCGAGCTGGGCGGCGACTCGCTGCGCGCGACGAGGCTGCTGACCGGGATACGCTCCGAGCTCGGCGCGGAGCTGGGCATGGCGGACCTGCTGCGGGCGCCCACGGTGGCGGAGATCGCCGGGCTGTGCGGCGAACGGGCGGCCGTGCCCGAGGAGACGCGGCCCGTGCTCACCCCCGATCCCGGAGGCCGGTACGCGCCGTTCCCCCTCACCGACGGCCAGCGCGCCCAGCTCTCGGGCCCGGGCGGCCACGACCACCTGGAGTGGCACCGCGACTGGCTGGACGTCGACGCGTTCAGGCAGGCGTGGAGCGCGCTGCGCGCCAGGCACGACGCGCTGCGCACGGTGCGGCGTGACGACGACACCCTCGTCGTGCTGCCGCGCGACGCGGTGGAGGACGACGTGCTGGTGCGCGACCTGCGTGACGTGTCGCCCGAGGAGGCCGAGCGATCGGTCGCCGGGCTGCGCGAGCGGTGGGCGGCCACGCCGGCGCCCGGCCGCGGGACGCCGCTGCACGAGCTGACCGTGGTGCTCATGCCGGGCGACGCGGTGCGCGTCCTTCTGTCGGTGCACCGGGCGGTCGCCGACGCGCGGAGCCTCCACCACGTGCTCCTGCCGGAGCTGTCGGACCTGTACGAGGACCCGGACCTCGCGCTCTCCGATCCCGGCGTGACCTTCAGGGACTGCGCCGTCCACGTCACGCCGGACAAGCCCGTCCCCGACGCGCAGACCACCGGCGAGGCCACCGGGACGCGTGATCACCGTACGTACGCCGGTGAGGCGTGGCAGTGGACCGCACTGGTCACGCGTGCCGGGCAGACGGGGACCTCCCCCGCGGCCATGGTGCTCGCCGCGCTCGCCGAGACGGTGGCGGCGCACGAGAAATTCTCGTTGCTGGCCAACGAGCTCACGCGTCCACCGGTCCACCCGGGGATCTCCGGCGTGGTGGGCGACTTCAGCCACCGCAGGCCGGTGCTGTCCGAAGGCGAGGTGCCCGTGGTCGTGACGAACCTGCTCGCGTACCGCCCCGTCGCCTCCGGCTCCGCCTTCGCCGCGGAGGACCACGGTGTGTTCGGTGCGCCGGGCGCGGCGGTGCACCTGCTCGTCCGCGAGGTCGAGGGCAGGCTCAGGTTGGACTGGGACCTGCCGGCCGATCCCGCCGCGCAGCGACTCGCGGCCGCCTGTGAAACGGCCGTCGCGCGACTCTCCGCATCCACCCATCCAGTAGAGACAGGCAGGTAAGAGCCGTGACGGTCGTCATCGTCCTCAGTGACACAATCGATCAGACCCAGCTGGACCGCATCATCGACCTGGCCGCGACCGCGGGCTCGGACCTGAGGGTCCACAACGGCCTGGTGCTGTCGGCGTCGGGGAACCGCGACACCATCGCGAGCGCGCTGGCGTCGGAGCCCGGCGTGCTCGACGTGAGCAGCATCCCCGCACCGTACGTCCTGGCGTCGTCCCAGGCGAAGCTCGGGTCGCTCAGCACGGTGGCGGTCGACGGCTGCCACATCGGTCCCGACGCGTTCAGCGTCATCGCGGGGCCGTGCTCGGTGGAGAGCGGCGAACAGCTGCTGGAGGTCGCCGCGGCGGTGCGCGACGCGGGCTGCCACGCGCTGCGCGGCGGCGCCTACAAGCCGCGCAGCTCCCCCTACGCGTTCCAGGGGCTCGGCCGCGAGGGGCTGGAGCTCCTGGTCGAGGCCAAGGCGATGACCGGTCTGCCGGTGGTCACGGAGATCCTCGACGTCCGCGACATCGAAGTGGTCGCCGAGTCCGCCGACATGATCCAGGTCGGCGCGCGCAACATGCAGAACTTCACGCTGCTGAGGGAGCTGGGCCGGCTGCGGCAGCCGGTGCTTCTCAAGCGCGGGCTGTCCGCGACGGTCGAGGAGACCCTGCTGGCCGCGGAGTACGTGCTCGAAGGCGGCAACGACCAGCTGGTCCTTTGCGAGCGCGGCATCCGCACCTTCGAGAGCAGCTACCGCTTCACCCTCGACGTGGGAGCGGTGGTCGTGCTCAAGGAGCGCACGCATCTACCGGTGATCGTCGACCCCAGCCACGCGGCGGGTGAGACCAGCCGGGTCATCCCGCTGGCGCTGGCGGCGGCGGCCGCGGGCGCGGACGGGATCATCGTGGAGTCGCACCACGACCCGGCCACCGCGCTGTGCGACGGCAAGCAGGCCCTGCCGGTGACGCGGCTGACCGAGCTGATGACCAGGCTGCACCCGGCCACCGCCGCGGCCGGCCGGACGATGCAGCCGAGCGGGGCGAGCCAGCGGAGGCTGCGCGTGCTCAAGGGGGCGCCGGTCGGCGCCTTCCCCGTGGCCGCCGCGCAGTTCGCCGACAACTAGCCCGGCCCGCGACAGGGTCCCGCAGGAACGCGCCGGGGGCGGCTCAGCCGGAGCCGCCCTCGGCCGTGACCGCCTCGAACCTCGTCACCCCCCGCAGCAGTCCGGCGGCGTTCGCCTTCCTGATGGCGTCCAGCCGCGACACCGCCCCGAGCTTGCTGTAGACCTTCGTGAGGTGGCGTTTGACCGTCGCCTCCGCGATGTGCAGCCGTACCGCGATCTGCGCGTTGGTCAGCGCCTGCGCGGTCAGGTGCAGCACCTCGAGCTCGCGGTCCGACAGGGCCACCTCAGGCTCGGGTGAGTCCCGCTTGAGCTTGTCGATGGTCTCCCGCGACACCGAGAGCAGCACGTTGCGCCCGTCACGCGCCAGGGCGTGCAGGGCCGCCAGCAGCTCACTGCGCGCGATCGTCTTGACCAGGTAGGCCGCCGCGCCGCACCTCAGCAGCTCGTGCAGAAGGCCCGGGTCGTCGTGCATGGTCAGGATCGCGATCCTGGTCTCCGGGTACAGCCGGGTCAGCTCGATCACCGTCGCCTTGGCCCCCGGGCCGGGCATCTCCACGTCCAGAAGCAGGATGTCGGGGCGGCACCGGCCCACCGCCTGGACCGTCTCCGGCCCGCTCCCGGCCTCCCCCACGACCTGGAAATCGCCGGTCACCGTGATCATCTCGACGAGGCCCTGGCGGAAGAGCGTGTGGTCGTCGGCGACGACCACCCTGGCACGCCGGTCCGCGGGCGCGGTCACAGCAGCCCCCTCATGAACGGGATGTGCGCCTCCACCGTCGTGCCCTGACCGGTTCCGCTCTTCAGCACGAACCTGCCGCCGAGCAGCTCCACGCGCTCCCGCATGGAGGTCAGGCCGACGCCGTTGCGCCTTCGCGCGGCGCGCTTGACGTTGAAGCCGGCGCCGTCGTCGCGGACGACCGCGCTGAGCATCACGTCCGTCACGGTCAGCGCGACGCTGAGCTCGGTGGGCGAGCCGTGCAGCACCGCGTTGTGAATGGCCTCCCGGATCACGAGGTAGACCTCCTCGGCGATCTCGGGCGGCACGGGCACGTGCTCGTCGCAGGAGAAGTCGATGCTCACCTTCGCGGGCACCTCGCTGCGCAGGTATTCCGCCACCGCCTCACCGAGGCCGTGGTCGAAGTCGGTCTCGCGAAGCTCCACCGACATGCGGCGCACGCTGTCGAGGACCTCGCGCAGGTACGTACGGGCGTCGCGCAGCTTCGCCTGCGCCCGCGCCGGGTCGGTCTGGGCGTAGACCTCGTGCAGCTCGATGCTCTGCAACGCGATGCTCATCGTGTGGGCGATGCGGTCGTGCAGCTCCCGCGCCATCTGATGGCGTTCCTCGACGCGCGCGTTGTTCGCCCTGCGCAACAGGTAGCTGAGGTAGTTGCCGGTGTCCTCGCCCAGCCACTCCATGATCATCTGGTGCAGCAGGATGGCGATGGAGGCCTGGTTTCGCGGCAGTTCGCCCCCCGGCAACTCCCGCACCAGCACCGGCAGGGCCGCCTGGTAGAGCGCGCGTGCGGCGCGCAGCGACTCGCCGGTGTGCACCACCTCCAGCCCGGACAGCGACGCGGGCCCGGCATCGGCGCTCACGGCGGCGTCCGGGGCGCCGTCCGCGCCCTCGCCGAGATAGCGGGCCGCGACGACCTTCACCAGGGCCGCGGCGCGCGTCAGCAGCATCGCGATGGTGACCCCGCCGTACATCGCCTCGCCGCCTTCGCGGTCGAGCAGGGATTCGTACGCTCGAAGGACCTCCCGGAGTGCGGACTCGGGTAACTCCACAGGTGTTTCCGACGTGCGATCCCCCATGTACCCCCCAACCGGTACGGCGGCATGGACAACATACCAAGCTGCCCAAATAACAGCTCCCAATGTCATATCACCCTAAGTCAGAAAGCACAGCTACAAGATCGTCCCTGGGGCATGACGTCTGAATGAATCACTCGAGCACCGGAGTTACCTTCACGCCGCCATGATTGGACGTGGACCTATTTTCGGGAGCGACGTAATCGGGTCTTTTGGCCGCCGGCCACAAGCCCGTTAACGGCCCATTCAGTGCCGGCGAAGCCGCTCGCCATACCGCCGTTCCACTCCGTTTCTGGGACTACTACCTAAGTAGCCCCCCTTGGTGACACCTTCGGATCCGAGTCGCACCGCCGAGCCGAGCCCACCTTGAGACGCTCTCGCACGACTCCTAACTTCACCTGTGAACCGTGACGAATAGCCGCAGGACCGGCGCTCGCGGTGATCTCAAACAGGGAATTCGTAGGGGGAAGGGACTGCGCATGTCATCACTGAGAGCCACGACGACGCCGGTGCCGCAGTCCACCGGCGCCGCTCTCGAAGTGCGGTGCATGGGGGGGTTCTCCGTCCATCTGGGCGGCGTGCCCGTGCGGCGGTGGCACGCGGGCAAGGCGCGGAGCCTGTTCCAGTACCTGCTCGTGAACCGCGGGCGCGTCGTGCTGCGCGACACGCTGTACGAGGTGCTGTGGCCGGACCAGGAGTGGTCCCCCGGCTCCAGCTCCCTGAAGGTGGCGGCGCACGCGCTGCGGCGGATGCTGCTGGAGAGCGGGGCGCCCGCGCGGATCGAGCACCAGGATTTCGGCTACGTGCTGCGCGCCGACGACCTGTGGGTGGACGCCGAGGAGCTGCAGGCGTCGTTCTCCGCCGGCCGGGTCGCGGAGCTGCGCGGCGACCACGAGGGCGCCACCGCGCACTACCGGCGCGTCGCGGCGCTCCACCAGGGGGACTACCTCGCGGGCGAGACCGCCGACTGGGTCCACGAGCAGCGCGAGTGGTACCGCTCGCTCGCGCTGCGCGCGCTGACCTACCTGCGCGGGCAGGCGCTGGCGCGCGAGGACTTCCCGGAGGTCATCGAGTGGTCGCGGCAGGCGCTGGCGATCGACCGCTACCAGGAGGAGACCTACCAGGCTCTCATGATCGCGCATGGCCGCCTCGGCGAGCTGGACCGCGTCAGGAGCTGGCACGAGCTGTGCGTACGCAGGCTGGGCGAGGAGCTCAACCTCGAACCGACGGCCGAGACCACCCGCATCCTCGCCCACGCCATGCAGGGCCGGCTGCGCTCGTCGGCCGCCTGACATCTCTCAAGCGCTGTCCGACCGGCAAGCGCTGTTCGGCAAGTTCGACAAGGAGGAGCCCCGTGAGCGCCAGCCGTCCCATCAAGATCCTTGCCATCAACGCCTCGGAGCGCAAGGACGGCAACAACACCGCCATCCTCGACTACGCCGCCGACCTGCTCGCCCGCCGCGGCGCGCAGCTGGAGGTCGTCCGGCTCTGGGAGCTCGACATGACGCCATGCGGGCCGTGCGGCGACTGCAACTTCCGCTCGACCCCGTGCGAGGTCCGCGACGACGTCGCCGGCGTGGTCGAGCGCATGGTGGAGGCCGACGGCATCATCTACGCGACGCCGATCCACGGCTACACCGCCGCCCCGCTGATGCCGGCGTTCATCGAGCGCTCGGGCACCGGCTACCTGCGGTTCGACCGGCGCCTGACCAACAAGGTCGCGGGCGTCATCGTCACCGGACGGCGGTACGGCCACGTCGAGACCTTCTCCAACCTGATCCTCAACGCGCTGCTCAACCGCATGATCGTGGCCGGGTTCGGCTTCCCCTCCGTGGCGTTCGGCAACGAGCGCGGCGAGGTCTTCCAGGACGAGGAGGGCATGGAGATGATCACCCGGATGCTCGACCGGATGGTCGACCTCATCCACGTCCTCCGGGAGCACCGCGAGCTGACCGGCCGCGACGCGCTGGCGGTCGAGGTGCCGAGCGAACGAGCCAGGGTCTGAGCATTCCCCCGACCACCGTGTATCACCGTGTAATCGCAAGGAGTCCGCGATGACGGCCTTACAGGAACGCGCCCGCAGGATTGTGCTGTCGACCGTGTCGTCCGACTCGCACACGTGGAATCTGGTCTTCTTGCAGCTGCTGTTCGAGGAGCACGGCTACGAGGTCGTCAACCTCGGGCCCTGCGTACCGGACGCCGTGCTGCTGGACGCGGTGCGCGAGCACGCCCCCGACCTCGTGGTGATCAGCACCGTGAACGGCCATGGGCATCTCGACGGCGCCCGCGTCGTGCGTAAGCTGCGCGCCGACCCGCTGACGAGCTCGGTCCCCGCGGTGATCGGCGGCAAGCTCGGCATCCGCGGCGCGGGCGACGGCGACAAGGTGCAAGCTCTGATCGACGCGGGCTTCGACGCCGTGTACACCGACTCGGCCGACGCCGCCGAGCTGCCCGCGCAACTGGAACTGCTCACCGCAACCGGCACGGCCGGTCACCGGACGCACGAGTGCGTGGCATGAACGGCCACAGCGACGCGCCGGTGCAGGAACCGGTGCAGGATCTGCAGGAGTACGTCCAGCTCGCGAAGGACGCCGGGAAGCTGGTCGTCCAGCCCCGTATGGGCTTCGCGACGCCCGAGGAGATGGCGGCCGGGCTGCGTGCCGTGGCGCGGGTGAACGCGGGGAACGCCCGGACCATCGGCACGATCACGCTGGACAGCTACACGAGGGTGGGCGACCACATCGGCGCCCGCCGCGCGCTGGCGGGGGGTCACCCGCTCAACGGGTATCCGATCGTCGCGCACGGCGCTCACCTGACCTCCGCCGTGGCGGCGCACGCCGTGGACGACCGCGTCGAGGGCGCGACGCCGATCCCGGTCCAGGTGCGCCACGGCTCGGCCAGCCCGCGCGCCATCTTCCGTACGTCGATCATGGCGGGGCTCACGGCGAGCGAGGGCGGCCCGGTGTCGTACTGCCTGCCGTACGGCCGCACCCCGCTCGCGGAGTCGGTGCGCAACTGGGACGCGGCCACGGTGGAGCTGGCGGACAGCGCGCGGGCCCGCGGCGCCCGGGCGCACCTGGAGACCTTCGGCGGCTGCATGCTCGGGCAGCTCTGCCCGCCGTCGCTGCTGGTGGCCCTCAGCGTGCTGGAGGCGCTGTTCTTCGCGCAGCGCGGGATCCCCACCGTCTCGCTGAGCTACGCCCAGCAGACCAACGCGGTGCAGGACGTCGAGGCGCTCGCGGCGCTGCGGCTGCTGGCGGCGGAGATGCTGCCCCTGGAGGTGGACTGGCACGTGGTGCTCTACACCTACATGGGGGTGTTCCCGCGCACCGCCGCCGGCGCCGGGCTGCTGCTCGACGCGAGTGCCGAGCTCGCCGTGCGCGGCGGCGCGGAACGGCTGATCGTCAAGACCGCCGCCGAGGCGGACCGCATTCCGACCCTGGCGGAGAACATCGCCGCGCTGGAACGCGCCGGGCGCGTGTCCGACCTGGCCGCCCGCACCGATCGGGGCGTCCCCTGGGCGTCCGAGGTGGACTGTTCGGAGGTGCTGGCCGAGGCGCGCGCTTTGATCACCGCCGTGGCCGACGGCGGCGACGTCGGCAGGGCGCTGCTGCGGGCCTTCGCCGGCGGCGTGCTGGACGTGCCGTTCTGCCTGCACCGGGACAACCTGGGTCTGACCCAGACCCGGATCGACGACGACGGGCGGCTGCGCTGGGCGCGCACCGGCCGCCTGCCGCTGCCGTCGCGCGGCCACGCCGACAGCCGGATCGGCGCCCAGCGGCTGCTGTCGATGCTGCGCTACACCGCCGACCGGCACGACCGCGCGGCGCTGCCGGACGGCCGGCCGCACGCCGTGCCGTCCGGGGGCGGGGAGCCGTACCGGGTGGCGGTGGTCGGCAGCGGGCCGAGGGGCCTGGCCGTGGTCGAGCGGCTGGCCGTCCGGCTGTCGGCGGACCCGCCCGCCCGGCCGGTGGAGATCCACCTGATCGACGCGGTGGAGGTCGGCTGCGGCCGCATCTGGCGCACCGACCAGCCGCCGTGGTTCCTGATGAACACCGTGGCGGGCGAGGTGACGATGTTCTCCGGGCCGCCGGACGGCGGGCCGGCCCGTCCCGGCGCCGGCCCCTCACTCGCGCAGTGGTGGCAGGAGGTGGACGCCGACTGCCCCGGGCCCAACGGGTACGCGCCGCGCCCCCTCTACGGCCGGTACCTGCGGTTCCTGCTCGACACCGTCGAACGGGGGCTGCCGGACGGGGTCACGCTGCGCCGCAGGAAGGCGGAGGTCGTGGACCTCACGCCCGAGCAGGGCGGCTACCTGCTGCGTACCGCGGACGGCGAGACGCTGCGGGCCGACCGGGTCGTCCTGACGACCGGTCACCCCCGGCCCCGGCTCGACCGCGTCCAGCAGCGCCTGGCGGACTTCGCGTGGGAACGGCCGGAGCTGCGCTACATCCGCGGCGACTCCGCGTCGGACATGCCGCTGCACCTGGTGCGCGGCGGCACGAAGGTCGGCGTGCTCGGCCTGGGCCTGTCGTTCTACGACGTGATGGTCGCGCTCACGATCGGCCGGGGCGGCCGGTTCGCCGAGGACGGCGACGACCTGCGCTACGTGGCCTCGGGCGACGAGCCGGTCATCGTCGCCGGGTCGCGCAGCGGCGTGCCGATCCCGGCGCGTGGCCGCAACCAGAAGCCCAGCAGGTACGTCTACCGGCCGCGGGTTTTCACCGCGAACAGGGTGCGCGAGTTGCGGCGCAAGCACAGGCTCGACTTCCGCCAGGACGTCCTGCCGCTGCTCACCGACGAGATGAGGCTCGTGTACTACGCGACCGCCGTCCGGTCCCGGTTCGGCGAGGACGTCGCCGAACGCTTCACCGCCGAGGCGGCCGCCGGGATCACGGCGATCGAGGCGCTGGCTGCCCACTTCGGCGTCGACGACCTGCCGCCGCTGGACCTGGAGGCGCTCAGCAGGCCGTTCGCCGACCGGCGCTTCGCCGGACGCGCCGACTTCACCCGTGCGGTGCTCGACCTCATCGAGGACGACCTGCGGCACGCCGAGCAGGGCAACGTGGACGGGCCGCGCAAGGCCGCCTGCGACGTGCTGCGGGACACCCGCGGCGTCCTGCGCCTGGCGGTGGACTTCTCCGGTCTGACGCCCGAGTCGCACCGGGGGGACTTCCTGGCGTGGTTCACGCCGCTGGCCTCCTTCCTCGCGGCCGGTCCCCCGCTGCTGCGGCTACGTCAGACCAAGGCGCTGATCGAGAGTGGTGTGCTGGTGGTGGCCGGCCCGTCGGTCTCGTTCGACGCCGACCAGGAGATCGGCAGGTTCGTCGTGTCCTCGCCGCAGGTGAGCGACGACCGCATCGAGCTCGACGCCGTGATCGACGGCCGCATCCCGGCCCCCGACCTGGCCAGGGACCTCGCGCCGCTGCCGTCGCGGCTGCGGGAGGCCGGGCTGTGGACCGGCTACGTGAACGCCCACGGCGACGCCTCGTTCGCCACGGGCGGCGTGGCGGTCACCGGCGCGCCGTTCCACCCCGTCAGGCGCGACGGACGGCCGGAGACCGGCCTGTACGTCCTGGGCATCCCGTCCGAGCACACACGCTGGTTCACCCAGGTCGGCAGCGGCCGGCCCGGCGACTGGACCGAGTTCACCCGTGACGCGGACGCCATCGCGGCCAGCCTGGCCAGCGGGGTGCCCGTGGTCGAGAGGGCGGGTGAGCTGCTGTGAACGGATCGGCCGAGTACTGGCGGCCGCGCCGGACACCGGCGCACCACGCCTTCCGGGCGGCCAGGGACGTGCTGCTGGCGCACCGGGAGGACCACGACGCGGCCTGCGAGTCGTTCCGCTGGCCGCGCCCGGCGTACTTCAACTGGGCGCTGGAGTGGTTCGACGTGATCGCCGAGGGCAACGACTCCCCCGCGCTGATCCTGCTGGACGGCGAGGGCGGCGCCGCCGAGGTCACCTACGCCCAGATGTCCGCGCGCTCGGACGCCGTGGCGGGGTGGCTGCGCACGCTCGGCGTACGGCGCGGGGACCGGGTGCTGATCGCGCTGGACCAGCGGCGGGAGCTGTGGGAGGTGATCCTGGCCTGCCTGAAGCTCGGCGCCGTGGTCATCCCGTCCTACACGAGCCTGACCCCGGCCGAGGCGGACGACCGGATGGCCAGGGGCGGGGTCGGGCACGTGGTGTGCGAGTCGCGGCTGGCCCCCCTGTTCCCCCAGACGGGCCCCCAGACAGGCACCCAGACAGGCACCCGGGCGGGCGCGCGGATCGCGGTCGGCGGGCCGGTGGACGGCTGGCACCGGTACGACGAGGGCACGCGGTTCCCCGGGCCGTTCGTCCCGGACGGGCCGACGCCCGCGGACGACGTGGCGTTCTGCTACTTCACCTCGGGCACCACGTCGGCGCCGAAGCTGGTCGCGCACACGCACGCCAGCTACCCGATCGGGCATCTGTCGGGCCTGTACTGGTCGGGCCTGGTGCGCGGCGACCGCCATCTGAACGTCTCCGCGCCGGGCTGGGCGAAGCACTCGTGGAGCAGCCTGTTCGTGCCGTGGAACGCGGAGGCCGCCATCGTGGCGCTGCCTCCCGGCCCGGTCGAGGCCGGACGCCTGCCCTGGCTGCTGGCCCGCCACGGCGTGACGACGTTCTGCGCGCCGCCGAGCACGTGGCGCGCGCTGGCGCCGGCGCTGGAGTCGGCCCAGGAGTCGGCCCAGGAGTCGGCCCAGGAGTCGGCGCGGCCCCGGCTGCGCGAGGCGCTCAGCGCCGGGGAGCCGCTCGACGTGCGGGTGTCCGAGGCGGTCGAGCGCGCCTGGGGAGTGGTGGTCCGCGACGGGTACGGCCAGACCGAGACGACCGGTCTCATCGGGACCTCACCGGGGCTGCGTCCCCGCGCGGGCTGGCTCGGCAAGCCCCTGCCGGGCTACCGGATCTCGCTGCGGGACCCGGAGACCGGTGAGCAGGCGGAGGCCGGCGAGGTGTGCGTCGAGCTCACGCCGCGGCCCGCCGGCGTGATGCGCGGCTACCTCGCCGCGGACGGCGCCGTCATGCCTCCCGGCGCGGGCTGGTACCGCACCGGGGACCTCGGTGAGAGGAGCGAGGACGGCTGGATCCGCATCCACGGGCGCCGCGACGACGTGTTCAAGTCCTTCGACCGCCGTGTGTCGCCGTACGAGCTGGAGGCCGTGCTGCGCCGCCACCCGGCCGTCGCGGACGCGGCCGTCGTCCCGCTGCCGCACCCGGTGGGCGGCGCCGTGCCGCACGCCGTGGTGGAGCTCGTCCGGCCGGACATGGACGGCCCGGACCTCGAACGCGAGCTGCTGGCCCACGTGGACGCGCACGTCACCGAGGACCTGCGGGTGCACTCGGTGAAGGTCAGCGCACGCCTGCCGCGCACCGCCTCGGGCAAGGTGCGCCGCGCGGCGATCAGAACCTGAGCCACGGGAGGAGAAACGGAAATGATCGAGACAGCGCGACAGCGTGACGTCCTCGTCGTGAGGGACCTGCTCAGCGCCGCCGGGCGGGACGCCGTCGACTGGCGGCGGTGGGTGCAGCCGGGGCGCGAGGGCGTGGACATCCACACCCTGTACCTGACCGGGCAGGACGCCACGGCGTTCCTCGTGCGGTTCGGCCCCGGCTCGCACGGCGACCTGCACGAGCACCTCGACTACGAGCTGATGTTCGTGCTCGAAGGCGAGCTGCGCAACGACAACGGCGACAGGTACGGTGTCGGTGATCTGATCATCGAGGAGCCGAACAGCGTCCACCAGGTCAGCTCGGAGTCCGGCTGCACGCTGCTGGTCGTGCGTGAGGCGCCCACCAGGCCGGTGAGGTGACGACATGCCATTGGTCCGCATCGACGTACTGGACGGACACGACGACGACACGCTGGCCGCGCTCGGCGACGCGGTGCACGTGGCGATGACAGAGACGATCGACGTGCCCGACGACGACCTGTTCCAGGTGATCAACCGGCACCCGGCCGGGCGCGTCCGCTACGACCCCGCGTACCTGGGAGTGCGGCGGGACGACGGCATCGTCTTCGTGGCGATCACGATGCGCGCCGGGCGCACCGTGGAGCAGAAGAAGGCGCTGTACCGGCGCATCACCGAGCTGGCGTGGGAGAAGGCCGGGGTGGAGCCGCGCAACGTGCTGATCTCCATCACCGAGAACGAGCTGTGCGACTGGTCCTTCGGCGAGGGGCTCGCCCAGATGATCAGCTGAGGGCCGTCCGGTACCGCCGGGGCCGTCCGCGCCACGTGGGCGCGGGCGGCCCCGGTCGCATGCCGACCGGCAGGGACAGGAACAGGAGGAGTGGCGGTGAGCGACATCGAGGTCCATCCGGCGACCGAGGAGCGGTGGGACGACCTGCGCGCCGTGCTGTCGTCGGGGAGCGTCAGCAAGGGCTGCTGGTGCCTCGCCTGGCGGGTGTCCTCGGGTGAGTTCGTCAAGGCGAGCGCCCGGCAGCGCGAGCAGCGCATGCACGCCCTGGTGGCCGGCGATCCCCCGCCGGGCGTGCTCGCGTACCGGGACGGCGAGCCGGTGGGCTGGTGCAACGCCGGCCCGCGCGCCGGCATGGCGCGGCTCGCCCGCTCGCGTACGATCCCGGCGGTCGACGACCTGCCGGTGTGGGCGGTGGTGTGCTTCGTGGTCAGGACCGGGCATCGCAGGCAGGGCGTCGCCGAGCACCTGCTCCGGGGCGCGGTGGACCTGGCCCGCGCACACGGGGCCCCGGCGGTCGAGGGGTTCCCCGTCGACCCGGGGGGCGGCCGGGTCGACACCACGTCCGCCTACGTCGGCACGACGGGGATGTTCGAGCGGGCGGGGTTCCACCGCGTCGCCGAGACCGCGGCCACCAGCGGCAGGCGTCCCCGCTGGCTGATGCGCCTCGACTGCGCTGTCTGACACTGCGGCACCTGACACGGAAGCCCGCAAACGGGACCGCCCGGCCTGGCGGGGAGCCAGGCCGGGCGGTCCTTTCCCAGGGGATCGTCAGGTGGTCTGGAAGGAGTGGTGCGGGCAGCCCTGCGGGACGGCGGCCTCCTCGGTGGCCTCCTCGGCAACCGCGGCGTCCCCCGCGGCGGCGGCCCTGGGCCGCGCGGTCAGCGTGAAGCCGGCGGGCATGAAGAACCCGGGCTCGCCCACGGTCAGCTCGTAGTCCGGGTCCGCCCGCAGGTCGAACCGCTGGAGCAGCATGGCGACCGCGAGCGTCGCCTCGTGCTGCGCGAACTGCCTGCCGATGCACGCGCGCGGGCCCGTGCCGAACGGCTTGTACGCGTGCGCCGGGCGGGAGCGGATGGCCTCGGGGGTGAACCTCTCGGGGTCGAACCTCTCCGCGTCCTCGCCCCACACCGCGGGGTCGCGGTGCAGCACCGGGGTGAGGACGAGCGCCCAGGCCCCCTTCTTCATCGGGTACGTGCCGCCCAGGACGGTGTCCTCCCGCGCCTCCCGCATGAACACGGCCGCGGGCGGCCACAGGCGCAGCGACTCGTCCAGCACCTTGCGCACGTACCGCAGCTTGGCCACCTGCTCGTAGGTGGGGTCGGCGTCCAGGTCGCCGCCGAGCACCCGGTCCACCTCCTCGCGCGCCTTCGCCAGCACGTCGGGGTGCTTGGTGAGGTAGTACAGCGCGAACGACATCAGGCCGGCGCTGGTGCCGAAGCCGGCGACCAGGAACGTGGTGATCTGGTTGCGGATGTTGGTCAGGTCGAGTCGGCGCCCGGTGCCGTCCTGGGAGGTGTTCAGCATGACGCCGAGGAGGTCGTTCGTGCGGGTGTCGCCGGACTCCTGCCGGCGGCGGACCACGTCGTCGACGAGGTCGTGCATGAAGCGAACGTTCTTCTCGTGCTGCTCCTTCTCGGCGAGTTGCTCCTCCGGCATCTTCGTCGAGTGCTGGAGGGTCGCGATCATCGAGGCGATGAAGGGGTGCGGCCCGGTGCGCTCGAACGACTCGAAGGTGTAGCCGAAGCCCGCGCGCCCGATGGACTCCAGCGCGACGTTGGTCATGTCGCCCACCACGTCGACGGGCTCACCGGCCCGCTTGTCCCAGGCGGCGATCAGCTCGCGCACGGTCGTGACCATCGCGGCGTGGTAGCTGCGCATGGCCTCCAGCGTGAACGCCGGGGCCAGGATGTCGTGCGCGAGCTGCCAGTTGGGCTCGTCGTTGAACGCGGTGAACAGCCCGTCCGCGGTGACCTCGCGGTACGCCGCCATGCCGAAACCGACGTGCTTGGCGAAGCGCGACTCGTCGACCAGCTCGGCGACCAGGTCCGCCCCGGACGCGATCACCATCTGGAAGCCCGGCGCCTCGAACCGGAAGATCGGGCCCAGTTCGCCCGAGAGCCGCATGAAGCCCTGCAACGGGGCGGGCGGGCCGTACCCGGCGGCGTCCTCGTCGGGCGACGGCGCGGGTGGCGGCGGCGCCTTCGGGATCCGGTCGAGCTCTGGCCACAACTCCGCGGTCGACGCGTTTGCCATGTCGTCTCCTCGTGTCCAATCCCCTGGATGGCCGCAGGGTAGGGAGCGGCAGTTAGCGCCCAGTTACGTAACCACGCATGAACCGCCAGGGCGTGTGATTGCCGCATGACCACGGCGATGAGGCAGGAGTGGATGCGGCGCGTGGCCGGTGACGGGACCGCGCGGCTGCGGCTGTTGTTCGTCCCGCACGCGGGCAGCGGGGCCGGCCCCTATCACTGCTGGAAGCCCCACCTGCCGCCGGACGCGGAGTTCTGGGTGGCGTGCCTGCCGGGCCGGGAGAGCCGTCTCATGGAGCCGCCGATGAGCGCCATGGCGGAGCTGCTCCAGCCGCTCGGCGCGGCGGTGAGGCGGTGGCGCGCGGCGTCGCCGCTGCCGTACGCGCTGATCGGGCACAGCATGGGCGCGCTGGTCGCCTTCGAGCTGGCCCGCCTGCTCGGAGCCGCAGAACAGGATCCCACCGGACTGGATCCCACCGGACTGGGCCCCGCCTGCCTGGTCGTCTCCGGGCACGCCGCGCCGCACCTGCCCTCGCAGAACGCCTTCCACCTGCTGCCGGACGAGGAGTTCCTGCGGCAGGTGCTGGAGGACAGCGGCGACGTCGGGGAGACGCTGGACGACCCCGCGTTGCGCGAGCTGTACCTGCCCGCGCTGCGCGCCGACTTCCGCCTGGCCGAGACCTACCGCTACACCGCCGGCCCGGCGCTGAGCTGCCCCGTCATCACCTGGTCGGGCGCCGAGGACCACACGGTGCCGCCCGAGGAGGTCCGGCAGTGGTCGGCCTTCACGTCCGCGCCGGTCCGGCACCGGACCTTCCCCGGCGGCCACTTCTTCGCGCTGGAGGACCCCGCGCCCGTGCTGTCCTCGCTCGCCGCGGACCTGCGCGACCTCGTGCCCTGACGGACGGGGCCACACGGACGGGGCCACACGGACGGGGCCACACGGACGGCGGCGCGATCCTCCACGGCCGGGAGCCTTCGCCGGTGAGGAGAACCGGACGGCACGTTCCCGGGCAGGCACCCCGCCCGGGAAGACGCTCATCTTGCGTGGTTACCGTTCGTAGGCGCAGATGGCGTACGCGGTGACGGTCCAGTCCCTGGTGGAGCCGTCCATTTTGGCCGCCCAGCCCAGGACCGTGTCGCCGGCCGCCACCAGCTCGTCGATGACGACCTCGCCGGCGCCGCCGGAGATGGCGTACCCGGTTCCCAGGACCACCTGCCTGTCGCCGGCACCGCCACAGGAGACTTCGGCCATCTTGTCGTCGGAGTTGGAACGACTGGTCTTGGAGTAGAGCCACAGCCCCGCCGGCGGGTCCTCGGCGCAGATCGCGAAGACCCGGAGCGACCAGTCCGAGGCGTACCCTCTGTCCCTTTCCTTCGCGGTCGCGCGCACGCTGTTCAGTGTCGGGACGAGCGTCTCGACACTCGCGCCGCCTCGCGCGCCTTCCAGCTCGTATCCCGTGCCGAGCAGGAACTCCCCGGGTTCGCAGGTAACAGTCAGGTCCTTGGCGTTCGGACCGGGCCCGGTCTCCAGTGAGCGCGTGTGGACGAGTCCGCTGGGGGTGCCGCAGACGGCCCACGCCGTGATCGTCCAGTATGCCTCGGCCGCGTCGCCGGTCTTCTCGACCCCGTACACGCTGACCTCGTTCACGGTTGGTATGACCTCGTCGACGATGACGTCGCCGCTCGCGCCGTCGATCACCGCTCCCCCACCGAGCACGCGCGTTCCGGAGGGACAGGTGGCCTCGGCGCCCTTGTCCCTGGAGTCTCGATCACTGGTGCCGGACACGAACCGATAGTTGGGGATGTCCGCGTACGACGTCCCGGCCGGCACAGTCACGATGGTGACGGCCAGCGCGATGACGAGCGACACGGCGGCCCGGCGTCTTGTCGTGATGGGCATTGGGTCCTTCCCGAGTGGCGGGCTCGTGGCCACCTCCCCGGTTTCCGGGAAGCACGCTCCCTGACTCGCATCACCATCCCCCGCGGCCCCGCGTCGCGCTACGCATCTTTACCTACTGTGGCCTGGTACTTCTCCCTGACGCGATCACGCCGGACGTGATAGCACCCGTCCTCGGACGGTCAGGGCAGGAAGGGGAGGCGGGCGTCGTACAGCCAGGTCCAGAAGAACGTGTCCAGCCGCCGGGACGCGTACCGCTGGGCGTGCGCGGTGAACTCGTCCGTGGTCACGACGCCGTGCCGGTACTCGGCGGTCCAGTCACGCACCATCGTGAAGAACGCGGTGTCGCCGAGCGTCCGCCGCAGGGCGTGCAGGGTGAGCGCGCCGCGCTTGTAGACCCGATCGTCGAAGATCTTGTCCGCGCCGGGATCGGCGAGCACGAGGTTCTGGGGCAGCGCGGCCAGCTTGCGGTGCCACCGCTGGGCGTGCTCGTGCGCGTGGTCGCCGCCCGAGTCCTCCGACCACACCCACTCCGCGTACGTGGCGAAGCCCTCGTGCAGCCAGATGTCGCGCCAGTCGGCCAGCGTCAGGCTGTTGCCGAACCACTGGTGCGCCAGCTCGTGGGCCACGAGCCGTTCCTCACGCCGGGAGCCGTCGACGTGGTTGGCGCCGAAGATCGACATGCCCTGCGCCTCGATGGGGATCTCCAGCTCGTCGTCCACCACCACGACGGTGTACGCCCCGAACGGGTAGGGCCCGAACCGCTCGGAGAAGACGGCCAGCATGCGCGCCTGGCGGCCGAAGTCGTGCCGCGCCCGCGCGGCCAGCCGCCGGGGGAAGGCCAGCGACTGCGGGACCGGCCCCGGCAGCTCCTCCCGCTGGTACCGCCCGATCTGCACGCCCGCCAGGTAGGTCGCCATCGGCTCCTCCTGCTCGTACGTCCAGGTCGTCTCCGACGCCGCCCCGCGCTTGGAGACCAGGCGGCCGTTGGCGATGACCTGGTAGGCCGCGGCGGTGGTGACGGAGATGCGATAGGCGGCCTTGTCCCCCGGCCGGTCGTTGCAGGGGAACCACGACGGCGCCCCGATCGGCTGGCCGGCCACCATGGCGCCGTCGGTCAGCTCCTCCCACCCGACCCCGCCCCAGCGGCTCCGCACCGGGCGCGGGCTCCCGGAGTAGCGGACCTCGACGGTGACCGGCTCGTCGGGCGGCAGCCGGCGGCCGGCCGCGACGCGGAGCTTGCCGTCGCGGTGGGCGAACAGCAGCCGCTCGCCGCCGAGCAGCACGTGGGTGACCCGGAACGCGCCGAGGTCGAGGGTGATCCGGTCCAGCGGCTCCCGGGGCCTCAGCGTCACGCGGGCGACCCCGGTCAGCCTGTTGGGGCCGATCCGGTAACCGAGTGTGAGGTCGTAGTGATCGACGCCGTAGGTCTCGTCCCCGTGTGCGGGGAAGTAGGGGTGGTGCGCACTCACGTTCCGTCGGGTTCCCAGCATCAGTCGGACGGGACCCACGCCACGATCGGATTGCCGAACCAGCGGGTCTGGGACGGCACGGACTCGCCGCGCATCACCAGGGACGCCGGGCCCACGGTGGTGTCCGCGCCGACGGACGCCGCCGGCAGGACGACCCCGTGCGGGCCCAGCGTCGCTCCCTTGTGCAGGACCACCGTATCGATGCTCATGACACGATCATGGAACAGGTGGGTCTGCAGGACACAGCCGCGATTGACGCAGGAGCCGTCGCCCAGCGTGATGAGGTCCGCTTCGGGGAGCCAGTAGGTGTCGCAGGTCACCCCCCGGCCGATCCGGGCTCCGAGGGACCGCAGCCACAGGTTCAGCGGGGCGGTGCCCAGCCACGGCTCGGCGAACCACGGCGCCGCCAGCACCTCGACGAAGTTGTCGGCCAGCTCGTTGCGCCACACGAACGAGCTCCACAGGGGCCGGTTTCCCTCGCGGATCCGGCCGACGATCGCCCACTTGGCCAGGCTGGCGACCAGCGCGGCGACGACGCCGGCGGCGAGCAGGACCACCCCGCCCAGCAGGGCCGCGACCCCGAACCCGAACGAGGCGGAAAGCCCTTGCAGCGCGGCCAGGACGAGGACCGCGAGCGCGACCGTGACCATCGCCGGGACCACCCGGCACAGCTCCACGGCCGTGCGGGCCGCCTTCAGCCGCAGGGGCGGGTCGTAGGTGCGGCTGCGGTCGCCGTCCTCCACCGTACGGCGGAGCTTGACGGGGGGCATGCCGAGATAGGACGAGCCGGCCTTGGCCTTCTTCGGCGTCGCGGACAGCACTCCGACCAGGCCGTCCTTGGGGACCTTCCGGCCGGGAGCGGTCATCCCGGAGTTGCCGAGGAAGGCGCGCTTGCCGATGCGGGCGTTCGCGACCCGCAGGCGCCCGCCCTCCAGCTCGTACGGCGCGACCATCGTGTCGTCCGCGAGGAAGGCGCCGTCTCCGACGGAGGTCATCGACGGCAACGCCAGCACGGTCGACACCTCGACGTCGCGGCCGACCTTCATGCCGAGAGCGCGCAGCCAGGACGGCGTGAGGACGCTCGCGTAGAGCGGGAACAGCCAGACGCGGGCCATCGCCATCAGGTGACCGGTCGCCCATGCCTGCCAGGCCTGGCGGCTGTGCACGGGGTGGCTGCCCTCGCGCAGGCCGGCGGCGAGCAGCCGCACGCAGACGAAGATCGCCAGCGCGAGCGCCGCCATCGAGACGAGGGTGGCGAGCGGCACGCCGTACAGAAGGGAGACCAGCGGCGACGTGCCGCCGCGCAGGAACGCGGCGAGCACCGCGACGCCCGGCACCGCGGCGGCGACCGGGAGCAGGCTCAGCACCAGCGCGGACCCCCCGTAGCCGGCCAGCCAGCGGCGCGTCCGCTCCGGCCTCTCCTCCGGCCTGCGCGCCTTGCCCTGCCGTACGGCGGGCGCCCCGGCCCAGCGCTCCCCGGGAGGAACGGCGCCCGCGACCGCGGATCCGGGTGCGACCTGCGCGTTCTTGCCGATCCTGGCGCCGGGGAGCAGGGTGGAGCGGGAGCCGACCGTCGCACCGGGGCCGACGCGGATCTCGCCGACCCGGACGAGGTCTCCGTCGTACCAGTACCCGCTCAGGTCGACCTCGGGCTCGATCGCGGCGTTCGCCCCCAGGCGGAGCATCCCGGTGATCGGGGGCAGGGAGTGCAGGTCGGCGTCCCGGCCGATCCGCGCGCCGAGCGCCTTGGCGTAGTAGGTGACCCAGGGGGCGCCGGACAGGCCGGGGACCCCGAGGCGGGCGGCGAGCCGCTCGGCGAACCACAGCCGCAGGTGCACGTGGCCACCCCGGGGGTAGCTTCCCGGCTTCAGGCCGCGCAGGAGCAGGCGGGCGCCTCCGGCGGCGATGGCCATGCGCCCGGCGGGCGAGAAGAACAACAGCCAGCCGGCCAGCACCCATCCCCACGAGACGGCCGGGGCTCCGGACGGGGAGACGACGGCGTCGAGCGTGGCCAGCGCGGTGAGCCAGCGCAGCCCGCCGACCGTGAGGAGCGGCACCATGAGCGCCGCCTGCACGGCGGCCGCCCGCCTCGGCATCGGCCTGACGACCCGGCCGGTGGTGGCGACCCCGGCGGCGCCGTACGCGGACAGGCGGGCCGCGAGCCCCCCCAGCGTCGGATGGTCGTAGACGTCGCCGACGGCGACGGCCGGATACTCGGCGCGCAGGGCGGAGACCAGCCGCGCCGCCGCCAGGCTGCTGCCGCCCTCGGTGAAGAAGTCGGCGGCGGGATCGGCGGGGGTCACGCCGAGCACGTGGCCCCAGCGCTCGGCCAGCCACCGCTCGGTCCCGGTCAGCTCACCGTCCGCCTCGCCGGCGCCCGTGGTGGTGAGCGGCCAGGGAAGCGCGGCACGGTCGATCTTGCCGGAGGTCCGGGTCGGCAGGTCGTCCACGATCGCGAGACGGGGGACGAGCGCCGCGGGCAGCGACTCCCTCAGCAGGCTCGTCGCCACGCCGGGGTCGAACCCCTCCGCCGGAACCACGTAGCCGATGAGGAGCTGGTTGCCCGCGCCCGCCGTGCGGACCGCCGCCGCGGCGCCGGAGACGCCGGGAAGCGCCTGCAGCGCGGCGTCGACCTCGCCGAGCTCGATGCGCCGGCCACCGAGCTTGACCTGCTCGTCGGACCGGCCGAGGAAGATCAGGCCCTCGCTCTCCGCGCGGACCAGGTCGCCGCTGCGGTACGCGCGCTCCCAGCCGAGCGACGGGAGCGGCGCGTACTTCTCCGCGTCCTTGGCCGGGTCGAGGTAACGGGCGAGACCGACGCCGCCGATGACGAGCTGGCCGGACTCCCCCATGGCGACCGGCTCGCCGTGGGCGTCGACGACGGCCAGGTCCCACCCGTCGAGCGGAAGGCCGATCCGCACCGGGCCCTCCCCCGGCATGCGGGCCGCGCACGCGACGACGGTGGCCTCGGTGGGGCCGTAGGTGTTCCAGACCTCACGGCCGGGTACGGCGAGCCGTTCGGCCAGCTCGGGCGGGCACGCCTCGCCGCCGAAGATCAGCAGGCGGACGCGGTCGAGCGTCTCCACGGGCCACAGGGCCGCCAGCGTCGGCACCGTGGACACGATGGTGATGCCCTTGTCGATCAGCCAGGGGCCGAGGTCCATGCCGGTCCGCACGAGCGCGCGCGGGGCGGCGACCAGGCACGCGCCGTGCCGCCAGGCCAGCCACATCTCCTCGCAGGACGCGTCGAACGCCACGGAGAGGCCGGCGAGGACCCGGTCCCCCGGGCCGATCGGCCTGTCGGGCAGGAACAGCCGCGCCTCCGCGTCCACGAAGGCCGCCGCGCCGCGGTGGGTCACCGCCACGCCCTTGGGCTTGCCGGTGGACCCGGAGGTGAAGATGATCCAGGCGTCGTCGTCCGGGCCGGGAGGTCCCGTACGGCCGAGGGGCGTGCCGACCGGCTCGATCGTCTCCCCTATGACCGCGCAGACGCCGGCCTCGGAGAAGACCAGCTCGGCCCGCTCGTCCGGGTCGTCGGCGTCGACGGGGACGTAGGCGGCGCCGGCGGCGAGGACGGAGAGGATCGCGATGTAGAGGCCGGCGGTGCCGGACGGGCGGCGCACGCCGACGCGGTCGCCGGGCCCGATCCCGGCGGCGCGCAGCTCGCCCGCCATCCGGTCGACGGCGGCACGCAGCCCGAGATAGTCGAGGCGGGTGTGCCCGTCGTCGAGCGCGAGAGCGTGCGGGTGACTGCGTGCCGTGCGGTCGAGGATGTCGATCAGCGTCCTGGGCCGGGGGGCGGCCCCGCCCGACAGGAAGACCGCCCGGGTGTCCCACAGAAGGTCGGCCGCTTGACCGGCCGCGGCGATGGAAGGACGCAAAACGTGTCTCCTTGATGTCCGCGTACTTGGCAGTGGCTCCCCCCGTGGGGGATCGCGCTTACCGCGCGGGCATCGCATGCCCTTCGCCATGATCTTTCCGAGCGTCTACAACGCCCTAACGGAAGGGATCTATTCCACGAACGCCGGGTAAACGCCCGCATCCGTCGAAACCGGTATGGCGTCGCGGGCATGCGCGTCGGCCGGATCGAGTCCCCCGAAGGCCGAACGAGCGTCTTAGACAACTGTGCTAGACAAACGATTAAGACGCTTGTACCGTAAGGGGCATGACGAACATCCTGATCTCCGGCGGCAGCGTCGCCGGCCCCACGCTGGCCTACTGGTTGCGCAGGCACGGATTCACCCCGACCGTGGTGGAGCGCGCGCCCTCCTTGCGGGACGGCGGCTACAAGATCGACATCCGGGGCGCCGCTCTCGGCGTCGTCGAGCGCATGGGCCTGGCGGACGAGGTGCGGCGGCACGGCACCGACATGCGGATCGCGCGGTTCGTCGACGCGGACGGCAGGCAGAAGGCGACCATGAGCGCCCAGCTGTTCGGCGGCCGCGAGGGCGACGACGTCGAGATCATGCGCGGCGACCTGGCCGGCATCCTGTACGCGGCGACCAAGGACGACGTGGAGTACATCTTCGACGACTCCATCACCGCGCTGGAGGAGACGCCCGGCGGTGTGCGGGTCACGTTCGAGAACGCCCCGCCGCGGACGTTCGACCTCGTGGTCGGTGCCGACGGCCTGCACTCCAACGTGCGCGCCCTGGCCTTCGGCGAGGAGACCCCCTTCATCCACCACCTGGGTCACTACATCTCGATCTTCACGGTCCCGAACCACCTCGGCCTCGACCGCACCGAGGTGATGCACCCGGCCCCCGGCCGGAGCGTGGGGATGTACAGCACCAGGAGCGCCGCGGACGCCAAGGCGCTGTTCCTGTTCTCCTCGCCTCCGCTGGCCTACGACCGGCGCGACGTCGCCCAGCAGAAGAAGCTGCTGAGCGAGATCTTCGCGGGCCAGGGCTGGGAGGTGCCCCGGCTCCTCGACGCCATGGCGGACGCCCCGGACTTCTACCTCGACTCGATCAGCCAGGTGCGCATGGACCGCTGGTCGTCCGGGCGGGTCGTCCTCGTCGGCGACGCCGCCTACGGGCCCTCCCCCGCCTCCGGCCAGGGCACCAGCCTCGCCCTGGTGGGCGCCTACGTCCTGGCTGGCTCACTCGCGGCCGCCGCCGGAGACCACCGCGCCGCGTTCGCCGCCTACGAGAGCGACATGCGGCACTTCGCCGAGGAGAACCAGAAGCTCGCCGAGAGCAACCTCAAGGGCATGGTGCTGAAGTCGGCGGGACAGATCCGGTTCCAGATGTTCATGCTGCGGCTGATGCCGCACCTCCCGGGGAAGAACGCGATGATCAAGCGGGTCACCGAGCCCATCCGCAAGGCCGCGACCGCGATCACCCTGAAGGACTACCGATCTTGATCACCGCCAGACCGCCTCGGGCTGTCCTGAGGTAGCCTCAGGATGTCAAGCGAGAGGTCCCGATGGACGGCAAGCCCTACATCGCCCAGCGCCCCAGGAGAGCGGACGGCCGGCGCAACTACGACGCGATCCTGGCCGCGGCCCGCAAGGCGTTCGAGACGGACGGCGCCGAGGCGTCACTGGAGGACATCGCGAGCCAGGCCGGCGTGGCGATCGGCACGCTGTACCGGCACTTCCCCACCCGGGCGTCGCTCGTGGAGGCCGCCACCCGCGACGGCCTCGCCGACCTTGTGGCCCGCGCCGAGCGCCTCAGCGGCCACCCCGACCCGCTGGAGGCCCTGGCGGAGTGGATGGGACAGGCCGTCCGGCACTTCAGCATCTTCCGCGGGCTCGTCGGAATCCTCGCGCGGAGCATGTACGACGAGGGCACGCCCTCCCACGCCACGTGCAACGCGATGCACCGCGGCGGCGCCGGCCTGCTGCGCGCCGCGCAGGCCGCCGGGAGGGTCCGGCCCGACCTGACACCCGACGAGCTGTTCGACCTGCTCAGCGGCGCCGCGTGGGTGCGCGAGCAGTCCACCTCCGGCAGGGACGGCAGCGTGCGGTTCCTGCGGCTGATGCTGGACGGCATCAGCACCCCGGGGCCCACCGGAGGCGAGTGACGAGGGCGCCTGCCAGGGCTCCTCATGGCGGGGCGCTCCGCCCGGCCGGCGCTCAAGGGCCGCCTACAAGGACGAGACGATCTTGGCGATCAGCTCGTACGAGCGGATCCTGGCCTGGTGATCGGGCACCTGGGTGAGGACGAACAGCTCGTCGGCCCGGGTGCGCCGGAGGAGGTCGCCCAGGCGTGGGGCGATCCGCTCCGCGCCGCCGACGAACTGGGGGTCGATCTTCTCGCGCAGGAACCGCTCCTCCGCGGCCGTGAACCGGTGCTCCGCCGTCTCCCGCTCGGTCGGCAGGAGGGTCGCCGGGTCGGCCGTCCGCATGAGGATCTGGCCGTACACGAAGGAGGCGGCCAGCCGGTGTGCCCGCTCGTCGCTGTCGGCCGCGACCGCGATCACCGCCACACAGGCGTGCGGCTCCGCCAGGGCGGGCGAGGGCCGAAAGGCCCGCCGGTACGCCTCCAGCGCCTCCGGCGCCCCGCCCCCCACGATCGCGTGCGCGTACACGTAGGGCAGGCCGAGGCGGCCCGCGCCGGCGGCGCTGCCGGCGCTCGACCCGACCAGCCAGATCTGGGGCGGGGTGGCCGGCTCGGGGATCGCGCGGACGCCGCCGCTGCCCCCTGCGAAGTACTCCCGCAGCTCGCGTAGCGCGACGTCGAAGTCGAGACCGCGCGGGTCGCCGAGGCGGGCCGCGGCCGCGCCGGAACCGCCGGCGGCGCGGCCGAGCCCGAGATCCACCCGGCCCGGGTAGAGCCCGGCCAGCACGCCGAACTGCTCTGCGACGACGTACGGCGAGTGGTTGGGCAGCAGGACCGCGCCGGAGCCGACGCGGATGGTGGAGGTGGCCGCGAGGATCGAGCCGGCGAGCACGGCGGGGCTGGACGTGGCCAGCGCCGGCGTGTTGTGGTGCTCGGCCACCCAGTGGCGCCGGTATCCCATGGCCTCGACGGCCCGCGCGAGGTCGATCGAACGGCGCAGCGCGTCGCCCGCGGTGTCCCCACGCCAGACAGGCGCGGTGTCGTGCACGGAGACGGCGACTCCCTCGGCCAACGTGCGCTCCTTCGGCGGGATGCCCTTCGGGCGGTCAACACATGCGGAGGCATCCTCATGTTATGCCCGCCACACAGTCAAGCTGAGGCAGCCTCAGATTGTCAATGTTGACGACATTACCCAGTTTTCCTACTGTGTAAGTAGGTTATGCGCTGACACCCCCCGCCCGGCGGCGTGCCTCACGGAAAGGCGAACCATCGTGCCCCCCTCCCACAGATCCGCCATCGCGGGTCCGGCCCTCCTCTCCCTCGTCATGCTGACCGCCTGCGGCGGCACCGACGCCACGACCCAGACCGCCGGCAGGCCCGACGGCGCGCCGGTCCACGGCGGGACGCTCGTCTTCGGCGTCAACACCGAGCCGCTGAACCTGGACCCGCACGCGAGCCCGCAGGACGTGACCGGCCTGTTCACCCGTCCGGTGCTCGACTCCCTCGTCTCCCTCGACGACAAGGGCGGGATCCACCCGTGGCTCGCCAGCTCATGGAAGATCTCATCCGACGGGAAGACGTACACCTTCAAGCTCCGCGAGGGAGTGAAGTTCAGCGACGGCAGCGCGTTCGACGCGGCCGCCGTCAAGGCGAACCTCGACCACATCGTCGACCCGAAGACCAAGTCGCAGCTCGCCGCCGCCGCGTTCGGCCCGTACACCGGGACGAAGGTGGTGGACGCGCACACCGTCACGGTGTCGTTCGCCAAGCCGTACTCCCCGTTCCTGGCCGCCCTGGCCACCGCGTACTTCGGGATCGAGTCGCCGAAGTCCCTGGCCGAGGGGCCCGAGGCGCTCGCCAAGAAGGTCGTGGGGACCGGGCCGTTCGTGATCGACCGGTTCACCCCCCACCAGGGGATCACCTACCACCGCAATCCCGGCTACGCCTGGGGTCCGGAGGGCGCCGGGCACACCGGGACGGCGTACCTGGACAAGCTGGAGATCAAGGTGCTGACCGAGGACTCCGTCCGGCTCGGGGCGCTGACCAGCGGCCAGATCGACGCGATCGCCGGCGTCCCGCCGGTGGACCTCAAGCGGATCCAGGCCGACCCCCGGCTCGCCGTCGTCAAGCGGCAGGCCCCCGGCGGGAACTACAACTACTACCCCAACACCGCCAAGGGCGTTTTCGCCGACCCCAAGGTCCGGCAGGCCTTCCGGGACGGCATCGACTTCGCGACCATCGTGCGGAAGCTGTACTTCGGCGCCTTCGACCCGGCGTTCAGCCCAGTCTCCCCGACGACGCTCGGCTACGACAAGGGCACGGAGACCCAGTGGAGGTACGACCCGGCGGCGGCCGGGCGGCTGCTCGACGACGCGGGCTGGGCCGGCCGCGACGCCGAGGGCTACCGCACGAAGGACGGCGCGCGCCTGACGGTCCGCTGGCCGTTCTTCAAGTCACTGGCCAGGGAGCAGCGCGGGACGCTGGCCGAGCAGGTCCAGGCCGAGGCCAAGAAGATCGGCTTCGAGGTCCGCTTCGCCGACGTCACGCCGAACGACTTCACGCCCATGGCCGTCGCGGGCGACTACGACCTGATCGACTTCAGCTGGCAGCGGGCCGACGGCGACGCGCTGCGCAACCTGTTCGCCATCGCCAACATCCCCAACGCGGAGCGGTTCGGCCAGAACCTCGCCCGGTACGACGACGCCGAGGTCGACGGCTGGCTGAACGGCGCGCTGGCCACCACCGACCTGGCCGAGCGGTCGCAGCTGTACGCCCAGGTCCAGCGGAAGGTCAACGCCGACGCCGCGGTCTTCCCCGTGTACGTCTTCAACTACCTGCTGGGCGTGTCCAAGGCGGCGCACGGCATCGGCTGGGAGCCGCAGGCGTACCCCACCTTCTACGACGCGTGGGTGTCGAAGGCATGACACGGCTGGTCCTGCGCCGTCTCGGCACCTCGCTGCTGGTGCTGTGGGGGGCGGTGACGGTGTCGTTCACCGCCCTGCACCTGACGCCGGGCGACGTGGCCGACGCCCTCATCGGCAACTCCACCGTGACACCGGAGGTCCGCGCCCGGATCATCGCGGACTACGGGCTCGACCGGCCCCTGCCGGTGCAGTACGTGAGCTACCTCGGCCGGGTGCTCCGCGGCGACCTCGGCCAGTCCTACCAGCTCCACGAGTCGGTCGCCTCGGCGATCGGCGCGCAGCTGGGGGCCTCGGCGCAGCTCGTGGCGGGCGCGCTGGCCGTCGCCGTCGTGGTGTCCACCACGCTGGCGTTGCTGACGGCCCGGCGGGCGCGCTGGATCCGGGGGCTCTCCTCGGGCCTGGAGCTGATCGGCGTCTCCATCCCCACGTTCTGGACGGCGATCCTGCTGCTGACCGTCTTCTCCTTCCAGCTCGGCTGGTTCCCCGCCGCCGGGGGCGAGGGGCTCTCCGGCCTGGCGCTGCCGGTCATCGCCGTGGCGATCCCGGTCACGACGCTGCTCACCCAGATGATGCGCGAGAACCTGGAGACCGTCCTGGACGAGCCCTTCGTGCTGACGGCCCGCTCCAGGGGGATGTCGGATCCGGGCGTACGCCTCCGGCACGCGCTGCGGCACGTGCTGGTGCCCGCGGTCACGCTGCTGGGCTGGGTCGTCGGGCTGCTGCTCGGCGGCATGGTGGCGGTCGAGCAGATCTTCTCCCGCCAGGGCATCGGCCAGCTCACGCTTGCCGCGGTGATCGGCAAGGACCTCCCCGTCGTGATGGGGGTCGTCCTGGTCACCGCGCTCGTGTACGTGACCGTCAACATCCTGGTCGACCTGCTCTACCTGGTCATCGACCCCCGGTTGCGAGGTGCCCGATGACCACCGCCGCCATCACGGCCGGTGCCGGGCGGGCCCGCCGGGTCCCCCGGCCGGGGGTGTGGGCGGCGACGCTGTTCCTCACCCTGGTCGCCGTCGCCGCCGTCGCGCCCGCCCTGCTGACATCCGGCTCACCCGACGCGGCGGACGCTCTCGCCGCGCTCCAGGGCCCCGGCCTGGCGCACCTGCTCGGCACCGACGCCAACGGCCGTGACGTCTTCACCCGGATCGTCTTCGGCGCCGCGCCGTCCCTGCTGGCGGGCCTGGGCGCCACCGCCCTCGGGGTGACGGCGGGCACCGCGCTCGGCCTGCTGGCCGCGCTCGGCGGGCGGGTGCTCGACGAGGTGGTCATGCGCCTGGTGGAGGTGGTGCTCGCGCTGCCCACCCTCCTGCTCGCCCTCCTGGTGATCACGGTGACCGGGCCGGGCACCGTGAACGTGATCTTCGCCATCGCCCTCTACACGGCGCCCGGCTACGCCCGGCTGATCCGTGCGCAGACGATGGTGATCCGGCGCACCGGCTACGTCGAGGCGGCCACCTCGCTGGGGCTGACGCGGGGACGGATCGTCGCGCGGCACGTCCTGCCCAACGCGTTCGCGCCGCTGCTCGTGCTGGCGACCATCGAGGTCGGGACCGCCCTCGTCGCGGCGGCGTCGCTCAGCTACCTCGGGCTCGGCCCGCAACCGCCCGCGCCGGAGTGGGGCGCGATGCTCGCCGGCGGGCGCGACTACTTCTCCGTCGCATGGTGGATCGCGATCTTCCCGGGCGTGGCGATCACGCTCACCGTGCTGTCGATCACCGTCGTCGGCCGTCATCTGCGGCGCCTGTCGGAAGGGAGGGCCTCGTGACAGAGCCGATCGTGACAGAGCCGATCGTGGAGGTGACCGGGCTGCACGTCTCCTTCGGCGCGATCGACGCCGTCCGGGGCGTGTCGTTCGCGGTGCACGCCGGCGAGTGCGTCGCCATCGTGGGCGAGTCCGGGTCGGGCAAGAGCGTCACCGCCCGCACCCTGCTCGGCCTCACCGGAGACGGCGCGCGGGTCCGCGCCGAGTCGTTCCGGATCGAGGGCAGGGACGCCTCCGGCTACCGGGAGCGGCAGTGGCGGGCGATCCGGGGCGGGCGGATCGGCTTCGTCCTCCAGGACGCGCTGGTCTCCCTCGACGCGCTGCGCCCCGTCGGGAAGGAGATCGCCGAGACGCTGCGCCTGCACCGTGACGTCCCCGGCGCCGTCTCCCGCGCCGAGACCGCCGGGCGCGTCCTGGAGCTGCTGCGCGAGGTCGGCGTGCCCGAGCCGGAGCTGCGCGCCCGGCAGTACCCGCACGAGCTCTCCGGAGGGCTGCGCCAGCGCGCGCTGATCGCCTCGGCCATCGCGTGCCACCCGCGGCTGCTGATCGCCGACGAGCCGACGACCGCGCTGGACGTCACGGTGCAGGCGCAGATCCTCCGGCTGCTGGCCGAGCGCAGGCGGCGGGGAAGCGGGCTGCTGCTGATCAGCCACGACCTGGCGGTGGTGGCGGAGCTGGCCGACCGGGTGCTGGTCATGAGGGACGGCGTGGTCGTCGAGGACGGCCCGGCCGCGCGGGTGCTGCGAAGCCCCGGCCATCCGTATACGCGGCGGCTGCTGGCCGCCGTCCCCATGGAACACGCCAAGGGCACCCGCCTGTCGGTCGCCGAGGGCGAGACGGCGCGCCCGATCCCGGCCCGCCCGCCCGGCGAGGTCGTCATCGAGGCGCGCGACCTGGTCAGGACGTTCGGGAGGCGGACCGCCGTCGACGGGGTGTCGTTCCGGCTCCGGGCCGGCCAGACCCTCGGGATCGTCGGCGAGTCGGGCTCGGGCAAGACCACCACGGCCCGTCTCGTGCTCGGCCTGCTCAAGCCCGACGCGGGCTCGGTCGAGATCGACGGCCGCCCGTGGGAGGGGCTGACCCCGGCCGAGCGGCGGGAGATCCGCCGCCACGTCCAGGTGATCTACCAGGATCCGCTGAGCTCGTTCGACCCGCGGTTCGACGTGCGCCGCATCCTCGACGAGGCGCTCGGCGTGGGAGGCGAGCCCCGGCGGACCCGCCGCGACCGGGCGGTGGAGCTGCTGGAACAGGTCGGCCTCGACGCCTCCGTGCTCGACCGGCGGCCGTCGCGGCTGTCGGGAGGGCAGCGCCAGCGGGTCGCCGTCGCCCGCGCCCTCGCGCCCCGCCCACGGGTGATCGTCTGCGACGAGCCGGTGTCGGCCCTCGACGTGTCGATCCAGGCCCAGGTGCTCGACCTGCTGGCCGAGCTCCAGGCGGACCTCGGGATCGCGTACCTGTTCATCTCCCACCACCTCGGCGTCGTCCACCACGTCAGCGACCACGTGCTCGTGATGAAGGACGGCCGGGTCGTCGAGTCGGGCGACGTGCGCCAGGTCTTCACCGCCCCCGCCGCCGGCTACACGCGTGAGCTGCTGGCCGCCATCCCCCGCCTGGACCCCCACCCGGACCCCCACCTGGAAGACACCCGTCCGGACGCCCCCCTGGACGTCACGGCGCCGGCTGTCAGGAAGGCATCATGACCAAGCAGATCCATCTCGCCGCCCACTTCCCCGGCGTCAACAACACCACCGTCTGGTCCGATCCCCGGTCCGGAAGCCAGATCGACTTCGACTCGTTCCGGCATCTGGCCCAGACGGCCGAGCGCGGCAAGTTCGACTTCTTCTTCCTCGCCGAGGGGCTGCGGCTGCGCGAGATGAAGGGCCGCATCCACGACCTCGACGTGGTGGGGCGGCCCGAGTCGCTGACCGTGCTGGCCGCCCTGTCCGCCGTCACCACCCGTCTCGGGCTGGCCGCGACGGTCAACTCCACCTTCAACGAGCCGTACGAGGTGGCGCGCCGGCTGGCCTCACTCGACCACCTGAGCGGCGGCCGGGCCGCCTGGAACGTCGTGACCAGCTACGACGCGTTCACCGGGGAGAACTTCCGGCGCGGCGGCTTCCTCGCCGAGTCCGACCGATACACCCGGGCGGCGGAGTTCCTGCAGACCGCGAGGGAGCTGTGGGACTCGTGGTCGGACGACGCGGTGGCCGCCGACCAGGCAGGCGGCTCGTTCATCCGCGAGGGAGGCATCAGCCCCTTCCGGCATCAGGGGCGGCACTTCGACATCTCGGGCCTGTTCAACGTCCCGCGCGGACCGCAGGGCCACCCGGTGATCATCCAGGCGGGAGACTCGGATGAGGGCCGCGAGTTCGCGGCCTCGGCGGCGGACGTCATCTTCAGCCGGCACAGCAGGCTGGAGGAGGGCCGGGCGTTCTACCGCGACGTCAAGCGCCGCCTCGCGGCGTACGGCCGCGGCCGCGACGACCTGAAGATCCTGCCCGCCGTGACGTACGTCCTCGGCGACACCGCGCAGGACGCCGAGGAGCGGGCGGCCGAGATCCGCAGGGCGCAGGTCAGCCCGCAGACCGCGATCTCCTTCGTCGAGGGCGTCTGGGGGCGCGACCTGTCCGGGTACGACCCCGACGGGCCGCTGCCGGACATCGAGCCCGACCTCGACGAGGGCGTCTCCAAGGGCCGCGCGCAGTTCCGGGGCGACCGGGGAGCGGTGGCCGCCAAGTGGCGGGCGCTGGCGCAGGAGAAGAGCCTGTCCATCCGGGAGCTCGTCATCGAGGTCGCCGCGCCGCAGACCTTCGTCGGGACCCCGGCGTCGGTGGCCGACGAGATCGACACCTTCGTGCAGACCGACGCCGCGGACGGGTTCATCTTCGTCCCGCATCTGACGCCCGGCGGGCTGGACGACCTCGTGGACAAGGTCGTCCCGCTGCTCCAGGAGAAGGGCGTCTTCCGCGCCGACTACGCCGGACCGACCCTCCGCCATCACCTCGGCCTCACCAAGGAGACGTCATGACGCTGCATCTCGCCGTCGCGCTGGACGGCGCGGGCTGGCACCCTGCCGCGTGGCGGGCCGAAGGAGCCCGGCCCGACCGGCTGTTCACCGCCGGATACTGGGCCGAGCTGACCCTCGAAGCCGAGCGCGGCCTGCTCGACTTCGTCACCTTCGAAGACTCGCTGGGCCTCCAGTCGTCCCGCTTCGAGGCCCCGGACGGCCGGCTCGACCAGGTGCGCGGCCGGCTGGACGCGGTCCTCCTCGCCTCGGCCGTGGCGCCCGTGACGTCCAGGATCGGGCTCGTGCCGACCACGAGCACGACCCACACCGAGCCGTTCCACGTCGCGATCGGCATCGCCTCGCTCGACCACGTCAGCCGGGGCCGGGCCGGGTGGCGGCCCCGCGTGTCGCCCCGGGCCGACGAGGCCGCCCACTTCGGCCGCCGCGAGTTCCCGCCGCTCAAGCTCTCCGCCCTGTCCGCCCTGCCCGACCCCGCCACCGAGCGGCACGTGCGGAACCTGTTCGGCGAGGCCGCCGACGCCGTGGAGGTGGTGCGCAGGCTGTGGGACAGCTGGGAGGACGGCGCCGAGATCCGCGACGTGGCGACCGGACGCTTCATCGACCGCGAGCGCCTGCATTACGTCGACTTCGACGGCGAGTGGTTCAGCGTGAAGGGCCCGTCGATCACCCCGCGCTCCCCGCAGGGCCAGCCGCTGGTCACCTCGCTCGCTCACGACACGCTGCCGTACGAGTTCGCGGCCCGCGCGTCGGACGTGGTGTACGTGACCCCCCACGACAGGGAGGAGGCCGCGGCCCTGGTCGGCGAGGTGCGGGCCGCGGAGGCGAGGGTGGGCCGGGCCGGGCCGCCACTGCGGATATTCGCCGACCTCGTCGTGTTCCTCGACGGCGACGGCCGCAAGGCGCGCCTGGACGAGCTCGACGGGGCCGAGCTCGTCTCCGACGCGCTGGTCTTCGACGGCACTCCGGAAGGGCTCGCCGGCCTGCTCGTCGCCTGGCGGGAGGCGGGCCTGGACGGATACCGGCTGCGGCCGGGCGTCCTCCCCCACGACCTGACGGCGATCACCCGTGGCCTGGTGCCCGCGCTCCAGGCCAGGGGCGTCTTCCGCCGCGGATACGACACGGCCGACCTGCGCGGCCGTCTCGGCCTGTCCCGCCCGGCCAGCCGCTACGAGAAGGCGTCATGACCACCGCGTCCGGCGAGGTGGGCCGGCCGTGAAGTTCCTGACGATGACCCTCGCCTTCCACACCCCGCACCCGCTGACCGGCGAGGTGAAACCGGTCAGCGAGCGGTTCCGGGAGGTCGTCGACAGCGCGGTCCTGGCCGAGGAGCTGGGGTTCGACGGCTTCGCCTTCGGGGAGCGGCACGAGCGGCCCTTCCTGTCCTCCTCCCCGCCCGTCGTGCTGAGCCACATCGCGGCCCGCACGTCGCGGATCCGGCTGTTCACCGCGGTGACGACGCTCAGCCTGCTCGACCCCGTCCGGGCGTTCGAGGACTACTCGACCCTCGACCACCTGTCCGGCGGCCGGCTCGACCTGATGATCGGCAAGGGCAACGGCTCCGCCCAGGCGGAGCTGTTCCACGTGACCGAGCAGGACCAGTGGGACCGCAACCGGGAGGGCTACGAGCTGTTCCGCCGCCTGTGGCGCGAGGACAGGGTCACCTGGTCGGGACGCTTCCGGCCGCCGCTGAACGACGCCGAGGTGCTCCCCCGCCCGTTGCAGCGGCCCATCCGGGTCTGGCACGGCAGCGCCACGAGCAAGGAGTCGGTCGAGCTCGCCGCCCGGTACGGCGACCCGCTGTTCTCCGCCAACGTGACCAACCCCGTCGAGCCGTACGCGGAGCTGGTCCGCCACTACCGGGAACGGTGGGAGCACCACGGCCACGACCCGGCCGACGCCCTGGTGGGCGCCGGGAGCGCCGGCTACTACAGCGCCCCCAAGTCGCAGGACGCGATCGAGACCTACCGGCCGATCTTCGACGCCCGGCTGCGCCTGTTCGCCGGACGCGGTCTCGACCCGGTCTTCCACAGCCTGGAGGACGCCGTCGAACGCAGCTCCATCCTCGTCGGCAGCCCCCAGCAGATCATCGACAAGGTCCACCGCTACCACGACCGGCTCGGCCACGAGGTGATGCACCTGCCGGCCGAGGCCGACGGGCTGACCGGCGCCCAGCATCGAGCGTCGCTGGAGCTCTTCCAGAGCGACATCGCGCCCGTCCTCCGCAAGGAGATCCCCAGCAGGCCGCTCTCCCAGGGAGGAATCTCATGACGCCGCTGTCCATCCTCGACCTCGCCCCCATCGTCTCCGGCGGCACCGCGCGGGACGCGCTGCGCAACACCGTCGACCTCGCCCGGCAGGCGGAACGGCTCGGCTACCACCGGTACTGGCTGGCCGAGCACCACCTCACCCGCGGCGTGGCGAGCTCCGCTCCCGCCGTCCTCATCGGCGCCGTCGCGGCGGCGACCGAGCGGATCAGGGTCGGGTCCGGCGCCGTACAGCTCGGCCACCAGACGCCGCTGGCCGTGGTCGAGCAGTTCGGCACCCTGGACGCCCTGCACCCCGGCCGGATCGACCTCGGCCTCGGCCGCTCCGGGCAGCGCGCCAAGGAACTGCGGGCCGCCGCCCCTGAGCCGGTGGTCACCGAGGCCCGCGTGGTCGACGGGCTGCTCATCCCGCCGCCGTTCTCCTTCGCCTCGCTCGCGAGCTCGCCCCTCTTCCGGCTGTACGGCTCACTGCTCCAGCAGCCCGGAGCGGAGTCACCCGACTTCGCCGAGCAGGTCGACGACATCCAGGCGTTCGTCGCGGGCGCCTACCGGTCGCAGGACGGCTTCGAAGCGCACGCCCAGCCCGGCGAGGGCGCCGCCCTGGAGCTGTGGATCCTCGGCAGCAGCGGCGGCCAGAGCGCCCAGGTGGCCGGTGAGCGCGGCCTGCCGTTCGCCGCCAACTACCACGTCAGCCCCTCCAGCGTGCTGGAGGCGGTGGAGGCGTACCGCGACGCCTTCAAGCCGTCGCCGGCGCTGTCCGCGCCGCACGTCATGGTGTCGGCCGACGTCGTGGTCGCCCCGACCGACGAGGAGGCGCGCAGGATCGCCGAGCCGTACGGACTGTGGGTGCGCAGCATCCGCAGCGGCGCCGGGGCGATGCCCTTCCCCTCGCCGGAGGAGGCCGCCGCCCACGAGTGGAGCGCCGAGGACCGCGCGCTGGTCGCCGACCGGATCGACACCCAGTTCGCCGGGTCGCCGGAGACGGTGGTCGAGCGGCTCCAGGTGCTGCGCGCGGCCACCGGAGCCGACGAGCTGCTGGTCACCACCATCACCCACGACCACGGCGACCGCGTCCGCTCCCACGAGCTGCTCGCCGCCGCCTGGAACGACGCCGGGCGGGCCACACCCTGATCCCCCGGGAGGGTGTCGCTCCGGGGCACAGGGCCTACCGCACCGGCCGTGATCGTGCCGGAGCGCGGAGGATCGTGTCGGCGAGGTCGTGCAGGGACGCGGCGAGACGGGCGGCGCCGCCGTTGGCGGTGATGCTCCTGACGAGGTCGGCGTCGAACATGGCCAGCAGGGTGTGACCGTAGAACTCCGCGTCCAGGTCGGGGCGGGCCTGGCCGAGGAGCGCGGTGATGTGGCGGTGCCAGCGCAGGTAGGTGGGGTCGGAGAGCTTGTCCTGCGGGCACGCGCGCTCGTGTGCCGCGAGCACGGAGACGTTGCGGGTGGCCAGGCTGGCCAGCGCGTCGAGGAAGGCGGGCAGGCGCTGCTCGGGCGGCGCCCCCGGCCCCAGCGGCGGGGGGCCCGAGACGATGGCTTCGCTCAGCATGCGCGCGCGTTCTTCGAGGAGCGCGCGCATGAGGCCGGTGCGGTTGCCGAAGCGCCGGAAGACCGTGCCCTTGCCCACGCCGGCCGTGGCCGCGACCTTGTCGATCGAGACGTGATCGAAGCCGTGCGCGGCGACGAGCGCTTCGGCCGCCTCCAGGATCGCGTGGCGGTTGCGCAGGGCGTCGGCACGCTCCGGGCGCTGCTCGCTCACCGCACCCTCCCCTCTTGAACAATCGGACCAACGGTCCGTATATTACTCTCTCACTATCCGGACTGACAGTCCGGTTCACTTACTGAGGGAGCATGATGAGCGTTCGCGCCGTAATCGTGGATCCGGACACCCCCGGCGGCATGCGGCTGGGCGAGGTGCCCGACCCCCGCCCGCTGCCGCATCAGGCGCTGGTCGATGTGCACCACGTGTCGGTCAACCACGGCGATCTGCGGACCGGCGTACGTCCGGCGGGAACCGTGCTCGGCTGCGATGCCTCCGGCGTGGTGGCCGAGGCGGCGGCCGACGGGACGGGGCCCGCCGCGGGCACCCGTGTCGTGGCCTTCACCGTGGGCGCCTGGGCGGGACGGCTGGCCGTCGACACCGGCGCCCTCGCCGAGGCGCCCCCGTCGGTCGACCTGGCGGACGTGGCCGCCCTGCCACTCGCCGGGCTCACGGCGCTGCGCACGCTGCGCGCCGGCGGCCTCCTCCTGGACAGGCGGGTGCTGATCACCGGGGCGTCCGGCGGCGTCGGCCGGATGGCGGTGCAACTCGCGGCGCTCGGCGGCGCGCGGGTCATCGCCTCCGTGGGCGCGAAGGCGCGCGGTGAGGGACTGGGCGAGCTGGGCGCCCACCAGGTGGTGGTCGGCCTTGACGGCGTCGGCGAGCCGGTCGACCTGATCCTGGACACCGTCGGCGGGCCTCAGCTCGTCGAAGCCTGGGGCCTCCTCGCGCCGGGCGGGCAGCTGCAGAGCATCGGCTGGGCCTCCGGCGAACCCGCGGTCTTCCCGCCGTACTCCACCTTCGCGCTCGGCCCGGCCAGGACCTTGCGGTCCTTCGGCGACGCCGCCGACGTCGGCGCCGACCTGGCGACCCTCGTCCGCCTGCTGGCCGAGGGGAAGATCACCGCCGGAGTCGGCTGGCGCGGCCCCTGGGACCGGGCCGCCGAAGCCGCCCAGGCGCTGTCCGAACGCCGCGTGACCGGCAAAGCCGTGCTGGACGTGGCGATCCGGCGATGAGCGCGCGGCCCCCTGGGCTGCTCCCGCCGTCGCCCCCGTGTCACAGGGTCACCACTCGGCCGGCTAGGTCCGCGAGGCGGCCCGGCGGGTGTCGGCGCGCGGCTGCCCGTGTCGAGCTCGTCGCCGCTCCACCGCTCCCGCGTCCGCTCCCGTCCCTTGTCCGACTTACCGGGGTTCGCCACCAGGACGAGCCCGGTGGTCAGCACGAACAGGTCGTGCTCGACCTCCTCGGCCTTGTCCGACCCGCCCGGCGTGACCGCGAGCTTCGCGATCCTCTCCAGCGGAAGGGGGGCGCCGTGCACACTCTGGTACTCGGCGGGCCCGGTCCACGAGTGCCGCCAGACGGCGATGCCGGACCTGACCGCGGCCAGCCGCAGCAGGGTCTCCAGCGGCCCGGCGAACAAGGGGCCCACCTCCCGGCGGGTGGCGTCCGGGAAGAAGGGCTGCGCGATCCGCACCAGCTGCCCGGCCGCGATGAGCTCGAACACATCGGCCAGCCAGGCCATCGCCCGCGGAAGGTACAGGCAGGCCGCGCCTTTTGGCCGAACGAAAGTACTCATACGCGCGGTCCGTAGCCGTGGGTCACACCTATCAAATGCGCCACATAGTGGCGTTTCGCCCATCAAAGGGGCCCTCGGGGGCATCGACACCTTCCATCACTAACAGATTTAACAAACCGCCTATATCATCGCCGTTCGTGGCTGAAGCCGATCTTTCGAGCCCGTCGCTGGCCGACGATCTGTTCTTCGTCATGCACGACAGCGTGACGGGGCGTGCGCGCGTACATCCCCGCCTCGCGAGCCTTGGGCTGGCCGGCGCCGTCCTCGGTGAGCTGATGCTCGCCGACCGGGTCACCATCGACCTCGATTCCGGCCAGGACCGCACCTACGCGACCGTCCACGACGCCACCGGCGATCCGCTCACGCAGAGCGTGCTCGACCATGTCATCGCGGAACCGCAACACCCTGTGATCACCTGGCTGCTCTTCTTCGCCCGTACGATCTACGCCGACATCACGGCCAGGATGATCGCCGCCAACCTGCTCAACCCGCCGGTGAGGCATCTGTTGAAACAGCAGCCCGCGGTTCCCGTGGACCCGAACACGGCCGCGTGGCCGCTCGCCCGTCTCAACCTCGCAGTCCAGCGGCGTCAGCCGCCCGCGCTCAGGGACTGCGTCCTCTACGGTCTCTTCGCCGCCACCCGCGGCGCCCAGCGGGCCCTGTGGGAGCATGATCACGCGTTCGTGGCCGCCACGATCGCCATGCTCCCCCCACCGCTCCAGAGACTCATCGTTCAGACCGAGGTTGCGGTCGGCGAAGCCGTCATCAGCCGTCGGTAGCCCCCCTCCCCACCCCCCATTTCAGGGAGTCCCCCCATGTCCCTCACAGAGCAACGGCCCAGCGCTGTCTCCGCCGCGCTGGCCAAGGATCGGCTCGGCATCCCCTCGGTCGTGTTCTTCGTCATCTCCGCGGCGGCGCCGCTGATGGTCGTCGCGGGTTCTGTCCCGACGGCGTACGCGGTGACGAGCGTCATCGGTGTGCCGTTCGCCTTCCTGTTGCTGGGCGCCATCTTCGCGCTGTTCGCGGTCGGGTACGTGACGATGGCCAGGCACGTCGTGAACGCGGGCGCGTTCTACGCCTACGCCGCCCAAGGGCTCGGCCGGACACAGGGGGTGGCGACCGCCTGGGTGGCGGTGCTGGCCTACAACGCGCTGCAACTGGGCCTGTACGGCATCATCGGGTCGGCGGTCGAGCCCCTGCTCGCCGACTGGTTCGGCGTTTCGCCCGCGTGGTGGGTGATCGCGCTGGTGGCGTGGGCGGTGGTCGGCGTCCTCGGCCTGCTGCGGGTGGACATCAACAGCCGGATCCTGTCCGTCCTGCTGGTCAGCGAGATCGCCGTCGTCCTGCTGTTCGACATCGGCGACCTGTTCCACGCCGCCCCGGGCGGCATCAGCTTCGAGGGCTTCACCCCCGGCTCGCTGTTCGTGCCCGGCGTGGGCGCCGCGCTCGCCACCGTCGTGGCCGGATTCGCCGGCTTCGAGTCGTCGGTGGTCTTCGCCGAGGAGTCCAAGGACCGCAACAGGACCGTGCCCATCGCCACCTACCTGGGCATCACGATCATCGCCGTTCTGTACGCGATCTCCGCCTGGGCCCAGACCGTGCCGACCGGTCCCGGCGGGATCGTCAAGGCGGCGACCGAGCAAGGGCCCGTACTCATCTTCAACCAGGCGTCCGCCAACCTCGGCTCCACCTTCTCGACGATCGGGTCCGTGCTGTTCGTGACCAGCAGCATCGCCTGCATGATCGCCTTCCACAACACCACGGCGCGCTACATCTTCGCGCTGGGCCGCGAGAACGTCCTTCCCTCGGTGTTCGGCCGCACCTCGGCCCGTACCGCCGCCCCGATCGCCGGATCGGTGCTGCAGACGGTGCTCGGGCTGATCGTCATCGTCATCTACGCGATCTCCGGCGCCGACCCGGTCACGAAGCTGTTCTTCACGTTCGGCGGGTTCGGCGGTCTCGGGCTGCTGATCCTGCTCACCGTCACCTCCATCGCGGTGATCGTGTTCTTCACCCGCAACCCCTCGGGGGAGACGGCGTGGCGGACGCGCATCGCCCCGGCGCTGTCGATCGTGGCGCTGTGCGTGATCATCGCGCTGACGCTGCTCAACTTCGACACGGTCCTCGGGGTCGCGCCGGACGCGGCCATCCGCTGGATCCTGCCCAGCATCTTCATCGTCGCGATCGTCTTCGGCGTCGTGTGGGCTCGCGTGCTGAAGTCGATCAAGCCGGAGGTGTACGCCAACATCGGCCTGGGCGCTCAGGCCGTCAGCGGAGGAGCCAAGTGATGCCCGAGATAACGCGGATCACGGACGCGGCCGCGGCCGGCGAGATCATCGCCGACACGTTCAGCCCCGACGCCATCACCAGCTGGCTCATCCCGCCCGTGGAGGATCGCCTGCCGATCCAGCGGCGCTTCTTCACCATCCACGCCGAGCACGCCCTCGACCACGGCCTCATCTACGGGATCCACGAGGCGGGCGAGCTCGCCGGCGTCGCGGTCTGGTTCGTCGCGCCGTTCCCCGAGATCCCCGGCCTGGAGGAGCAGATCGCCTCCTTCGCCGGGGAGTACGCCGGGCGCATGGCCATCCTCGGCGAGCAGATGGACAAGATCCACCCGCACGAGCCGCACCACTACCTGGCGTTCATCGCCCTGGTACGCGGGCGGACCGGCCGCGGCCTCGGCAGCATGCTGCTGGAGGAGCACCACCGGCGGCTCGACGCCGAAGGGATGCCGGCCTACCTGGAGGCCAGCAGTGAGGCGAGCCGCCGGCTCTATCTCCGGCACGGCTACGTGGACATGCCGGAGCTGCTCCGGCTGCCCGACGGCCCGGTCATGTACCCGATGTGGCGGGCGCCGGTCTCCGACGCCGAACGGCCGGCCGGCGGCCGTGCCGAGCAGAACGGCCGGGGCGCCGCCGGCTGATCGGCCAGGACAGGCGGGTGGAGGCCCCGGCCACCGGGGCCTCCACACCCGGCGGCGTCATCGGCGCCGGTCCCGGTCAGCAGCTGCCGCAGCCGCACACCAGGCCCCTCTCCCCCTGCTGGGACGGATGGCCCAGCACGTGCGCGAGCGCCTGGCGCCCGGACACCCCGAGCTTGGCGTAGACCCGGCCCAGGTGGTTGTTGACCGTCCGGAGCGACAGGCCGAGGCGGCCGGCCACGGCGCGGCCGGACAGCCCCGCCGCGGTCAGTTTCGCCACCTGCAGCTCCCGGGGGGTCAGCGACGCCTCGCTCCCCGTCAGGTCCGTGAGCGGCGTGCGGGCGCCTCCGCAGTCGGCCAGCACCTCACGCGCGAACACGAGCGCGTTCTTGGCCGCCGCGCTCCGGCCCGCCGCCACATGTAATCGGTACGCCGTCGCGGCCGCCTCGGCGGCGGGCAGCGTATGGCCGATGCGGTGAAGCGTCCCGGCCGCCTCCGCGAGCAGGTCGGCGTCGTCCGTGGCGAGCGCGGCGGCGACCGTGGCGAAGGCCGCCGTCGCGGGCGTGGCGACGCTCTCGGCAAGCCGGTGCAGCCTGTCGCATACCTCCTTCGCCGCGCCGAATCGCGCGGCGTCGAACAGTGCCAGGGCCTCGATCATCGGCGCCCCGGCCCCGCGCGCGGCCTTCGCCGCCATGACGGCGCGGCTCGCGGCGCCGGGCAGATCGAGGGCGGCCGCGGCGGCCCAGGCGCGGTTGCGCTCGATCCAGGGCTCGAAGAGCACGCCGGGTGGCGCGGGACAGCCGTCCATCCGGCTCAGCCACGCGTCCGCCTGGACGGCGTCCCCCGCCATCGCGTGCGCGCCGGCCAGCTCGGCCAGGTAGACGCGCCTCAACCGGAACGGGTCGTGCCCGTCGAGCAACACGATCGCCTCGCGCAGCGCCAGCTGCGCCGGCTTCACCCGCCCCTGAGCCTTGGCCACGATTCCGCGGACGGCCGCCCACACGCCGACCAGGGGCGCCGGTTGCGATTCCGCGGCCTCTCGATACGCGCGGGCCACGGTCTCGGCCGCGGTGGTGAGGGAGCCTCCCAGCAGGAGGGCCAGGCACCTGGCGACACCGACCTGGGCCTGCGCCCACGGTGACGCCTTCCGTTGCGCCGCCGTCTCCAGGCCGATGGCGCCCGCCCGTTCGGCGAGGTCGGCGTCTCCCACGAGACCCGCGGCGAAAATCACGGCCGTCGCCGCCCAGACCGGCGCCCGCTCGGGCGTCTGGTCCGGCCGCCGGCGTGGCCGGGCGAGCAGCGCCGTACCCACCGCGAGAGACCGCGCGACCTGCCCTTCGAGCAGCATCGTCCAGGCTCGCACCGCGTCCGCCGCTCTTCCGTCGGCCGGACGTCCCTGAGCCGGTGGGGCTTCGTCCCGCCAATACTCGATCTTCTCCCTGAGCGCCGCGAGCCGGTCGGCGCGTTCGTCGCCGTCACAGTCTCCCGGAGCCGGGAGCACGCCGGCCGCGTCGGCATGGCGCCCCTGCGACGCGAGCACCTCGGCGAGGGTCAGGCTCGCGTCCACCCCGCCACCGATGTCGCGGGACGCGGCCGCCAGCCGCTCGGCGAGCTTGAGCTCCAGCCGGTCGGCGGCACGGTGGGCGGCGGCCAGCAGCTCCTGCCCCGACGAGCCGCGGCCGGCCCTGAGCCCCCACACGGCCAGGTCGAGCGCGTCGTCCGCGCGACGGCGTGGTGACGCGGCGAGGGACTCGGCGAGTTCTCCCCAGATCGCGTGCGCCCGGGCGCGCGGCATCCGTGCGCGGACCACCTCGCCGTACGCGGGGATCGTGAACCGTGCCTGGTGCCGGGCTCCCGAGCGTTCGACCACCACCAGCCCCCGCCGTTCGGCCTGCACCACGGCGGAGTGCCCGGTGATCCCCTCAAGCACGGGCTGGCCGAGGGGCTCCCTGCAGGCGAGCACCTCCAGGACGGCGAGCACGGCCGGATCGTCGGCCTGCATCTGCGCCTCGACCAGATCACCGAGCCGCCCGGTGATCCGCAGCCGGCCGTCCAGATGCCACAGGCCGTCGACCCGTCGCAGCGCGGAGCTCTCCAGCCCCGACTGCACGAGCTCGCGCAGCACCAGCGAGTTGCCCGCGGACAGGTGGCGGAACGTGCGTCGCGTGACGGCGTCCAGCGGACCGCCCAGGCCGCGCTCCAGCAGCGTGTCCACGTCGCCGTCGCCGAGCGGCTGCAGCTCCACACGCCTCGCCACCCGTTCCTTCCACAACGCCGTCATCACGTCGGGCGCCGTCTGCCCCTGCCGTAGCGTGACGAGCACGAAGGTCCTCGTGTGCACGGCGAGCTGGTGGACGAGCACGGCCGAGGCGTCGTCGAGCAGATGGGTGTCGTCCACGACGAGAACGGGCCGCTTCCCCGCAGGGACGCTGAAACGTTCCAGGATCCGGTGGAACAGGCCCTCCCCGGCGGGGACCGGCGGATCGCCGGGGGGCGCGAGGTGCAGCAGCGCGCCCAGGGGGATCGCCCCGGCGGCACGGGTCCCGGCCGCCCAGGACGTCGGGTGGCCCGCCGCCGCGAGCCATGCGACCGCCTCCCTGGCCAGGCGCGTCCTGCCCACTCCAGGTGGTCCCACGATCACCACCCCGGCGTCCGCCCGCGTCGCCGCCTCCGTGATGGTGCGCAGTGCGGCGGCGCGGCCGACGAGCGGCCATGAGGTCCCGGGGCCTGCGTCGTGCATGCGGCCGTCAGCCATGTCGTCCCCTCCGGATGTCGCCACACTCAATACCACGCAGTGCCCCTGGCCGGCTTGGCCAAGCGGCGACTGTCGCCGAGTAGCGGTCGCATCCCGGAGGCCGGGCGCGGCGGGTTACCTCACCGCCGCCCTCGTCACGGGCCGGGCGGTACGGCGGAGCGCCTCGTCACAGCGCGAGCAGGTCGTCGGCGAGGGCGAGCAGGCGTACGGCTGCCGCGTCCGGCGGCACGGCCCTCCCCTGCAGCCGCTCGCCGATCCGCCGCAGCAGCGCCTGCGGGTCGCGGTCCGGCTCCTGTCCATGGCTGCGCCGCACCCTGAGCATGAGCTCCAGGGCGCAGCCGGCCTGCGTGGCGAACAGCCCAAGGAGGTCCATGTCGTCCAGCTCGCTGCGCGAGGCCGTCCGATCCAGAACCTCCAGGACCCCCGCGCACTGCTCGAACCGGATGAGCGGCGCGGCCATGATGGTGCGCGGGACGTAACCGGTGGACTCCGCGGCGTCCTGCGCGAACATCGTCACGGCAGAGACGTCGTCCGCGACCATCGGCTGCCCGCTCGCCGCCACCCACCCGGCGATCCCGGTGCCCGCCGGGAAGCGGCTGCCGACGAGCTGCTCCTCCCCCTCGCCGGAGACGGCCTCGAAGACCAGGTCACCGGTGTCCGGGTCCACCAGGAAGATGGAGGAGGCGGCGGCGCCGAACATGTGGCGGGCCACCTCGACGATGGACTGCAGGAGCCTGCGTTCTGTGCCGTCGATGTCGTCAGGGGACATGGGCCTCTCCGTTGTGCGTCACGGTGCTGTGCGTCACGTTGTCGGGCGTCACGGTGTTGGGCGTCACGGTGTTGGGCGTCACGGTATTGTCCGCGGCCAGATAGAGGACCGTCTTCAGCTGGAACGGCGTGAGCCACGGATGCTTGCTCAGGATGAGTGCGCATATGCCGGTGATGTGCGGTGCCGCGAAGCTGTTGCCGGTGCTGCGGATCTGCCGGCCGCCCGGCCACGCGACCGGCACCTTGACCCCCCGCGCGTGGAACTCCGCGGGCGGCGCGGGGTTGTAGTAGTAGGTCATCGGGTCGGCCTCGTCGTGGCTGGCCACCGAGACGACCGAGGAGAACGTCCACGGGAAGCTGACGACGGGCATGTTGTGCGCCGCGGCGACCAGGAGGCAGCGCCGGAAGTACGCGCGGTCGGCGAGGTCCTGCAGGGATCCCCGGAAGTCGGACCTCGTGGTGGACAGGCTGAGGTTGACCAGGTCGAATCCCGCGTCGATGGCCCAGCCGAGCCCGGTCATGAGGGCGTCGCCGGTGCCGGTCTTCCCGTCGGTCAGCACACGCAGCGAGGTGAGCGCCGCCGCGGGGGCGATCGACCTGATCACCCCCGCGCAGGCCGTGCCGTGCCCGGCGGGATCGGCCGGTTCGCATTCGGCGACCGACAGCTCGCCCCCGTCCACGCTGACGACCTGGTACGACCGTTCGAGGCCGCCGATGCCGGGGTGACCGGCGTCCACGCCCGTGTCGACCACGCACACCCGCACACCGGCGCCGTCGGCGCCGCCCCACGCCCACTCCTTGCTCACCTCCGCCAGCGGGCTGACGTCGAAACGCTCCGGGGCCTGCCGGGAAGTGGCCAGCCCCCACGCGGGCACCCCGGGGAAGTGAGCCCGTCTCTCCCGCCGCCACGGCGGCGTGCTCGCCGGCGTCATGGACACGGCTCCTCCCCCATCCAGTCGCGAACCCTGCCTGCCGGCAGGCTCGCGCCCTTGCTCAGGTACGCGTCGAGCGCCCGCCTGGCGGCGCCGGCCGGGTCGCGTCCGGCGGCCCGGTGGACGCGGGCGATCTCGGCCAGGGTGTCTCCCCGAAGACAGGGGTCGTCGGTCGATTCGAGCAGCTCGGCCGCGCGTCCGGCGGCGCTCAGCGCCTCCGGGTGCGCGCCCTCGCGTGACGCGATCGCCGCCCTCGTCGCGGTGGCCGCCAGTCTGCCGCGGAACTGACGCGGCGCCGCTTCGCTCCGCGCCAGCTCCAGAGCCGCCTGCCGTACGTCTCCCTGCCTCAGCGTCTCGCGCGCCGCGTAGACCTCCAAGGTGGTGGCGGGCGCGCCGTATCCTGCGGCGCCGAGCGCGGCGGCGGCCCGCTTGAACAGGCCCTTCGCCGCCGCGTGGTTGCCGTCCATGGACTCCACCAGCCCCCGCACCTGGACGACCGCGATCGCCGACAGGCCGAGATACAGCTCGTCCGCGTAGCGGGCGGCCGTGTCAAGCGCCTCACGGGCGGCGTCGAGGCCGCCGGACAGGGCCAGGAGGCGGGCCCTGGTGGCGAGGACCGGCACCAGCAGAGCGCGGTCGCCGGCGAACCTGGCCAGCAGGTCGGCGCAGAGCACCAGCCCCTCCCGCACCGGAGTGGGCGACCACTGCACCAGCTCGCACAGCGCGCTCAGCAGGCGATCCTCTTCGTACCTGTCCCCCATCGCCCTGGCCCGATCGAGCCCGCCGCGCAGCGCCCGGTCGGCGTCGCCGAAACGGCCCTCCTCGATGTGGCACCAGGCCTCGAGCTGGTGGAACCGGCACCAGCTGAGCTCGTCGCGGGGGTCGGGCGCCAGCCGCTCGCGAAGGCCCCCGAGGTCCGGCTCGCGGCTGCCCGAGCGGAGTGCGAGGACCTCCCGCTGTATCGCGCAGGTGAGCAGATTACGCGGGTCCTGCGGCAGCATCTCCTCCGCGCGGTCCAGCGCCGCCACCGCCCGGGTGACGTCTCCCCGTGCCAGCTCCGCGTCGCTGATGCGGACGGCCAGCCAGCGGTGCTCGTCCCTGCCGGGGGGAAGCATCTCCCTGCCCCGCTCCAGCAGCGCGATCGCCGCGGGCAGGTCCTTGCGGTGCAGCGCCTCACCGCCGTCCCACATGAGCGAGTCCGCCGCGCGGTCCGTCAGCTCGCGCAGGAGCGGATCGCCCGGGCGCACCTCCCGGATGAGCCGGCAGGCCGCCAGCAGGTGCCGGCTGACGTCTCCCGAGGACGACCCCGGGAACGGGGCGTCGTCCGAGGCCCCCGCGGCCCGCTCGCCGTACCAGTCGGCGAGCCTCCGGTGCCAGTCGGCCCGCAGCTCCTTGCTCGTCAGCGCGTAGACGGTCTCCCGGGTGAGGGTCTGGGTGAACTCGAACGCCCCCGGGAGCGCGCCACGCCTGATCAGGCGGTCGCGCTGGAGCCGCCTCAGCGGCGCCGCCGTCGCCGTCTTGGTCGTCTTCGCCGTCGCCGTCGCCGGTGTCTCCGTGGAGAGGAGGGCCTCCACCTGATCCGCCGTGAAGGCCTGCCCGATGGTCGCGGCCCTTTCGAGCACCTCGCGCTCCGTTTCGCCCAGCCGGTCCAGCCGGGCCCCGAGCAGCGCCTGGATGGTGGGCGGGAGGGAGGCGGCCCCCTCGGCGAGGGTCTCCAGCATCAGCTCGGCGAAGAGCGGGTTGCCGTCCGAGCCGGAGATCACCCTCCGGTACATGGTGTCGTCGCCGTGGGCGACGACGTCGGCCCGTCCGGCGCAGAGCTCGGCGACGAGCCGCGCCATGTGCTGCCGGTTCAACGGGCCCAGCTCCCACGACATGGCGCAGGCCATCCCCCCTCCCCAGGAGGGGCGGATCTCGTAGAGCTCGGGCCGGGCGACGCAGACGAGCAGCACGGGCACGTCGGCGAGCCACGCCGCGCAGTCCTCGACCAGGTCGAGCAGGGTCGGCTCGGCCCACTGGAGGTTGTCCAGGACGACGACCAGCGGCTGACGCTGGGCGAGGAACTCGAAGAACGACCGCACGGCCTGCGCGATCTCCGCGATGCCGGGAGTCTCCCCGTCGTCCGCGGCCCCCGAGCCCGCCAGCCCGCGCAACGCCCGCTCGGTCTCCGGGCCCACGGCCTCCGCGATGGCGGGCCAGTCGCCGTTGAGCGCCTCGAGCATCTCCGCGACGGGCCGGTAGGTGGCGCCGACGCCGTAGGACGGGCACCGGCCGGTGAGGACGGTCACGTCGGCGGGCAGGTTGTGCACGAACTCCCTGACCAGCCGGGACTTGCCGATGCCGGGGACGCCGAGCAGGGTCGCCATGCCGCACTGCCGGTCGCGTACGGCGCGGTCGTAGAGCTGCGTCAGCTGGCGCAGCTCGTCGGCACGGCCGATCAGGGGGATCGCGCCGGTCTCCGTCTCTCCACGATCGGGCTCCCCGCGATCCGGCTTGACGGCGACGAGCCGCCACGCGCGCACTGGATCCTTCTTGCCCTTCAGCGTGAGCGGGGGGACCTCGGCGAGCACCGCGCGGTGCCGCACCAGACGGGCGACGCCGCCGCCCAGGAGGATCTCGCCGCCTCCCGCCGCGGACTGCAGGCGGCTCGCGGTGTTGACCGCGTCACCGATCACGCGCACGTCCGAGCCCGGCGCGCCGACGACCATCACCTCGCCGAAGGCGATGCCGCAGTGGGCGTCCAGCCGGACTCCGTGGGTCGGGGCCAGCTCGGCGCTCAGCCTGTGCACGGCCGACATCGCCGCGTGCGCGGCGAGGACCGCCCGGAGCGCGTCGTCCTCCCGGCTGACGGGAACACCGAACACGGCCATGACCGCGTCACCGATGTACTTCTCCACCACGCCGCCGTGCTGGAAGATCTCCGCCCTGCAGGCGGCGTAGTAGCGATCCAGGATGTGCAGGAGCAGCTCGGGGTCGAGGCGCTCGGCGAGCTCCGTCGACCCGACGATGTCGATGAAGAGGACCACGATGTGACGGCGGGCGGGTCGCGAGCCCCTGCCGGTCATACGATCTTGAGCTCCTGTGCTTCCACTTCGCCCGCGGCGTCGTCCAGCCGCTTCTTGATCGAGTTCAGCAACGCGACCTCGGTCTCCGACAGATCGGCGAAGACCTGCCGCTGCCTCTCGTCGAGCAGGTCGATGGGATGCCCGGCCGCACGTAGCCCGGCCAGTGCGTCGAACGCGCCCGATCCGGTTCTGCTCATCGGCTGTTCCTTTCATCGGCGACCGGCTCGCCGGTCACTTCCGAGGAGACGGGGGCACGTCGGGAAACGGACGTCCTGCCGCGGCCGTGAATCGGCCGCCGGACGAATCCTTGAGGTACGGACATCTGCCTGCGCGATAAGCCTTAAACGGCCCATCGATGACCGCAAGAGACCCAGGCACCCACATTCGTGTGGTTATCGCGCTCCCGGCATTGGTAAGCCCACGTTTGTGGGGTTGTGTCACCTGTTCATCACCGGCTCATACTCAACCTGCAACGCATCTCACCAGATAGAGAGGTGAAGGCATGGCCTTCGATCCGAGGGAAACTCTGCGTGAAGCCGGAGTCCTGAGCAGCTCCACCGCCCCGGAAGTCGAGGAGGCGTTCGCCACCTTGACCCGTGAGGAGACCGACCTGCTCGTCTCCCTCAAGTCCCGGCTTCCCGCCGTACTGCCTGAGGTGATGGCGCACTCCGGGGAGTGGGCCACTCCCGAGGTCGAGGCGCACGAACTCGAGGCCGCGGCTTCGTGCATGTGCGGCGCCTGGTCCGGATCCGGGTCCGGGAAAGAGGCGAACTAGTCCGAACGGCTCGCAGGTGCGGCCCCGGCCGCCGGCCGCCGGGAGCTCGGGGCCGCATCTGCCGCTGAGAGCGTGAAGGGAAACGGATGCCTGGGAAGCTGGCCGGAAACCGCGCGTTGTTCGACGTGCCGGAGGACCTCACCTACTTCGTGCACGACGACGACTACCTGGTCGTCAATCCACAGGTGGGCGGCAGGTGCGTCCTCAGTTCGCGTGAGTTCGGCGTCCTGGAAGCCCTGGCCCGCCCCCCGGCGAATGGGGAGCCCGCGCCGCTCGAACAGAGCGATGAGACCGAGCGGGCACTCGCCAAACTCATCCTCAGCTGGATCGTCTATTACAACGGGAAACGTCCGGCGGTCAAGATAAAGGAACCGCCGCTACACCAGGTGTACTATGCGATCACCGACGGCTGCAATCTGCGTTGCCCTTACTGCTACGCCTCGTCCGAGAAATGCCTGCCAGGTGAGCTGAACACCGCCGAATCGCTTGATCTGGTCTCGCAGATCGCCGACTTCGGGGCCGGGCTGCTGATTTTCACCGGTGGCGAGCCGATGCTGAGAAAAGACCTGTTCCAAATAGTGGAGCATGCCAGGCGCAGTGGCCTGAAATGCAACATCGTCACCAACGCGACGATGATCAGGAAGCCCGCGGTGGCGCAGCGGTTCGCCGAGCTGTTCAACTCCGTCACGGTGAGCGTCGACGGCGGCACGGCCGAGACGCACGACCGCACCCGGGGCGCCGGCTCCTTCGCCAAGACCCACCGCGCCCTGCAGCTGCTCAACGAGGCCGGCGTGGTGCCGCAGATCAACCACATCGTGACGTCGGAAAACATCGAGGAGCTGGAGGATTTCGCGACGTTCATCGAAGGACTCGACGTCCACAGCATCCGCCTGATGTACCACAACAAGCTGGGCCGCGGGGTGACCGACGAGTACGACTTCGGCTGGGAGGACCACATGCGGATCCAGGAGATCGCCTGGACGTCCCCGGCCGCCGGCAAGCTGAGCCCGGACGGGCCCAAGCCGATGACGCCGTGCTCGGTGCGCGCCAACTGCGGGATGGGCGGCAACGAGATCTACATCAACTCGCTGGGCGACGTCTATCCGTGCAAGCTCGTCACCGGACGGCCCCACTACGCGGGCAACGTACGGCGGCAGTCGCTGGCGGAGACCTTCGCCAGCCCGGTCCTGCGTGAGATGCGCAACAGCTCGGTGTTCGGCGGCGACTTCCACGCCGACTGCGCGAAGTGCTACATCAAGGCGTCCTGCGGCGGAGGATGCCGCGCCGCCCACATGTCGGAGTCCGGCGACCTGCGGCGCAACAGCCGCCACCAGTGCAGGATCCTGCGGCACGGCATCGCGACGCAGCTGTGGCTGGAGGCCGGAGTGAGCCCCGCCGAGCTCGCCATGAAGAACGACGAGATGACGACGCCTCGCATGGTCCGGGACGGCGGCATCCATCCCGTCTTCGACGACTGGAAGACCTACGTTCCCCCCTCGCCCGACGCCCTCAGGGTCGGCGAGTTGCTTCCCATAACGCCGGTATAGCGGAGGTGGAGTGTGTCACTGCGGATCAACGACGCCGTGATATGGCAGGAGACCGCGGAGGGCGTCTCGCTGTACCACACGGAGACCGGGGACTTCCGTACCTTGAACGCGACGGGCTCCAGGATCTGGATGCTCGTCGCGAGCGACGGGGAACGCGAGCCGATCGTCGCGAAGCTGTCGCGTGAGTTCGCCGGGAGCAACGCCGCGGTGAGCAGGCGCATCCAGGCGGACGTGCGGACGTTCATCGGCACCATGATCGAAAGCGACCTGATCGAAGAGCATCCGGCATGAGCCGGCCGCGGTCCCCTGGACGCCCGGTCCACCCGGCCGGCCGTCCATGACCAGGGCGGTCGTCCTGGGCGGGGGCTTCGCGGGGGTGCTGGCCGCCGCCGTGCTCGCCAAGCACGTGGACGACGTCGTCCTGATCGAGGGCGATCGCTACCCGTCCGGCCCCGGCCCCCGGCGGGGGCTGCCGCAGTCGCACCACAACCACACGCTCGTGACGGGCGGCGCGAGGGCGCTGCAGGCGCTGCTTCCCGGAATCCTGGAGGCGCTCTACGCGCGAGGCGCGCATCGGCGGGGCCTGCCCGCGGACGCGCTGATCCTCGCCTCGGAGGGGTGGTTCCGGCGCCTCGACACCGGTGCCTACCTCGTCGCGTGCAGCAGGGGACTCCTGGACCAGGTGGTGAGGCGGCGGGCGCTCGGCGGCGGCGCCGTCTCGGTGTGGGAGGGCGCCCGGGCGCTGGGGCTGACGGGGGACGCGACCCGGGTCACCGGAGTCCTGGCCGCGCGCGAGGACGGCCCGGCGGAGACGATCCGGGCGGATCTGGTCGTCGACGCGACGGGACGCAGGTCGAAGGCGCCCCGATGGCTGGCCGGGATCGGAGCGCCGGAGGTCGAGGAGACGACCGTCGCCTCAGGGCTGGCCTACGCCACGCGGATCTACCGGGCGCCTCAGGACCTCGCCGCCGGGATTCCGGCGATCATGCTTCATCCGCGTCCGGCGAAGGGGGAGCCGGGTCAAGGGGCGACACTGTTCCCGATCGAGGACGGCCGCTGGGTCGTCACGCTGACCGGCACCCGGGGCGGGGAGCCTCCGGTCGACGAGCGGGGCTTCACGTGCTTCGCGCGCTCCCTGCGCGACCCCATCGTGGCGGACCTCATGGCGGCGGCCACGCCCGTCGGCGGCATCCGGCCGTATCGGGACACGTCGAACAGGAGGCGGTTCTTCGAACGGGCGCGCCTGCCCGAGGGCTTCCTCGCGATCGGTGACGCGGTCGTCGCGGTCAATCCCGTCCACTCCCACGGGATGTCGGTCGCCGCGCTGGGCGCGCTACGGCTGGACGAGGAGCTGACGCGGCGCGGGTTCGAGCCGTCCGCCACCCCGGAGCTGCAGGCCGCCATGGCGGCGGAGGCGGACCGGTCATGGCGGATGGCGATCCAGCAGGACGGCGGGCATGCCCGCCCTGAGGCGGGCCCGCGGCGGGAGGCGACCGCGATGGAGCGCCTGATCCAGACGCGGCTGGCCCGGGCGGCGCTGAGCAGCCCGGAGATCGCGGCCGAGCTGTTCCGCGCCCAGACGCTGGTCTCCTCCGATGCCGGGAAGGACAGATCGGCGCTGTTCCTGGCGATGTCGGGGAAGCCCGATCCCCTGCTCACAGCGGAGGAGGCGGTCGGGCAGCACCCGGAGCTGCACAGGTGGCGGCTTTCCAGGTCGCTCCCGCCGGTCAGGCCTCCCCGTGTGCCCGCGGGCGGTGAGATCCACCCGTGATGTAGCCGGATTCGTACGCGATGCCGACCGCGTGCGCCCGGTTCGCGGCCTGCAGCTTGGTGAGGATGCGGGCCAGGTGGGAACGGACCGTCCCGGTGCCGATGCCGAGCTTCTCACCGATGCCGGCGTTCGACAGGCCGGTCGCGACCAGAGCCAGCACCTCGGCCTCGCGCCGGGTGAGCGCGGCGAGCTGATGGTCGACGGCGGGGATCACGGCGGCTATGCGATCGCGGAGCCGCGTGATCATCGAACTGGAGATGAACGTGTGCCCCGCGGCGACCAGCCGTATCGCGGGCACGATCTCCTCGAACAGCGACTCCCGGTGGACGAAGCCGCCGACCCCCTCGCGCAGGGCGCGTCCCAGCAGCTCCTCGTCCAGCGCCTCCGAGACCAGCAGCACCTGCGTCCTGTTCCTCGTCAGCGCCGCGACGAAGGGGGCGAACTCGGCCCCCGCCGCCTCTCGCAGCGCCGCGTTCACCACCGCCACCCTCGGCCGATGCCGGACGGCCAGATCGCCCAGCCGCTGCGTGGCTCCGGCCTCCCCCACCACGTAGACGCCGTTGCCCATGTGCAGCACGCCCCTGAGCTTGGCGCGCGTCACCCGGTCCGGCTCGCCGACGACGACTCGCAGGGCGGGCGTCAGCTCACCCGTAGAGCACAATTCGCCCCGTTGTGTCACCTGTGCATCCGAATTGAGCAGGTTTGCGCCACCGGCACACTATGCGCGTCCGCCCGCCGGACCACCAGAGCACACGCCTTACTCAAGCCACCCGGTCACATGGCGAGGTACTTATTCGCCCGCCACGTATCGGCGCCGCGTTCAGACCGGATCGGCGACGAGGATCCGGATGGGCGAGCCCGCCAGCGGCGGCGTGACGTCGGCCAGGCCGAACCCGCCGGCCGCGAGCAGCCTCCGGAACTCGTCCCTGCCGCGTTCCCTGCCGCCGGTGTAGACGAGCATGGCGATGTCGCTCATGACGACTCCGGCCGCCTCCGCCGTGCCGAGCCTGGAGGGCAGGACCGGTTCCAGCACCAGCAGACGACCGTGGGCCGCGATCGATTCGCGGCATCTGCGCAAGAGGGCGGCGCACCGCTGGTCGTCCCAGTCATGCAGGACGCCCTTCACCAGCATCAGGTCGGCGGCCGGCACCCTCTCGAAGAAGTCGCCGCGTTCGATCGAACAGCGATCCGACACCCCTGCCCGCCGGAGCACCTCGGAGGCGCCCGCCACTCCCTCGGCGGTGTCGAACAGGATTCCGCGGACGCCCGGCGCGGCCGCCAGTATCGCGGCCAGCAGCGCGCCGTTCCCGCCGCCGATGTCGGCCACGGTGCGGGCGCCGGTGAAGTCGTACGCCTTGGGGACCTCGGGTGCGATCCACCCGGTGCCCTCGCGCATCGCCGTGTTGAAGATCCCGGACAGCTCCGGATGGCAGGCGAGGTGGTCGAAGAGCGGCCGGCCGTGCACGTGGTCGAACGCCGCCTCGCCGGTCCGCGCTCCGTGGGTCAGCGCCCCCCACGCCTGCCACGTCGCGGGGTCGCCGAGCAGCAGCACGCTGGAGCGCATCGACCGTGGATGGCCCGCGAGAAGCGGCTCGCCCAGCGCGGCCAGCGCGACGTGCCCGGGCGACGCCTCCTCGGCCACGCCCAGCACGACCAGTGCCCGCAGCAGCCGGCTCAGCCCCCCGGGGTCGCACCCGAGCGAATGCGCCAGCTTCTCGACCGGCATCGCGCCTGCGGCCAGGGCGTCCGGCACCCCCAGGCGGACGGCGGCGTACAGGATCTGTGAGCCGGCGAAGCCGAACGCCATCCGGGACAGGTCCGCGTACCGGCTTGTCGAATGATCGGTCATGTACGGGAACCTCTCGACGTCGCCGGGGTGCACGGCCCCACCAGCAGAGGCAGGCTGCGTACACCGTGCAGGAACAGGTCCGGCGTCCACCGCAGGTCCGCCGGATCGACCGCCAGGGCCATGCCGGGAAAGCGGCGCACCAGCGCGCCGATGGCGGCCCTGGCCTGCAGCCGTGCCAGCGCCGCGCCGAGACAGAAGTGGATGCCGTGGCCGAAGCCCAGGTGCCGGTTCGGGCTGCGGCCGATGTCGAAGACGTCCGGCATGGGGAACACCGCCGGGTCGCGGTTGGCCGCCAGCAGCACGGGCACGACGATGTCGCCCCTGGGGATCACCGACCCCCCGATCTCCACATCGGTCATCGCGTACAGCATCCGGGAGTGCCCGACCGGGCCGTTGTACCGCAGCGCCTCCTCGACCATCGAGCCGATCATCTGCGGCCGCGCGCGCAGCCGCTCCAGCTCGCCGGGGTGGCGGAGCAGCTCCAGCACTCCGTTGCCGATGAGGTTGACCGTCGTCTCGTCTCCCGCGAGCAGCAGCTGGAACACGCTGGATATCAGCTCGGCGTGGCTGATCGCCTCGCCGGTCTCCTCCGCCTGGACGAGCCGCGACAGCAGGTCCTTCCCCGGGCGGGCCCGCCGCTCATCGATCTTCTCCTCGACGTACGCGACGAACTCCATCCCGGCGCGGCGCACCCGGACCGCGTCCCGGCTGCGCAGCATGTCGTCGCTCCACCGGCGGAGCCGGGCCCGGTCACCGGCCGGGAAGCCGACCAGCTCGGCGACGATCAGGATAGGGAGCGGCAGCGCCAGTGCCTCGATCAGGTCGGCCTCGCCTCCGGCGGCCGCCATGTCGTCGACCAGCTCGCCGGCGACCTGGTCGATGCGCCGCTCGAGCGCCGCCACCGCCTTGACGCCGAACGCGGGCGCCATCAGCAGCCGCAGCCGGGTGTGGTCGGGGGGGTCGAGGTTGAACATGTTCCGCCTCACCATCGCCAGCGGGTCGCGGTCCCAGCGGCGGTGGAGCGCGGCGAGCTCGACGGGCAGCCGGTCGAGTTGCCGTCCGATGTCCGGGTCGAGAAGCGCCCGGTGCACGTCCGCGTACCGGGTCAGGTACCAGAACGCGCGGCCGGTCCCCGGGTCCACGTGGCGGTGGACCGGCGCCCGCTCGCGCATCCGGTGGAAGAGCGGATGCGGGTCGCGGCGATGCCGCGGGTCGGTGGGGTCGAACGACTGGCTGAGCGTGGTCGCGCTCATCACCACCTCCTCATGAGAGCCCTGCCGGCCGGCCGCACACGATCTCAGGGCCTCCGGGAAGCGCGGGAGTTCTCGACGTCCAGTGCGAAGAACCTCGTGACGGCGCCGCCCAGATCCTCCGTGCCGAAGAACCCCCGCCTGGCCATCTCGACCTCCGCCGAGGCTCCCCGCCAATGGCGCAGGAAGAGCCTTCCGCGTATCTCCGGCGGAGGGACGATCACCCGGCCGCGGGCCCGTTCCGCGGCCTCGCCGGCGCGCGCGACGATGTCCGACCACTCGTGCCAGTGGCTCGACTCCCTGATCCGCTCGATTACGGCCGGCCTCCAGTCGGCCGACTGCCACACCGGCCACACCCTGACCATGACCGTTCTGAGCTGCCCGGCGACGGACGACGTGGCCCGCTCCGTCTCGGTGAGCCACGACGCGAGGGCGGGCGGCAGGGCGGACCGGTGGCCGGCCCCGAGCCTGGCGCACACGTACGCGTCCAGCCCCAGGCCCTGCGCGGAGGCGAACTCCTCAAGCAGGCCGGTCAGGACCTCCTCGTGCAACCGGGGATAGTCGTCTCCGAAGAGCCGGCCCGCGTCCAGGACGTCGAGATCCGACATCCACCTGCCCGGGGCGTACTCGCGGGCCGACCGCCATCTCAGCGCCTCGTAGTGGGTGATCCCCGTCAGGGCCACGTCGGCCGCCCACGCCTTGGACGCCTCGGCCCGGCGGCCGCCGACGGCCCTGAGCGCCGACATCGCGTCGAGCCGCTTCAGGTCCCACTCCCCGGTCCCGATCATCCGCTTGAGCGTTCCCAGAGCGTCGCGGTCGTCCTCGCCGAGCTCCCCTTCCAGCTCGTCCCACGTCCGGTGGGTGAAGGGCCTGGCCTTCGCCGCCTCGACGATCCGCTCACCGGCCGCCGCCGGGACGAGATCCGTCTTCGCCCCCTCCCGGCAGCCGTAGCGGATGTTGACCATCGCCACCGTGCTCGCGGGGTATCCCCTGTCGGCGGGCCCGTGCAGCACCGCCACCTCGTCGTCCCCGTCGACCTCGCCGGTCGCGTACATGCGGAAGACCGACCCGACCCCGCTCATGCCGTACGGGCTCAGCTCCGCCGCGCGCAGCGCGCCCATGCTCGCCGCGCCGATGACGTTCACGCCCTCGTCGAGCAGCCAGAGGATCTCCTTGTGGCCCACGGACAGCCGCTCGCGGTAGTAGCCGTCGATGATGACGGCGGTGTCGCCCCGGCTCCACCTCTCCCTGAGGAGATCGCCGCGGGCCGCCGGCGGCCGCACCTTCGCCTCCGGGACCACGCCGAGGACCTCGCCGGGGGAGATCGTCGGCCCGGCGTAGACGACCGTCTTCTGGGAGCTCACTAGAACACCTCCGCGCGGACGCGGCTTCCCGGCGCCACCACTCTGACGACCGGGACCGCGATGTCGTCCCGGGTCAGATCGACGACGAGAGGCGCGTGGGAGAACGCGACCGCGGCCCGCTTGACCACGTCCTCCAGGTCGTCGGCCAGGCTCTCGTGAGCCGGCTGCCGCTGGATCGTCTCGCCGGTCCCCGTCGCCGGCACGGTCGGCCGCTTCGCGTCCGCGTCCTTGTGGACGTCCGGCCGCAGGTCGTCCCTGGCGCCCGAGATGTAGGCCAGCCTGGACTGGGCGGCCTCGGTGATGGCGCGGGTGAGCGCTATCTCGGCGCTGAGATGGCAGCCGTAGCCCATGAACGGCGGAGGGTAGTCGTCGCACGTGATCCGGGCCAGGAAGCACGGCAGCTCCGTGGGCGACCTCAGGGACCTGACCTCCAGACGGACGCGGGCCCGCTCCATCAGCTCGCACAGCTCGCCGACGACCGGCGATCCCGACGTCCCCGGGTCGACACGTACGCCCCGGTCGCCGGTAGTGATCGCCGCTGTCACGGCATCCCTCTCGATCACCTCGTACAACGCGTGCAAGACGCCCTCCACCAGCGTGTTGCCGCTGGCCAGGCCGTTCGTCGACTCGAAGAAGACCGGCGGGTTCCAGCCCGTCCTCCGTATGAGCGAGAACGCCACCGTGTCCTTGGGGACGAGCGTCTCCGAGCCGTCGGCCAGCGACCTGGCGGCGACCCAGTCCAGCGGCAGCCCGTCATGCAGCACGGTCGGCGTGGACAGGGGGATGTCGCGTATGTCGTAGCCGAGATGCCCGGCGACTTCGCGAGGAGGCGCCGTCGTGGCCGGCGACATCGGCTGCTCCGCGTGCCAGAGCTCGACGGACTCCATCGTCGCCGACAGCTTCGCCAGCTCGGATGTGATTCCCTTGCCCTGGGACACGGCCAGGGTCCTGGACGTCGGCCTGATCGCCTGGAACGTCGGGATTCCGATGGTGTCGAGCCTGGTGATGTCGGCGACCCTGGTGATCCCGACCTTCCGAGCCGCACGGCCGGCCATCTCCAGCGTGGCCGCCGGGTCGTGGGCCCGGTCCGTGCCCGGCAGCCGGACCTTGGACCGGTCGGATTTCGAGAGGAGCCACGAGAGGCAGTTGTCAGTCCGCATCGTCCCTTGCCCTTGTACGGGTGCCCTTGTACGGGATCAGATGTTGCGAGCGCGCTTGAACAGGCCGCGTCCGCCCACGGTGTAGCCGACGGCCGCCATGACGACGAGCACGAGCATGCTCCCCCACGCGTCGGCGAACCCGAAGATCGCGGCGTCGCGCATCCCGTTGATCGCGTACGTCAGCGGGTTGATCTTCGACACCCACTGCAGGACCGTGGGCATGCTCCCGACGGTGTAGAGCGACGGGGCGCTGAAGACGAGAACGGGCATCGACACGTTCGACAGCACCATGAAGGCCTGGTAGTCGGTGATCGTGATCGCCAGCGCGAGGTAGAGCCCGTTGAAGGCGAGGGCGGCCAGCGCGAGCGCCGTCAGCAGGCCGAGCCAGCCTTCCAGGTCGAACGGCAGGTCGAAGATGAGCACCGCCGCGATGAGGCCGAGAAGGCTCTGCCCCAGCACCAGCGACACTCCGGCGATCATCTTGCCGAGCAGGAACCGCGACCTGCGCAGCGGGTAGGACCACAGCTGCGTGGCGACCCCGCTCAGCTCCTCCTGGAACAGCGCCATGCCGGACGTCCCCGCGGCGCTGACGACCGACATCGCCAGCGTCATGGGGAGGAGGAAGACCGCGAACGGCACCTGGACGCCCTTGTAGTCGACGACCCTGACGAGGTTGCTGAGCGAGGTGTTCACCAGCAGCAGGTACACCACCATCGGCGTCAGGCCGAGGATCAGGTACACCCGGTTGCGGGCGAGCAGCGCGTACTCGCGGTAGAGCACCGCGGACAGGTCGGCCGCCTTCGGGGTCCCGGTGGGAGGAGCGGTGGCGAACCGCAGCTTGTCGGCCATCGTCACCCCTGCTTCTCGGTCATCCGGAGGAACACCTGCTCCAGCGAGTCCGCCGCGGTCGAGAATCCGGTGATCTCGACTCCGTGGTCCTGGCAGTGCCGCGACAGCTCGGGCAGCACCTCCCGTGCCTTCGCGCCGTGGATGCGCACCTCGGAGTCCGTGGCCGTGGCCGTCAGCCCGGCCGCGTCCGCCCAGGCCGCCACGGCGCGGCTCGCCCCGGCATCCTCGACGGTCACCAGCATGTGGGTGCTGCCGAACTCCTCGACGAGCTCGCGCGGCTTGGCGAAACGCAGCACACGCCCATGGTCGATGACCAGCACGCGCTGGCTGTTGCGTTCGAGCTCGTCGATGTGGTGGCTGGTCCACAGGATGGTCACCGCGTGCTCCTCGCGCAGCCAGGTCACGAAGCGCTCGACCTGGCGCCGCCCCGCCACGTCCAGCCCCGCGGAGGGCTCGTCGAGGATGAGCAGCCGCGGGATGGTGAGCAGCGCCCGCACCAGCTGCAGCCGCTGCCGCTGGCCGCCCGACATCTGGAAGCACAATCGCTGCATGGCGTCGGCCAGGCCGAGGATCTCCGCCACCTCGAACGCCCACGGCTGGACGTCGCGCCATCTCAGGCCGCGGAAGCGGGCGGCGATCCGCAGGTTGTCGAGCGCCGGCAGCATCATGTCGAACGGGCCGCTCTGGTGCATCGCCCCGATACCGCTCTTGGCCTCGACCGGCTGGCGCACCGGGTCCGCGTCGAAGACCCGGATCCGGCCGGAGGTGGGGGTGGTGACTCCGCAGATCATCTTGATCAGAGTCGTCTTCCCGGCGCCGTTGGGGCCCAGCAGCCCGATGGTCTCCCCCCGCGCGATCTCGAACGAGACGTCGTCCACGGCCGGCCTGTCGCTACGCCGGTAGCGTTTGGTCAGCCCCTCGGCCGTCACCACGTCGCCCGACACGGCACCACCCCTCACTCAGGCTTCCGCTGCGTCCGTCCCCCCGCTTCGCAGGTCGAGTATCGCTCTGGGATACGGAGGTGACACAACCCCACGAACGTGGGCTACCGATACCGCTCGTACGGGGATTCGGGGCGCGATCCATCTGCCGAACGACAGAGAGGCGATTGTGCGGCCCCGCCGGTCCGCTGACCATCGGCGCATGGACGAGTTCACCATCAGCGGCCGGCGCGACCGGCTGATCGACGCCCCCATGCCCCTGACGAGCGGTGCGCGCGTGGATCGAAGCTGAGCCGCCGCCCTCGATGCTCAAGTCCCGTTGAGAGGCCCGAGGCGGTGGGAACCGAGTGAACTCCAAGCAGCGACCCGGAAGTGCTCCTTACACCCTGCGAATGCCGGCCGGCCGGCCCGGCGTGACATGGCACCTCCCGGAGGAGGTGGACCCCTCGGCCACCCTGCCCTGCGTGGTCCTCGCGGACCGCGCCGGGCTCGGCGAGTTCGCCGTGCTCCAGCGGGGGCTGCGGACACTCGGCGTGCCGAGCCTGCGGATCAACGCCGGATCGATCGCCGACCTGCGGGTCGTCAGGCGGCACGAGGACGGCACGCTGACGGTCGACGGGCGCCGCGTCCTGCCCACCGTCACCTGGGTGCGGCACTTCTCGCCGCGGGCCATCCCCGGGGGGAACGGCTCGGCGCTGTCGCTGTTCCGGGCCGACTCGTGGTGCGCGCTGGTCGACCAGGTGTCGGCGCTGTCCGCCGTACGGCTGCCCGGCGGCGCCGATCCGGGGCGGCTCGTCCAGCTGGACGGCGCCGCGCGGGCGGGGATCCGCACCCCACGGACGATCGTCACGACCGACCCGGGGGCGGCGAGCGCCGCCCTGGGGTGTGACCGGATCATCGTCAAGGCACTCAACCGGCACTTCGTCGAGACCGAGCCGGGCACCATGGAGGGAATCTTCCCGGAGATCGTGGACGCCGCCGCCGCCGCGAGCCTGGCCGTACGAGACGTGCCGATGATCGTCCAGGAGTACGTCGACCACTGGGCGGAGCTTCGCGTCTACTTCGTGGACGGCGAGATCCGGGCGTTCCGCGTCGGCAAGCACACGCCGGAGGCGATCTGGCGCGACGCGGCCTCGGTCACGGTCTCCCCGATGGCGGCCCCCGAGTGCGTGGCCGTGGCGGCGCACAGGCTCGCCGGGCTCTGGGGCCTGCGCTACGGCGCCTTCGACTTCCTGCTGACCGGGGACGGACCGGTCTTCCTGGAGGTCAACCCCGACGGCGACTGGCGGTGGTTCGAATCGAAGGCCGGAGTCGACGACGTGTCCATCGCCGCGCTTTCCATGGTGCGAGGGCTTCACCGCCAGGCGGCCCAGGAGGGGGCGTCCACGATCGACCTGGCCGGGTTCCTCGTGCTGGGCACCGACGGGACGGGACAGGCGCAGGACAGGACGCCGAGCATGGACGCCCGCGTGCTGGGAGCGCTGGAGATCCGGGTGGACGGCACGCCCGTGGGGATCAGCGCGAGGAAGGCCCGGCTCCTGGCCGCCATCCTGCTCTCCAGCCCCAACCAGGTGGTCCCGACGGACCAGCTGATCGATTCCCTGTGGGGCGAACGGCCACCTCCCACGGCGCGCAAGAACCTCCAGGTCTACGTCTCGGCGTTGCGCAGGAAGATCGGTGATCGGATCAGCTACCAGGGCTGGGGATACCGTCTCGACGCCGGGCCGGACGAGCTCGACCTCCTCAGGTTCCGGCATCTGGCCGCCGCCGGCCGCGACATGCGGCGCAGGGGCGAGGCCGACGCGGCGCTGACCTTGCTCGGCGACGCCATCCGCCTGTGGCGCGGCCGGCCGCTCCCGGAGTTCTCCGGCGTCCCTCTGATCGATGAGGCGGTGGGGAGGATCACCGAGCTGTTCCTCACCATCAACGAGGACTGGGCCGAGCTCGAGATCGACAGGGACGGGCACGTGGAGGTCCTCAACGGGCTCGACGACCTGGTGCCCTTCTTCCCGGCGCGCGAGCGGCTCGTGGCGGCCAGGATGACCGCTCTCGCCGGTTGCGGGCGCGCCCCCGAGGCGCTCTCGCAGTTCGAGACCGTACGCCGGCACCTCGCGGCCGAACTCGGCATCGACCCCAGCCCCGTGCTCAGGAAACTGTACGAGGAGATCCTGCAGGGCAGGCGGTTCCGTCAGCCGGACGCGGGCATCGCGTCCTCGCCCCGGTCACGCTGATCCCCCGGCCGGGTGCGAGTTCCGGCGTCGGCGGTCGTCTCGGGCCCGTGGAGCCGGCGCCGGTCGCTAGGCTCGGGGACACCACCCGGCCCGTCGCGACGCATCGAGAGGACTCCAGTGACCGAGCCCGCCCGCTCCTGGCCGCACCTGCTCGCAGCGCTCCTGCGCGGGCATGACCTCGACGCGGGCGACACCCGATGGGCCATGCGGCAGGTCATGGACGACGCGGCCGGGCCCGCCCAGCTCGCCGGGTTCCTGGTCGCCCTGCGCGCCAAGGGTGAGAGCGTCGCGGAGCTCCGCGGAATGCTCGACGCCCTCATGGAACGGGTCGTCCCCCTCCCCGTCGACGGCGCGGACGTCGTCGACATCGTCGGCACCGGAGGCGACGGCGCCCACACCGTGAACGTGAGCACCATGGCGGCGATCGTCGCCGCCGCCGCCGGCGCCCCCGTCGTCAAGCACGGCGGGCGATCGGCGTCCAGCAAGGCCGGTTCCGCCGACGTCCTCGAAGCCCTGGGCCTGCCACTCGACCTCGCACCCGGCGACATCGCCCGTTGCCTGCGCGAAGCCGGCATCTGCTTCACCTTCGCCCCGCTTTTCCACAACGGGCTGCGTCACGCCGGACCGGTGCGCAAGGCGCTCGGCGTCCCCACCGCGATCAACTACCTGGCGCCGCTGACCAATCCCGCCAGTCCCGGCACAGCCCTTGTCGGCTGCTCCAACTCCGCCCTGGCCCCGGTCCTGGCGAGTGTGCTCGCCGAACGGGGCACCCGCGCCCTGGTCGTCTGCGGGCAGGACGGCCTCGACGAGATCACCACCGCCGCGCCCACGGACGTCTGGATGGCCGCCGGCGGCGGCGTAAGGCGGGAGACGCTGGACGCCGCCGCGTTCGGACTCGCGCGCAGCGCGCCGGACGCGCTCCGCGGCGGTGACGCCGCCTGCAACGCGTCGGTCGTCCACCGGGTCCTGGCCGGCGAGCCGGGCGCCGCCCGTGACGCCGTCCTCGCCAACGCGGCCGGGGCACTCGCCGTCCACCGCGGTCTCGGCGGAGGCCTCCATGACGCCTTCGCGGCCGGTCTGGAGGAGGCGCGCCATGCCGTCGACGGCGGCGCCGCCACGGCCACCCTTGAGAACTGGCTGAAGCTCGCGTCGTCCCTGGCCGGCCGCGGGCAGGGCCCCCGCCCGTAACCGGCCGCATGGTCACGCCATACCGGTGCTTAAGCGCGCCCTTCTAGGGTGGCCACAGAGGCGCTCCCGCCAGGGGTACCCCAAGTCAAGCGATCCGACCTGGGACTTCTTATGGATCTTTTCTCCGATGGCCTGATAACCGATCGCGACACCTGGTTGATCGTCATGCTGGCCAGGGGGTACACGACAACGAGAATCGCCCGGGAGATGCACCTCAGCAGACACACCGTGGCGGAGCGGATAAGCAAGCTCCTCGACCGGTTCGCCTGCAGCAACCGCAGCCAGCTCGTGGCGTATTCCTACGCGCACAGGCTCCTGCACGTCGGTATCTGGCCTCCCAGCGCCTCCGACGCCGGCTAGTAGGGCAGCTTGATCGACTTGGGCTCGAAGTACTCCTCGATGCCCTCAGGACCGCCCTCACGGCCGATGCCGCTCGCCTTCGAACCGCCGAACGGAACGTTGACGTCGGAGGTGTAGGTGTTGACGCCGTAGCTGCCGACTCGGACAGACCGCGCCACCTCCAGGCCGCGGTCGACGTCCGCGGTCCACACCGACCCCGCCAGGCCGAACTCGCTGTCGTCGGCGATGGCGACGGCCTCGGCCTCGTCGCGGTAGCGGATGACGGCCAGCACCGGGCCGAATATCTCCTCGCGCGCGATCCGCATGTCGTTGGTGACACCCGTGAAGATCGTCGGCTCGACGTACCAGCCGGCCGGGAGACCGGCCGGGCGGCCACCGCCGAGCACCGTCGTGGCGCCGTGGTCCCGGCCCAGGGCGATGTAGCCTTCGACGCGGTCCCTCTGACGCGAGCTGGCCAGCGGACCGACATCCGTGGCCGGGTCGGCGGGATCTCCCACCTTCATCGATCCGACCGCCCCGGCCAGGGCGTCGACGACCTCGTCGTGGCGGCGCTCGGAGACCAGGATGCGTGTCTGCGCCGCGCAGATCTGGCCGCTGTTGGCCAGGCACGCGGGCAACAGGCCCTCGACCGTCGAAGACAGGTCGGCGTCGTCGAGGACGATGGCAGCCGACTTGCCGCCCAGCTCCAGGCCCACTCGCTTGAGCCGCTCCCCGCACAACGCGGCGACGCGACGCCCCGCCGCCGACGATCCGGTGAAGCTGACGCGGTCGACGCCCGGGTGCGTGACGAGGTGCTCTCCCGCCTCCCGGCCGGCGGTGACGACGTTCAGCACTCCGTCCGGCAGACCGGCGCTCTGGATGATCTCGGCCAGGCGCAGCAGGCCGAGCGAGGCTTCCGGGGCGGGCTTGAGCACCACGGAGCAGCCCGCTATCAGGGCGGGGAGCACCTTGTTCAACGCGAGGTAGATGGGACCATTCCACGGGACGATCGCGCCTACGACGCCCGCCGGCTCGCGCCGCACGATGGTGGTCCCGAGGGGGCCGACCCGGCGCTCCTCCAGGTCGAGCTCCCCGGCCATCGCCGCGTAGTAGTCCAGCTGCATCTGGGGCAGCGCACCGTTGATCATCATCGACTGACTGATCGGGCAGCCCATCTCCAGCGTCGTGATCTCGGCGATCGCCGCGCTGTGCTCCTTGAAGGCCTCCGCGAGCGCCGTGAAGAAAGGCGCGCGTTCCGCCGGGGCCGACCGCCGCCAGTGTCCCTGCTCGAAGCTGGTCCGCGCCGCGGCGACGGCGCGGTCCACGTCCTCGGCCGAGGCATCCGGGATGACACCGATCGGCTGCTCGGTGTGGGGGTTGACCACCGGCACGGTGGCGTCCGTCTCCGCGGCGACCCAGCGCCCTCCGATGAAGAGCCGATCGTAAGTGGTCGGACATGCCGTGGATCCATTCACGCCTGACTCCCCTTGGCTCGTGGGCGCGCGATCACTCCTCTCACCGTCGATTATCTTTACCGCACATTTGTCACCGGTCAAGATATCCAGTCATATCGGACGGGGCTTCGCTGCCCGCCAGCTCCGCGAGCCGGCTCAGGGCGGGCAGCGCGGCGGCGAGCGCCCGTCTCTGATCGGGGGCGAGCCGGGCGACGAGCGGGGAGATGCGGCGCGTCCGGTCGTCGCGGCGGGCGCGCATGATCCGGCGCCCGGCCTCGGTGATATGGACCAGGACCGCTCGTCCGTCGGTCGGGTCGGGCCGGCGCTCCAGCAGCCCGTCGCGCTCCAGCCGGGTGACCAGCTGGGTGATGCCGGGCTGACTGATCTGCTCGTTCCTGGCCAGCTCGGTCAGCCGCATCGGGCCGTCGCCGTACGCGAGGGTGTGCAGCACCGACAGCGTGGTGAAAGACAGCTTCTCCACCGCGGGCAGCCGGATGTAGAAGCGGTTGAAGTTCTCGATCGCCGCGGTGAACGCGCCCACGTCGAGGTCGTCCGTGTCCATGCCGCACTATATAGCAGAATTATGTAAGCTGCTTATGCTAATGCGCGGGCTCGCCGTGATCGGTTGCGTGCGGAGAGCACGTGCTTCACGTCGGAGCAACGAGAGGAACCATGACAGTTCGCGTCGGCATCAACGGCTTCGGGCGGATCGGCCGCAACTTCTTCCGCGCAGCGATCGCTCAAGGCGCTGACCTGGAGATAGTCGCGGTCAACGACCTCGGCGACGTGAGGACCATGGCCCACCTGCTGGCCTACGACTCCATCCTGGGGCGCTTCCCCGGCGAGGTCGCCTCCGAGCCCGGGACGATCCGGGCGGGGAAGGCGTCATTCGCCGTCCTGGCCGAGCGGGACCCCGCCAAGCTTCCCTGGGGGGACCTGGGGGTGGACGTCGTCATCGAGTCCACCGGCATCTTCACCAAGGCCGACAAGGCCCGCGCCCATGTGGACGGCGGCGCCAAGAAGGTCATCATCGCCGCGCCGGCCAGCGGCGAGGACGTGACGGTCGTGCTGGGCGTGAACCAGGACGCGTACGACCCGGAACGTCACACGATCATTTCCAACGCGTCATGCACCACCAACTGCCTCGGCATCCTGGCGAAGGTGCTGCACGAGGCCGTGGGCATCGAGTACGGCATGATGACGACCGTCCACGCCTACACCCAGGACCAGAACCTGCAGGACGGTCCGCACAGCGACCTGCGCCGCGCCCGCGCCGCCGCGCTCAACATCACGCCCACCTCCAGCGGGGCCGCGAAGGCCATCGGCCTGGTCCTGCCCGAACTCCAGGGCCGCCTCGACGCCTTCGCGATGCGGGTGCCCGTCCCGACCGGCTCGGTCACCGATCTCACCGTCACGACCACCCGCCCCACGTCGGTGCAGGAGATCAAGGACGCGTACGCGCACGCCGCGGCCGGCACGTACAAGGGGCTGCTGTCCTACATGGACGAGCCCATCGTCAGCACCGACATCGTCGGCGACCCCGCCTCGTGCGTCTTCGACGCCGATCTCACCCGCGTCGTCGGCCCGCAGGTGAAGGTGGTCGGCTGGTACGACAACGAATGGGGATACTCCAACCGCCTCGTCGACCTCGCGCTGATGGTCGGCGAGAGGCTCTAGTGCTCCCCCGCCGGGTCGCGGACGGGAGGCATCCGTTCCGCGACCCGGCGGACACCGGATCGCCCCTGGGCGGACCGGAGAGGCCGCGCGGGCCGCTCCCGGGTTCTCGCGCTCTGAATGATCCGCCGCACGCGGTTCTCATTTCGCCGCCAGGCGCCATCATTCTCCGGAAACGTGCCGGTGATCCGCCGGACATGTGCTCGCGACGTGGGCGGAAAACGCTCACAGAGACGGTTCCGCGCGGTCATCCTGCGCATCCCGATAAGGACCCGTTCAATTACTCGGGTTAAGGGTGGTCCGGATCCTGACATCGGCAGTCAGGACTTGTCATCGTAACGCCGAGCGTGATACCCATATCTCTTGCCGCACAAGAGACTCAATCAGGCCGATATCTGGAGCATGCCTGGTCCACCTCTTCCGAATAACATGATCGAGAATCATATGGCCTGGTCAGAGCCACGGCAGAGTGGATGCCGGCGGGACCGGCGGCCCGCGGATGCGGATTCCACCCTTGAGAACGTCGGCACCTGGGACAGCCCGCGGGCAATAAAGGTCTTGAACGGATATCCAGCGAGCCGCTTTTCGTGTTCCACCCGGCGACCATTGGTTCGTTGACAGTTGACCTGCATTGACTCGACCGGTAAAATCCTTGACTCGGACTTATTGACACAAAAAGTCCGGCCATGTGAACATGACACCATGAAGGAACTTCCGCGGTTACCGTTCGATAACCCGGCCATACTCGGCGTCGCGCCCCAGATGCGCGAATTGCAGCGGGAGGGGCCGATCGTCAGGGTGGGGACGCCGGGTGAAGACGCCTGGCTGGTCACCCGCTACGACGAGGTGAAGACACTCCTCGCCGACCGCCGGCTCGGTCTCAGCAATCCCAGACCGGGGCATTCGGCCAAGAACACAGCCAGGGCCATCATGACCGCGCTGATGTTCGGGGACGACTACGACACCGAGGCCACCAAGCACGCGCAGATGCGCGCGCTGCTCGTGCCCCGGTTCTCCACGCGCCGGATGCGCCTGATGAAGACCCGGATCGAACGCCACGTGGACGAGTTGCTCGACCAGTTGGCCGCCAGCACTCCGCCGGCCGACCTGCACCGGGCGCTGTCGTTTCCGTTGCCGACCATGGTGGTCTGCGATCTGCTCGGCGTGCCGCTGGAGGACCGGGAGCGGTTCGGGCAGTGGGCCAGAGGCACGTTCGACCAGAGCGACGACCAGCACTCGGCGAACACCTTCCAGCTGGTCGTCGACTACATAACGGAACTGGTGGCGCGCAAGCGAACCGAGCCGGGCGACGACATCCTGTCCGAGCTCATCGCCGAGAAGGACGGCGCGCTGTCCGACGCGTACATCGCCCAGCTGGGGTGCGCCGTGCTGTTGTTCGGCTACGAGACCACCATCGTGCGCCTCGACCTGGGCACCCTGCTGCTGCTGCGCAATCCGGCCCAGCGTGCCCTGCTCGCCGACAAGCCCGAGCTCGCGCCGGCCGCGGTCGAGGAGATCCTGCGCCTGGCCGTCGGGGGCAAGGGATCCAACGCGCTGATACCCCGCTACGCGCACAGCGACATCACCGTCGGCGAGACGGTGATCCGGACCGGTGACGCGGTGATGCTGGCCATCGGCGCGGCCAACGTCGACGGCCGGGCGTTCCCCGACAGCGACGTGCTCGACCTGACCCGGGACAGGCCCAAGTCGCACCTGGCGTTCGGGCACGGCATCCGGCACTGCATCGGCCGCACGCTGGCCCGGATCGAGCTGACCGCGGCGTTCGAGCGGCTGTTCCGCAGACTGCCCGACCTGCGGCTCGCGGTGCCCGAGGAGTCGCTGCGCTGGCAGGAGCACCGGATCACCGGCGGGTTCGACGAAATCCCCGTCACCTGGTGAGTGGGATCACCCGAGCGGAAGACACAGCCGTCCACCGTTCATGGTCATGGGTGGCACCTGCCGCACGATCGAAGCCGCCGGCCCGCCCAGAGGTATGACGCTCCCTCCCCCACGCACAGACGTCACGAGGACAAGGAACCATGACGGAAACTTTCAGCGAGTACGTCGACTGCGCACCTCTTCTCGACGACCGTGAGGCCCTCGACCGGTTCTACGACGAGCACGGCTACCTCTATCTGCGCGGCGCTCTTGACCGTGAACTCGTGCGGACCGCCGCCGAGCAGATGCTGGAGGGCCTGATCGCACTCGGCCACGCCGCCCCCGGCACCACGCTCGACACCCTCGCCATCGAGTCCTTCGAGGCGGTCGACGAGGTGGCGATGCACGACTACGTCAGGTACGACGACCTGTGGAACCACCCCTCGACCCTCAAGGTCTGGGAGAAGGTCTTCGGCGAGCCCGTCTTCGTCTTCAAGTCGACGACGATCCGCTACTACCCCTCCGCCGCGGGCTCCGCTGAGCCGAGCTTCCTGACGCCGCTGCACCAGGACGGCTTCTACATCGGCCCGAACAAGGACTTCCGCACCGCCTGGATACCGCTGCTCGCGACGACCCGCGAGATAGGTGGGGTCGCCGTCGCCGACGGCAGCCACAAGAAGGGCCCGCGCGAGCACGTCGTCACCGAGAACTTCCGCCGCTTCGGCCACCCCGTGCGCGGCATCCCGGCGGAGGAGTTCGGCGCGGACGAGCGGCTGCTGTTCTCGCCCATGGAACCGGGCGACGTGATCATCTTCCACGCCTTCACGTGTCACAAGTCCATCCCGAACGTCTCGGTGGACCCGCCCGGCATGCGGATGTCGATGGACACCCGCATCCAGCCCGCCTCGTCGCACCGCGGGTTCAACGCCCTGACCCCCTGGCCGGAGTCCGCGAAGGATCCCTCCAAGGGAGTACTGTCGAAGATCACCGGCACCCCCGCCACCGTAGAGTGACGTTGTAATCCGCACATGCCTCAACCGTCCCCCCACGAACGCCTGGGTAGGCAGCGCATGACGACACGCGAGGGCCTTTCCCCTCTGCAGGGGCCCAACGCGACACCGGAGCCCCCGGCCGGCACGAAACCGGCCGCCGCGGGGCTCAGTGGCATCGCCCTCGTGGTGGTGCTCACCGGATACGCCCTGTCCATCGTGGACGCCTCCATCGTGAACGTGGCGCTGACCTCGATCAGCGAGGACCTCCACGGCGGCCCCGCCGCGCTGGAGCTGGTGGTGTCCGGCTACGGCCTCACCTACGCGCTCGGCCTGGTGCTGGGCGGACGGCTGGGCGACGCCTTCGGCAGACGGCGCCTGTACGCCTACGGGCTCGCGGCGTTCACCGTCACCTCGGCGCTGTGCGGACTCGCCCCGACCATCGAGTTCCTCGTCGCGGCCCGGCTGCTGCAGGGCGCCGCCGCCGCCATGCTCGTACCGCAGGTGCTGGCGACGATCCAGGCGGCCACCGAGGGCCAGGCGCGCGCCCGTGCCATCGGCATGTACGGCGCGACCGCGGCCCTCGGCATGGTCACCGGGCAGATCCTGGGCGGGCTGCTGGTCTCGCTGGACGTGGCCGGGATCGGCTGGCGGTCGGTCTTCGCGATCAATGTGCCGATCGGAGTGGCCGCGCTGCTGGCCATCCGGCGCGTCCCCGCGACCAGGGCCGGCGCGAAGCCGGGCTTCGACCCGGTGGGCACCGCGCTGTTCGGTGTCACCATGGTCTGCGTCCTGACCGTGGTCGTGGCGGGCCCCGACCTGGGCTGGCCGCTGTGGCTGTGGTCGCTGCTCGCGGTCGCCGCGGTGGGGGCGCTGGCGCTGGTGCGGGCCGAACGCCGGCTGGAGGCGCGGGGCGGCCCACCGTTGCTGTCCCCGACCGTGCTGTCCCATCCGGGGATGCGCAGAGGGCTGGCGGCGATGGTGCCGTTCTCGGCCGGCTTCGGCGGCTTCCTGTTCGTCTACGCGCTGGTCGCGCAGGGTCACTTCGGCTTCGACGGGCTCGCCTCCGGCGGGACGCTGACGCCGTTCGCCGGGGCGTTCTTCGTTGTGGCGCTGTTCACCCCGAGGATCGCGGCGGCCCTGGGCGGCCGGATCGTCACCCTGGGCGCCGTCGTCCTGGGCACGGGCCTGCTGCTGCTGGCGCTGACGATCTGGCTCGGCTGGCCGCGTCCCTCCTTGGTGCTCGTGCTCGTCGGCATCGGCTTCACCGGCGTCGGCTCGGCGCTGATCGGCCCGACGCTGTTCCGGACGATCCTCGCCGACGTGCCCCCCGCGCAGGCCGGCATGGGCAGCGGTGTGCTGGTGACCAGCCAGCAGATGGCGACCGCGCTTGGCGCGACCGTCGGCGGAACCCTCTACGTCTCCCTGGCCGGTTGGCTGTCGACGATGCCGGCGGCCGTGCTCGTGCTCGCCCTGCTGATGTGTTTCACGGGGACCGTTCTCGTGATCAGCCTGAAGCTCCCCGACCCCAGCTGACACCCGCGTCCCTCGAACGGCGCGATCTGATCCAGACCTTCTCGTTGGCAACGGCGCGCCGTCCTTCGGCGTACCCGCACGCGGAAGCGGAGGCAGCCAAGTGCAGTTTCGGACAAGGACAGCCGTGGTGACCGGCGCGGCCAGCGGCATCGGCCTCGCCCTCAGCGCCCGCTTCGCGCGGGCCGGCGCCGTCGTGGTCATGGCGGACGTCGAAGGCGACGCGCTGCACCGCCGGGCCGCCGAACTCACCGCGCAGGGCGCTCGGGTCACGGCGGTGACCGCCGACCTGACCGACCCGGACGCCGTCGAACGGCTCGCGGACACGGCGTTCGGCCTGCTCGGCGACATCGACGTGGTGTGCAACAACGCCGGGGTCCTCGGCCCCGTGGGACAGCCCCTGTGGGAGGTGCCACTGGAGCGGATGCGGCAGGTCTTCGAGGTGAACCACTGGGCGCATGTCCTGGTGGCCCGCGCCTTCGTCCCCCGGCTGCTGGAGCGCGGCCGGCCCTCCCATCTGATCCACACCGCGTCGATGTCCGCCTTCGTCGTCGGCGCCGGCAGCGCCGCCTACGCCGCCTCCAAGCACGCCGACCTCGCGGTCGCCCGCAGTCTGCGCGCCGATCTGCGGGGCACCGCGGTCCGGGTGTCGGTGCTGTGTCCCGGCCGGGTCGACACCCCCATGGTCCAAGGCCTGACGGCCCCGCGCGGCGCGGGCGGCGACACCACGGTGAGCGCCGAGGACGTCGCCGGGCTCGTGTGGGAGGCCCTCGGCTCCGACCGCTTCTATCTCTTCAGCAACTCCGACGCCCCGCTGCGGCTGCGCGATCAGTTCGACGAGGTATGGCGTCATGTCTCCCTTCCGTCCCCTTCTCCCGAGGAGGAGCTGTGGCCTGCGCAGAAAGCGACGACCGTAGCGATGAAGCACTGACCATCGACCTGGAAGCCGTGAGGGAGAAATACCGGCAGGAACGCGACAAGCGCAGCGTCGGCCGCACCTACCAGTTCGCGCACGGTGACTTCAGCCGCTACGCGCGGGACCCCTACACCGAGCGGCGGGAGCGCGAGCCGCTCACCGACGAGGTGGACGTCGCCGTCGTCGGCGCCGGCATCGGCGGCCTGCTGACCGGCGCCCATCTGCGCATGGAGACCGGACTGCAGCGCATCCGGCTGATCGACGAGGCCGGCGACGTCGGCGGCACCTGGTACTGGAACCGCTTCCCCGGCGTCCGGTGCGACGTCGAGAGCTACATCTACATGCCGCTGCTCGAAGAGATCGGCACGATCCCCACCGAGAAGTACTCCACCGGGCCCGAGATCCTCGCCCACCTCCAGCGGATCGCCCGCAGGTACGACCTCTACCGCGACGCCCTCTTCCAGACCACCGTGACCGAGCTGCGCTGGGACGAGGCCGCCGGGAGGTGGCTGGTGAGCACCGACCGCGGGGATCTGATCCGGGCCCGGTACGTGGCCATGTCGATCGGCCTGATGCACCGCCCCAAACTCCCGGGGCTGCCGGGCCTGGAGACGTTCGCCGGGCACTCCTTCCACACCAGCCGCTGGGACTTCGACTACACCGGCGGCGACAGCACCGGCGGCCTGGTCAAGCTGAGAGACAAGACGGTCGGCCTCATCGGCACCGGCTCGACGACCATCCAGCTCGCCCCGCACCTCGCCGAGTGGGCCGAGCGGCTCATCGTCTTCCAGCGCACCCCGGCCGCGGTCGACGTCCGCGGCAACCGGCCCACCCCGCCCGACTGGGCGGACAGCCTCGAACCGGGCTGGCAGCAGCGCCGGATGGAGAACTTCCACGCGCTGACCTCCGGTATCCCGCAGGACGTGGACCTGGTCCAGGACCGCTGGACCCAGACCACGGCCAAGCTGGCCGCCGCGATCCTGCCCACCGGCGACACCGGGGGCGACCCGAAGGAGCGGGCGCTCGCGGCCGAGCGTGCGGACTTCCTCAAGATGGAGGAGCTGCGCGCCCGCATCGACAGCGTCGTCACCGACCCCGCGACCGCCGCCGCCCTCAAGCCCTACTACCGCGTGTACTGCAAGCGGCCCTGCTTCCACGACGGCTACCTCCAGACCTTCAACCGGCCCAACGTGACCCTGGTCGACACCCAGGGGCAGGGCGTGGAGCGGCTCACCCCGGCCGGGGTGGTCGCGAACGGCCGGGAGTACCCGGTCGACTGCCTGATCTTCGCCACCGGCTACGAGCACGAGTTCGCCGTCCCGTACACCGACCGCGCCGGCTACGACATCATCGGCCGCGACGGCGTGAGGCTGTCGGAGAAGTGGGCGGACGGGGCGCACACCCTGCACGGGCTCCAGGTGCACGGCTTCCCCAACTGCTTCATCCTGTCCAAGGTCCAGGCCGGCCGGCACGTCAACATCGCCTACATGCTGGGCGAGCAGACCCGGCACCTCGCGCACATCGTCAAGTGCGTCGAGGAGCGCGGCCACCGGATCGTGGAGGCCTCCGAGGTCGGCGAGAAGGAATGGGTCGAGGAGATCCTCCGGCTCGCCGCCAACGACCTCGACTTCCTCGAGAACTGCACGCCCGGCCTCTACAACAACGAGGGCGACCCGCGCGGAATGCCCGTGCTCAACTCCAGCTACGGCGGCGGCTCGGTGGAGTTCGTGAACATCCTCAGGCGCTGGCGCGAGGCGGGCGGTCTCGCCGGCCTCGACCTGCGCTGACCACCCCGACCCTTCTGTGAAAGGCGGCAACGCCCATGGACGTAACGCCGATCCCCGGCGCCCCTCTCGGCGCCGTCGTGCACGGCGTCCATGTCACCGGCGACATGGACAAGACTCTGTGCGAGGAGATCTGGGCGGCGCTCGACGTGCATCTCGTACTCGTCTTCCGCGGCCACGAGACCCCCTCCTACGAGGAGTTCCTGGCCTTCGGCCGCCGCTTCGGGTACATCCCGAAGACCGGTCTGACCAGCGGCGCCCACCCCGACCACAACGAGATCCTGATCGTCTCCAACCTGGTGGAGAACGGCCGCAAGATCGGCGTCGGCGACGCCGGGTGGATGGGCTGGCACACCGACTACTCCTTCCGCCCCCGCGTCTCCCAGGTCGGCTTCCTGGAGGCCTTGGAAGTGCCGTCCTCCGGCGGCGGGGAGACCCTCTTCACCGACATGTACGCCCTGTACGAGTCGCTGCCACCCGAAGAGCGCCGGCGCCTGCACTCCTACCGGGTCCGCCACGCCCTGCGCACCGGATACGAGGAGACCATCGAGGAGGAGCTCCAGGGCGAGGTGTCCCTCGGCGAGAACACCGAACGGATCCAGCCCGAGGACGGCACCTCCACCGTCCACCCGATGATCGCCCGCAATCCGCGCACCGGCCGCCGGTCGGTCTACATCAGCACCCTGAACACCAAGCGGATCGTGGACCTCGCCCCCGACGAGAGCCGCAAGCTGCTCGACGAACTGCTGTCGCACGCGGGCAAGCCCCAGCACACCTACGCCCACACCTGGCAGCCCGGCGACATCGTCATGTGGGACCAGCTCGGCACCGTCCACGCCAAGCAGCCCTTCGACCCGGCCGAACGGCGCATCATGCGCCAGGTCGTCAGCATCTTCGACGACCCGTCCGACCCCTGGCGTGCGGAGGCCGCCTTATGAGCACCGCTCCCGCCTGCCTCAGCCACAGCCGGGTCGCGATCACCCCGGCGCTGCGCGCCGCCGTCGACAGGCTCGACCACCGCTCACGTCACCAGGCGGCCTACCACTTCGGCTGGATCACCGCCGGCGGCGCGCCCACCAGCGCCGACGCCGGCAAGGCCGTACGGCCGGCGCTCGCGCTGCTGTCGGCCGAGGCGGTCGGCGCACCGCCGGAGGTCGCGCTGCCCGGCGCCGTCGCCGTGGAGCTCGTGCACAACTTCTCCCTGGTGCACGACGATCTGATGGACGGCGACGAGGAGCGCCGCCACCGGTGCACGGTGTGGAAGCTGTGGGGTGCCTCCAGCGCCATCCTGACCGGCGACGCGATGCTGGCGCTCGCCCAGGAGGTGCTGCTGGACACCGGGCTGCCGACGGCGGCGCCCGCCGCCCGGCTGCTGGCGCGCACCACCCGGCATCTGATCCGCGGCCAGGTCCAGGACCTGTCCTTCGAAGAGCGCTCACACGTCACGGTCGAGGAGTGCGTCGACATGGCCGCCGGCAAGACCGGCGCGCTGCTGTCGGCGAGCGCCGCGATCGGCGCCGTCCTCGCCGGGGCGCCGGAGGCGACGGTGGACGCGCTGGCGCTCTACGGCGACCAGGTCGGCATCGCCTTCCAGCTCGTCGACGACGTTCTCGGCATCTGGGGCGACCCGGCCGTCACCGGCAAGCCGGTCCACTCCGATCTGCGCTCCCGCAAGAAGTCCCTGCCGGTGAGCCACGCGCTGAACCAGGACGGCCCGCTCAGCGGCGAGCTGGCCGCCTGGTTCACCACCCCTGGCGAACCCGACGAGGAGGAGCTGCGGCGCGTGGCCGGCCTGATCGAGGGCGCCGGCGGCCGGGACTGGGCGCTGGCAGAGGCCGCCCGGCGGATGGGGCTGGCCATGGACGCGCTGCGCGATGTGGAGCTGGACGCCGGCGCGCGGGACGAGCTCCTCGCGCTCGGGCGGTTCGTCGTCGACCGGGAGGTCTGAGCCCGAGCCGGTCCCCGTACTCGTATGCCCGTTTCTGACCCCTGACTTCTGACCTCTGACTCTCCGATCAGCGCAGCACCCCGCCAGGGCACCACCATGCCGCCGCCCTCCGCAACCCACTCCCAAGGACTCCCTCATGCCTCAGGACGTCGACTTCCACATACCCCTGCCGGGCCGGCAGAGCCCGGATCACGCGCGCGCCGAGGCCGAGCAGCTCGCCTGGCCGCGGTCGCTCGGGCTGATCAAGTCCGAGGCGGCGGCGACGCGCCATCTGCGCGGCGGCTACGCCGACCTCGCCTCCCGCTTCTACCCGCACGCCACCGGCGCCGACCTGGACCTGGGCGTCGACCTGATGTCATGGTTCTTCCTGTTCGACGACCTCTTCGACGGGCCGCGCGGCGAGAACCCGGAGGAGACCAAACAGCTCACCGACGCGGTCGCGGCGGCCCTGGACGGCCCCCTCCCGGACGGCGCGCCTCCCATCGCCCACGGCTTCGCCGACATCTGGCGGCGCACCAGCGAGTGCATGACACCCGCGTGGTGCGCGCGCAGCGCCCGGCACTGGCGCAGCTACCTCGGCGGCTACGTCGACGAGGCGGAGAGCCGCTTCTGGGACACGCCGTACAACTCCGCGGCCCAGTACCTGGCTGTGCGCCGGCAGACCATCGGGGTACAGCCGACCATCGACCTCGCCGAGCGCGCGGGCCGCTTCGAGGTGCCGCAACGGGTCTTCGACAGCGCCGTGCTCTCCGCGATGCTCCAGATCGCCGCCGACGTCAATCTGCTGCTCAACGACATCGCCTCGCTGGAGAAGGAAGAGGCCCGCGGCGAGCAGAACAACATGGTCATGATCCTGCGCCGGGAGCACGGCTGGTCCAAGGCCCGCAGCGTCGCCCACATCCAGAGCGAGGTGCGCGCCTGCCTGGAGCAGTACCTCCTGCTGGAGTCCTGCCTGCCGCGGGTCGGCGACATCTACCGGCTCGACGAGGCCGAGCGCGAGGCCCTGGAGCGCTACCGCAACGACGCCGTGCGCACCGTGATCCGCGGTTCCTACGACTGGCACCGCTCCTCGGGCCGCTATGACGCCGAGTTCGCCCTGGCCGCCGGTGCCCAGGGTTACCTGGAGGAGCTCGGCAGCACCACCCACTAGCGGCCCCCGCGCCGGCGACACGAACCAGCGACACGCACCCGCGCCCGGCCGTCGCGGCGGCGCAGCTGTCAACAGACCGGAACAGCTGTCAACAGATCAGTAGAGACGGGAAGTTGAGAATCGAATGACCGAGCAGACCACCTTCTCGGCGGGAGCGGCGCCCGGGGCGCTCCCCGTCGTGGGTCACGCCCTTCAGATGATGCGTCACCCCGTGAACTTCATGACCTCGCTGTCGGCCCACGGCGACCTGGTCGAGATCAAGATCGGCCCCACCACGGCCTACGTCCCGACCCACCCCGAACTGCTGCGGCACGTCCTGACCAACGACCGCGTCTTCGACAAGGGCGGCGTCTTCTACGACCGCGCCCGTGACATCGCCGGCAACGGCCTGGTCACCTGCCCGTTCGCCGACCACCGCCGCCAGCGCCGGCTGATGCAGTCGGCGTTCACCCGCGGCCAGCTCAAGCGGTACGCCGAGGCCATGCACGCCGAGATCGAGGACACGGCGTCGCGCTGGCGGGACGGCATGGTCGTCGACGCCTTCCAGGAGATGTACGGCATGGCCCTGCGCACGGTCGGCCGCACCCTGTACTCCACACCCGTCAGCCCCGAGCTGGCGGCGAAGGTGGAGTCCTCCTTCGACGTCGTGCTCAACGGCCTGTTCCGGCAGATGTTCCTGCCGGCCTCGATCCGCCGGCTGCCCCTGCCGTCCCAGCGCCGATACAGAAGCCACCTGGACTTCCTGCACGAGACCACCCAGCGGTTCATCGACGACTACCGCAGCTCCGACATCGTGCGCGACGACCTGCTCGCCGCCCTGATCGCCTCGCGCGACGACGACGGCGGCCGGCTGGGCGACAAGGAGATCCACGACCAGGTCATCACCGTCATGGCGGCCGGCACCGAGACCGTCGCCGGCACCCTCACCTGGGTCTTCTACCTCCTCTCCCAGCATCCGGAGATCGAGGCCGCGCTCTACGACGAGATCGACACCGTCCTCGGCGGCCGCGCCCCGCGGTGGGACGACCTGCCGAGCCTCTCCCTGGCCGACCGGATCATCTCCGAGGCGCTGCGACTGCATCCGCCGGCCTGGCTGTTCACCCGCCTCACCGCCTCACCGACCGAACTCGCGGGCCGCCGGCTGCCCACCGGCTCCACCGTCGTCTTCAGTCCCGCCGCGGTCGCCAACTACGAGGACGCCTTCGACGACCCCAAGAAGTTCGACCCCGACCGCTGGCTCCCGGACCGTATCGCGCCGGCCTCCCGCCACGCCTACGTGCCATTCGGCACCGGCGCCCGCAAGTGCATCGGCGACCTCTACGCACGCACCGAGGCCACCCTGGGGCTCGCCACCATCCTCGGCCGCTGGCGGGTCACCTGCGAGCCCGGCATGGACATCCGCCCTGTCCCGCTGGCCACCATCTACCACCCGCGCCGGCTGCGCCTGAGGCTGAACGCACGCACCCCGCGCCGGATTGCCTCCGCCGTCCAAGCACCGGCCGGGGGTGACGCGGCGTGAGCGAGCGGAACGTCGTCCTGGCCCAGCCGCGCGGCTTCTGCGCGGGCGTACGGCGCGCCATCGGCATCGTCGAGCGGGCGCTGGACCTGCACGGGGCACCGGTGTACGTGCGCAAGGAGATCGTGCACAACCACTACATCGTCTCGGAGCTGCAAAAGCGCGGCGCGATCTTCGTCGACAGCGAGGAGGAGGTCCCGCAGGGCGCGGTCTGTGTCTTCTCCGCGCACGGCGTCTCCCCCGGTGTGCGCTCCGCCGCCGCCGGCCGGCAGCTCGAAGTCATCGACGCCACCTGCCCGCTGGTCTCCAAGGTCCACCAGGAAGCGGTGCGCTTCGCCCGCGACGGCCGCACCATCCTCCTCGTCGGGCACGAGGGCCACGAGGAGATCGAGGGCGTCCTCGGCGAGGCCCCCGACCGGATCGTCGTCATCGAGACCGAGGACGACGTACGGCGCCTCGGCCTGCCCGGCGACACCCCGGTCGCCGTCCTCACCCAGACCACCCTGTCGTTCGACGAGACCGAGCGCGTCGTCGAGGCCCTGCGCGCCCGCTTCACCGACCTGGTCACCCCCGGCGACGACATCTGCTACGCCAGCCAGAACCGGCAGAACGCCGTCAAGGACCTCGCACGCGACAACGACCTGGTCCTGATCGTCGGCTCGCACAACTCCAGCAACTCGCTGCGCATGGTCGAGGTGGCCCGCGACCACGGCGCCGCCGCCCATCTGGTGCCCGACGAACGGCACCTCGATGCGGCCTGGCTGAAGGACGTGTCGTCGGTCGGCATCAGCGCCGGGGCCAGTGCCCCGGAGATCCTCGTCGACGGGCTCGTCGCCCGGCTCGCCGAGCTCGGCTTCGACCAGGTGGAGCTCCAGCGGGGCATCGCCGAGGACGTCGTGTTCTCCATGCCCGGCCGGCTGGCCGACCCGGTCACCGGCCGCGTCCCGCAGACACCGCTGGCCGGCGAGATCTCTCCCGTACCCGGTGGGGTGCGATGAATCCACCGCTGGAGAAAGAGGGGTGCGCCATGCCACGCCTGGAGGAGATCCGGGGGCCGGAGGACCTGCGCGCCCTGTCCCCGAGCGCGGCCCGCGAACTGGCGCCGCAGATCCGGCGGCTGCTGGTGGACACCTGCACCGCCAACGGCGGCCACCTCGGCCCCAACCTCGGGGTCGTCGAACTGTCCATCGCCCTGCACCGCGTCTTCGACTCCCCCCGCGACAAGATCCTGTGGGACACCGGCCACCAGGCCTACGTCCACAAGATCCTCACCGGCCGCACCGAAGCCCTCGCCACGCTCCGCCGCACCGGCGGCATGTCGGGCTACCCGTGCCGCGCCGAGTCCGAGCACGACGTCATCGAGAACTCGCACGCCTCGACCTCCCTGTCCTGGGCCGACGGCCTCGCCCGCGCCAACGCCCTGCTCGGGCGGAACGACCGCGCCGTGGTCGCCGTGCTCGGCGACGGAGCGCTCACCGGGGGCATGGCCTGGGAAGCCCTCAACAACATCGCGGCGGCCCCCGAACGCCCCGTCGTCGTGGTCCTCAACGACAACGGCCGCTCCTACGCCCCCACCGCCGGCGCCGTCGCCGGGCACCTCGCCGACCTGCGCGCGGGCGACGCCCCGCAAGCCCTGTTCGAGAGCCTGGGGCTCGCCTACGTCGGCCCGGTGGACGGCCATGACATCGAGGCCGTGGAGACGGCGCTGCGCGAGGCCGTCGCCCTGCGCAGGCCCGTGGTGGTGCACTGCGTCACCGAGAAGGGCCGCGGCCACCTTCCCGCCGAGCAGGACGACACGGACCGCTTCCACGCCGTGCGCGCCGCCTCCGCCCGGAAAGCGGGGGACGCACCCAGCTGGACGTCCGTGTTCGGCAGGGAGCTGGCCGACCTCGCCTCCGACCGGCCGGACGTGGTCGCCATCACCGCGGCCATGCTCGACCCGACCGGGCTCGGCGAGTTCGCCCGCCGCCACCCCGAGCGCGTGATCGACGTCGGCATCGCCGAACAGCACGCCGTGACCGCCGCCGCGGGGCTGGCCCTCGGCGGGGTGCACCCGGTCGTCGCGCTGTACGCCACCTTCCTCAACCGGGCCTTCGACCAGCTCCTGATGGACGTGGCCCTGCACCTCGCCCCGGTCACGTTCGTCCTGGACCGGGCCGGCGTGACCGGCGACGACGGCCCCTCGCACAACGGCATGTGGGATCTGTCGCTGCTGAACCTGGTTCCCGGCCTGCGGCTGGCCGCTCCACGCGACGCCGCCACCCTGCGCCGCGCCCTGCGGGAGGCCGTGGCCTGCGACGACGGCCCCACCGCCCTGCGCTTCCCCAAGGGCTCCAGCGGAGCCGACATCCCGGCCGTGGACGTCCACGCCGAGCTGGACGTCCTGCACCGCGGCGAGCGTCCCGACATCCTCCTGGTCTCCGTCGGCGCCATGGCCGCCACCTGCCTCGACGTCGCCGAACGGCTGGCGGGGCGGGGCGTCGGCGTCACCGTCGTGGACCCCCGCTGGATCAAGCCGGTGCCGCCCGAGCTGACCGGGCTCGCCCTCGATCACCTGCTGGTCGCCACGGTCGAGGACAGCGGCCGGGTCGGCGGCGCCGGCGCGCGCGTCGCCCAGGCGCTGAACGACGCCAAGCCGGGCCTGCCGGTGCACGTCTTCGGCATCCCGCAGCGCTTCCTCGACCACGGCTCACGGGCCGACGTCCTGGAGGCCAGCGGCCTCACCCCCCGCCATCTCACCCACGCGCTGCTGGAGGCCCTGCCCTCCGGATGGCAGGCCCGGCAGGGAGCCACCGCCTCCCTCGCCGTCGGCTGACACCGGGCATCCCAGCACTTTCACAGCTCTCAACGGCACGCAGCCATCAGCCACAACCCGGTCCGCCCGGACCGGCCGACCATCTTGGGGACTGTCATGCCTGTCGCTCTCGGAGTACCGACGGTGCCGCCGAGGCTGGCCCGACGACGTACCAGCCGCCAGATCCACGTAGGGACCGTACCCGTGGGCGGCGACGCCCCGATCTCGGTCCAGTCCATGACCACGACCCGCACGTCCGACATCGGCGCGACCCTCCAGCAGATCGCCGAGCTCACCGCGTCCGGCTGCCAGATCGTCCGCGTCGCCTGCCCCACCCAGGACGACGCCGACGCCCTGCCGACGATCGCGCGCAAGTCGCAGATCCCGGTGATCGCGGACATCCACTTCCAGCCGAAGTACGTGTTCGCCGCCATCGAGGCCGGCTGCGCGGCCGTGCGCGTCAACCCGGGCAACATCAAGCAGTTCGACGACAAGGTCCGCGAGATCGCGCGGGCCGCCAAGGATCACGGCACTCCGATCCGCATCGGGGTCAACGCGGGCTCGCTCGACCGCCGTCTGCTGAAGAAGCACGGCAAGGCTACCCCGGAGGCGCTGGTCGAGAGCGCGCTGTGGGAGGCGTCGCTGTTCGAGGAGCACGACTTCCGGGACATCAAGATCTCCGTCAAGCACAACGACCCCGTCGTCATGATCGAGGCGTACAGGCAGCTCGCGGCGCAGTGCGACTATCCGCTGCACCTCGGTGTGACGGAGGCGGGCCCCGCCTTCCAGGGGACCGTCAAGTCGGCTGTCGCGTTCGGCGCGCTGCTGTCCCAGGGCATCGGCGACACCATCCGCGTCTCCTTGAGCGCGCCGCCCGCCGAGGAGGTCAAGGTCGGCCTCCAGATCCTGGAGTCCTTGAACCTCAAGCGGCGCGGCCTGGAGATCGTGTCCTGCCCCTCCTGCGGGCGCGCCCAGGTCGACGTCTACAAGCTGGCCGAAGAGGTCACGGCCGGGCTGAAGGGCATGGACATCCCGCTGCGCGTGGCCGTCATGGGGTGCGTGGTGAACGGCCCCGGGGAGGCCAGGGAAGCGGACCTCGGCGTCGCCTCCGGCAACGGCAAGGGGCAGATCTTCGTCAAGGGCGAGGTCGTCAGGACCGTACCCGAGTCGAAGATCGTCGAGACGCTCATCGAGGAGGCGTTCAAACTCGCCGAACTGATGCGGCAGGACGGGGGCGACGACTCTTCCGAGGCCGCCCCCTCCGCCGGGCAGGAGAGCGCCGAGTGAGCACACCGGCCACCGTCGGACAACTCGACAGGGTGGTGATGCGCCTCGCCGGTGACTCCGGCGACGCGGTACGTCACGCGGTCGCGCCGCCGACCAACTGGGTCGTGTCGATGAGGCGGTTGGAGAATCCCCACTCGTTGTCGTACCAGCCGAAGATGTGCACGTGGCGGCCCTCGAGGACCTGCGTGAGGAGGGAGTCGAAGATGCACGACGCCGGGTCCCCGACGATGTCCGCCGAGACGACCGGGTCCGCGGTGTAGCGCAGGATCCGCGCCAGTTCGCCGTCCGCCGCCTTGCGGAACAGCGAGTTGACCTCCTCCACCGTCGTGTCGCGGGCCACCCGGACGGTCAGGTCGGTCAGCGAGCCGACGGGGACGGGAACCCGCACCGAGTACCCGTCGAGCTTGCCGTTCAGGCTCGGGAGCACGAGGCCGATCGCACTGGCGGCATTGGTGGTGGTCGGGATGGTGCTGAGGTTGGCCGCGCGGGCGCGCCGGGGGTCGGGGTGCGGGCCGTCCTGCAGGTTCTGGTCCTGCGTGTATGCGTGGATCGTGGTCATGGTGCCGCACTCGATGCCGAGCGCGTCATCGAGCACCCGGGCCATGGGGGCCAGGCAGTTCGTCGTACACGAGGCGTTGGAGACGATCGTGTGCTTCTCGGGGTCGTACAGGTCGTCGTTGACACCCATGACAAGAGTGAGGTCCGCGTTCTTCGCCGCGGCTGAGACGACCACCTTCGAGGCCCCGGCGTCGATGTGCGCCCGGGCCTTGGCGGCGTCGTTGAACACGCCTGTCGACTCGATGACGACGTCGACTCCGAGGCGGCGCCAGGGCAACTGCGCGGGGTCGCGTTCGCTGAGGACCTCGACCACGGTGTCCCCGACCTTGATGGACGAGCCTTCCACCACGACCTGCTGCGGCAGCGGCCCGTACACGCTGTCGTACTTCAGCAGGTTCGCGAGGGTCTGCGCGCTGGCCAGGTCGTTGACCGCGGCCACGCGGATGTCGGCGCCGGACGTGAGCAGAGCACGGAAATAACTACGGCCAATGCGGCCGAAGCCATTGATTCCCACAGTGATTGTCATGATTCCCGTCCTGATTGTTGGGAGCCTCACAGCACTGGCTGCGCGGGGTGTCGTGCTTCGTAAGCGGCGATGTCCTCCTCACGCAAGAGGATATCGTCGGCTACGCCGGAGGAGGCGGCAGGCGCCGGCTCAGTGGGGCGTCGAGTCGGTGCTCGTCGGCCTGCGGCCCTGCGCTTCCGCCACCCTCTGACGCCTTCAGGCAACCTTTCGTCCACGACCGGCATCTAAAGCCGGGAACGCCCGGACGGACAGAGAGGGCCTTATGAGCGCGACACCGCTCCTGCCTGAGGATCCACAGCGCCTCGGCGGCTACTGGCTCGCCGGCCGCGTGGGCCATGGCGGTCAGGGGGTGGTCTACGAGGCCTACGGCGACGACGGCCGCCGGGTGGCGATCAAGGTCCTGCACGGGGACGCCGGTGACGACCCCGAGTTGGCCGACCGGTTCGGCCGGGAGGCCGCGGCCGCACGCAGGGTGGCGCCGTTCTGTACGGCCAGGGTCCTCGACGCCCACCTGGACGCCCCCCGGCCGTACATCGTGAGCGAGTTCGTGGAGGGGCCGAGCCTGCGCGAGGCGGTACGGGAGGGCCGCTCCTTCTCGGAAGACGAGGTGTATCGGCTCGGCGTGGCGGTCGCGGCCGCGCTGACGGCGATCCACGAGGCGGGAGTCGTCCACCGGGACCTCAAGCCCGACAACGTGCTGCTCGGCGCGGACGGCCCGCGTGTCATCGACTTCGGCGTGGCGCGGACCCTGGAGATGTCGCTCACCTCGACGGGGCTGGTCCGGGGGACACCCACCTACATGGCGCCGGAGGTGTTCACCGGGCAGCGCGCGGGGACGGCGGCCGACGTGTTCGCCTGGGGAGGCGTCATGTTGTTCGCCGCGACCGGAACGGATCCGTTCAGCGCGGAGACACTCGGCGGGGTCATGCACCGGGTCCTGTCGGCCGACCCCGACCTCGATGCCGTCCCCACGTCCATGAGGTCGCTCGTCGCCGCCGCCCTGAGCAAGGAGGCCGACGCCCGGCCGTCCGCCCGGGACCTGCTGCTGGCGCTGGTCACCGGCCGCACCGGCGACGCCGGAGCCGGGACGGAGCCGCTTCCCGCGTCCGGCCCGGCGCTGCTCGCCAGGGCGGGGGCCGAGGCGAGCCTGCTCGCCGGCGGTGGCGAGGCCTCACTCGGCGCGCTCGCCGAGGACGCCTACGAAGCACTCACCCCGGCCCAGCGGATGCTCGTACCGGAGATCTTCCTACGCCTGGTCACGGCCGGGCAGGACGGGGAGCTCGTGCCGTGCGGCATGCCCCTGCGGGAACTGCTCGACGGCAGACCGGCGGGCGAGGAGGCGGACCTCCGGCGCGTCCTGGAGGTCTTCGGCTACGTGCTGGCCACGCACGACGGCGTTCTCAGGCTGGCCCGGCCCGGAGTGCTCACCGCCTGGCCCCGCCTCCGGGCATGGGTGGAGGACGACCGCGCCGGGCTCCCGGAATACCGGGTGGTCCAGATGGCGGCGCGCCAGTGGGACGGGGACGGCCGTCGTGACGGCGACGTACTCCACGGCACCCGCCTGGAGGCGGCGATGCGCTGGGCCGCGGCCGAGCGCCGCCATCTGGTGCTGAGCCCGCTGGAGCGCTCCTTCCTCGACGCCTCGGCGGGCACGGCACGCCGCCGGGCCACACGACGCCGCCTGCTCACCGCCGCCCTGGCCGTACTGCTGGTGCTGGCCCTTTCCGGCGGCGGCCTGTCGGTCTACCAGAGCCGCAGGATCGCCGAGCAACGTGACACGGCGGTGGCGCGCGACATGGTGGCGGTCGCGGGCTCGCTCAGGTCGACCGACCCGGTTCAGGCCATGTTGCTCAACGTGGCGGCCTGGCGGGTCGCGCCGCAGCCCGAGACCCGGGCCGGGCTGTCGGACGCGTTCGCCCAGATGGAGATCGCGGCCTTCTCCGACCCCGCGGACTCCGCGGAGACGCTCAGGGCGCTCAGCAGGGACGGGCGGACGCTGGTGAGCATCGGGGACGACGCCATCCGGGTGTGGGACCTGCGCGGACGGAGCCTGACGCGGCGGATTCCGAACCTCGGCATGGCCGAGCTCCGGCTCCGCCGCGCCGTTCTCAGTCCCAGCGGCCGCCTCCTCGCGATCGGCACGGACCTGGACGTCACGGTCTGGGAGCTCGCGACGGGCCGCAGGGTGGCCAGGACCCAGCTCTTCCCCCAGTCCGGCCTGTATGACTTCGAGCTGGATTTCGAGGGCCAGGACCGCTACGTCCTGGTCAGCCAGGGGCAGGGGATGTCGATCTGGGACCTGCGGACGGGACGGAGGACCGGGGCCCAGGCGGGCGACGCCGCCGTGGACCCCACAGGGAAGTTCATGATCACCGGATTCGGCTTCGACGGGCTCCAGCGCTGGAGCCTGCCGGACGGCAAGCTGCGGGCGACCAAGAGGGTCTGCCAATGCCCACCGCGGGTGGCGCTGAGCCCGGACGGCCAGACCGTCTTCGCGGGATACTCCGGATACCTCCACCGTCTCGACTCCGCCCTCCGCCCCCCGAAAAAGGTGATCATCGGGGATGGCGACCGCTGGAACGGAGGAGCGCTCGTGCCGAGCCTCGACGGGCGACTCCTGGCCAGCGTCAATGAAGCCGGCCTCCAACTGTGGAGGACGGACGACTGGACCCTGCTCACCACCCGCGCCATCTCATCGGTCACGCCCGCGGCCGCGTTCGACCCCGACGGGCGCACGCTCCGGTACCTGAGCGAGGACACCGTCGTGGCGCTTGACGTGAGTGCCCTCACCGCGCCGCCCTCGCCGATCGGGCCGAGGGGAATGCAGGCGGCCTTCAGCCCGGACGGCCGGTGGCTCGCCACGCACGAACGTGGGACGGACCTGATCCAACTCCGGGAGCCGCACACCGGACGCCCCGTGGGGGCGCAGCTCGATCTGAGGCAGGCCGGTGACGACCACGTCTCCGGGATGGTCCTCAGCGGCGACGGCCGGTTCCTCGCCGCGTACACCAGTCCCGGCAGCGCGACCGTCTCGGTCTGGGACACCTCCTCGCGGCGGCGGGTCGCCCGCTTCGCCGTCCCCGGCTCACGGGTGACCGCGCTCGACTTCAGCGCGGACGGCACCCGCCTCGCGGTGAAGGTCGCGGACGACCGGAAACAGGCCACCCGCCTGGAGGTATGGGACCCCCGGTCGGGGCGTCGGCAGTGGGCGGTGCCGTACGCGTCCCTGTCCGCCATCGGCTTCACGCCTGACGGAGCGAGGATCGTGGCCGTCGGCAGCGGCTACCGAGTGCACGACGCGGTCACCGGCAGACCCCTGGGCAAGGCGTACGAGCTGACCATGCCGGCCGGCGACCGGATCGCGTTCGAGAGGGACGGGGTCACCATGGTGATCGCGGATAAGGCCGCCCGGCTCACGCGCTGGGACATCGCGGAAGGGCGGCGGGTGGGACAGACTCTGCGCGGCCCGGCCGAGACGGTGGAGAGGCTGGCCGTTTCCCCCGTGGCGGACCTCGCCGCAGTGGCCGGGGAGGATCATCTCATCCATCTCTTCGATCTCCGAAGCGAACGCCGGCTGGGCGCGCCGCTCGCCGTGCACCATGAGCGCGTCGCCGACGCCGTGTTCACGGCCGACGGGACCGCCCTGCTGTCCATCGACGACGCCGGGATGCTGCGGGAGACTCCGGTCGATCCCGGCCGGATCGCCTCCGCCGTGTGCCGGCGGGCGGGCAGGACCCTGTCACCCGCGGAGTGGCAGGCGCGATTCGGCGACGCCCCCTACCGGGACGTCTGCGCCACCTGACCTCCGTGCTCCGAGGACGCTCAGCGGACCGGCGGTCGCTAAGGCCTCCTGACAAAAGTGGTGGACTTGACCTGGTCAGCGGTCGGTGTCGCGCACGAGGCCGCTTGGTAGCGGGACGCGGTCAGCCGCGCAATCGCACGCGATAAACCCGGTGACGTCGACGATCAACCCGGGATACTGGTCGCCCATGGATGAGGTCAAAATGGTCGTCGCCCATTCCGAGCGCGCGACCCTGCGCGTCGGCGACGTGTTCCTGAAGGTGGACGCCGATCAGGCGCGCATCGAGGTCGAGGTCGAGACGATGGCCCTGGCGCCGGTCCCGACCCCGAAGGTCCTGTGGCACAAGCCGCCGGTGCTCGCGATCGCCGCAGTCCCGGGGACGGCGCTCGGCCGTCTCGGTGAGTCGTCGACCGCGTCCCCGGCAGCGTGGGCCGCGGCGGGCGCCGCCATCCGGAGGTTGCACGACGCGCCGTTGCCGCCCAGGCCCGGCCAGGCCGGCCGGGGCTTCGACGAGTTGGCGGCGGATCTCGATGGCGAGTGCGAGTGGCTCGTGACGAACGGCGTCCTGCCCGCCGACCTGGTCACCCGCAACCGCCAGATCGCCGAGGCCGCGCTCCGGCCGTGGACACCGGTCTTCACGCACGGCGACCTGCAGATCGATCACGTGTTCGTCGACGGCGACGGGATCACGGGCATCATCGACTGGTCCGAGGCGGGCCAAGGTGATGCCCTGTACGACCTCGCCACCTTGACGCTCGGACACGAGGAGCATCTCGGTGACGTCGTCGCCGGCTACGGCACCGACGTCGACCTCGCCGTGATCCGCGCGTGGTGGTCGTTGCGAAGCCTGTTGAATGTTCGCTGGCTGGTTGAGCACGGCTTCGACCCGTTCGCGCCGGGCTGTGAGATCGACGTGCTGAGATCCCGGTTGTGAGGCTGCGCGGGCCCGGACTCGGCCCTGTTTTTTGGGCCGCCCTTCAGCGCCCGGATGTGGGAGCTGTCGATCACCGCCTTGGACCGGTCAAGCTTGCCCGTGGCATGCAGCTCGTCCAGCAGCAGTTCGTGCAGCTTCTGCCACACCCCGGCCTGATGCCAGTCCCGTAGCCTTCGCCAGCAGGTCATCCCCGAGCCGAAACCCAGCTCTTGCGGCAGGAACTCCCAGGCAATACCGGTGTAGAGCACGAACATGATGCCCGACAGGACCTTCCGGTTGTCCAGGCGTTTGCGGCCCGGATGATCTGTACGGCGCGGCAAGACCGGCAACAACGGTTCGATCCGCGCCCACAACTCATCCGGGGTGATCCACGGCGGCTGCTCGCCCTTCCTCACACAGGTGATCAACCTGTAGATGATCACCAGTATTCCTAGATCATTTTTGTTGGGACTTCTAAGTGGGCGTGCCTGTAAGTCCTTCAGGGGTCGGCAGCGGTGCCGGTGTCGGGCTCCTTGGGGCCGGCGATGATCCGTGGCGGTGTGGGTGTGCCCGCTGTTGTTCGGGGTTGGGTGGCGTCGTGGGGGGCAAGGTCGCGGGGGTTAGCGGTGGCGTGTGGGTATGTGGTGGTGGCGTTTGGGGTGGTGGAGGAGGGTCCAGGTGCCGTCGGGGTTGCGGTGGGTGGTGTAGCGGTGGGAGTGGTGGAATTTGTCGCGGTTGTGGTGGGTGCAGGCGGGGGCGAGCAGGTCGAGGTCGGTGGTGCCGTGGTCGATCCAGCCGTGGACGTGGTCGACTTCGGTCATGTCGGCGGGGATGGGGCAGCCTTGGCAGTAGCAGGT
>NZ_JBEZDW010000029.1:0-117144 GCF_040802045.1 Microbispora sp. NPDC049125 | reverse complement strand
ACCCGGTTACATTCCGAACCCGGAAGTTAAGCCTTCCAGCGCCGATGGTACTGCACCGGGGACGGTGTGGGAGAGTAGGACACCGCCGGACAATCATTTGTTCCACCAGGAGAAGCCACCCCGAATGGGGTGGCTTTTTCTGTTTCCACGAAGCCTTTCCCTGCTGCCCACCCGGCCGAGAGACGAGCCCTGATGTATAGGGGGGCCGACGGCTGGGCCGGGGTTGTGGGAGCGGAGGCCGGCTGGAAGCGAGGACCGCAGCGAAGGCCCAGCGGAGCGGGCTTCGCGAGGACCGCACGCTTCCAGACGAGCGCAGCGTCTCCCCGAAAACGTCTCCGCCCGCCATCCTTGGGAACGCCTGTCGCCGTCGGCCCGTAGCGCCGCTCGTTCCGCGGCCCCGGCCGACGGCTCGTTCCCAGCTCCGGCTTACGGCTCGTTTCCAGCTCCGGCTGACGGCTCGTTCCAGCTCCGGCTGACGGGAGTCACGCCTGTCCACCCTCAACTGTCCAGACCTTGACGCCGGCAACGAGCCGCGGTCGAACAACAGGTCGTGGCTGAAGTTTCTCGCGTGGCTCCAAGGCTCTCACCAGCGGAATCATCCCTGTCCGTTTCCACCCTCCAGAACATCCGAATCTGTAGGGTTTGCGGAAGCTCACGCGGGGTAACCGTCCGGTTAGAGTTATCTTGGAAGGGTTGACGGAACCGACTACAGAGCACCACGCACCCGGACTCGGCATCATCCAGCCAAAATCAATTAAATGGCCGGGCGTGTCGGAGGGGTCGCGCGGAAGCGTCGATTACGGTCCCTCTTATCGGGACAGGCCCGGACAAGGACAAGCCGGAAAAGGACGAGCCGATGGGGGCAGTGCGCAGGGTGGCAAGTTACCTTGGCCTGGGTGGGGCCGAGCAGTATGACGACGCCTACGCCGACGAGGAGTACGCCGAGGACTGGATGCCGGCGGCGGAGCGGGCGGCCAAGCGCTGGCAGCCGGCCGCCGAGCCGGCGAGGATCGTCATGGTCCGCCCCCGGAAGTACGACGACGCCCTCACCGTCGGAAGGCACTTCCGCGAGGGCTATGCCGTGGTCATGGACGTCGTGGGCATGTCGACGGCCGAGGCGACCAGGATGGTCGACTTCGCCGCCGGCCTGGCGTACGGCTGCGAGGGCCGGATCGAGCGGATCGCGGACAAGGTCTTCCTCATCACGCCGGTCACCGTGGAGGTCTCCAGCGCCTGAGCCTCCCCGTTCACCCCCCAAGACCCCCGAACTGCAGCCCCCAAACTATCCGGACCGGAGCTTCGCGGACCCCCTCCGCGCTCCCGGAGCTCGGCATCCATCCGAACGCCACGTCCGAGCCCGCCGAAGCCTCCCGCCCCTTCATCGGCCGGCGAGCTTCCGGCCCCCTCCCGGCCCGCGAGCCCCCGTAGCCCCTGAGTCCAGGCCCGCGAGCCCCCGTAGCCCCTGAGTCCAGGCCCGCGAGCCCCCGTAGCCCCCGAGTCCAGGCCCGCGAGGCCCCCCGTAGTTCCCAAGTCACGGCCTGCGAGCCTCCGTAGTCCCCAGGCCCGTCCAGAGCCGGCGAAACTTCCGCGACCGCCCAAAATCCCCCGCCGGCCTCCGGTGCCCCACAGCCTCACCGTTGCCACCGTGAAGTCCCCACGCCGCTGACATCGAAGCCCCGGCGCCGCCACTCCAGAGCCCCTGCGCTGCTAATCGGCGTTCCTACGCGGCCCGGGGGCCGCGACGCAGAAGCTTGATCACTTCGGTCAGGTCATCGGCGGCCGTGGCCGCACGCTCCTCGGACTCGCGCGCGTACTCGTGAAGCGCCCACACGGCCTTGTCCGCCAGCTCGGACAGGTCGCCCGCCCGGGATTGGACGTATCGCACGTCGGCGTGCTCCTGTGCCCGATGGCGCCAGAGCAGGAAGCCACCCCAGCCTCCCAGGGCCAGCCCCACGAGCGCGATCGGCGGGAAGGCCACGAAACCGGCCGCGAACACGGCGACGGCCGCCACCAGCAGCAGGTACCCCAGCCACGGACGCGCCCTCCTGGGCACGGACTCGGTGACCAGCCGCTGCTCGGTGGCGGCCATGCTCTCCTGGTCGGGGCCCTCGGGCCGGAGGATGACCGGGTATCCAAGGATCGGTACCGTGATCGACTCCGGTGGGGGCTCCTTGACCAGCTCGGCCAGCGACTCGGCCGCCGTCCGCACCGCCGGCGCCGCCACGTGAAGGGCGAGCGCCGCGAGGTGCGGGTCGGCCTCCGGCCGTACGTCATGGAGCAGGTGCCCGCTCAGCGAGCTCAGCGGGCCCTCCTGGCCACCCTGGCCGATGAGCGTCCGCAGCACGGCGAGGGGCTCGGCGTCCGGCCAGGTCGCGCCGGTGGCCACCTCGCTGACCTGGCCGGGCCGCGGGGCGGAAGTGATCTCCACGCATCGTTCACGCAGGCGGCGCAGCCGGGCGGCGGCACGCGCGGGCCTCTGGATCTCCGGCAGGCCCGCCAGCTCGGGAAGCTCACGCAGTGACCGAGGCACGGGCGGTGCCGGATCCTCCCCAGGAGAGGTCTCCTCGGGGACGAGGGCCTTCAGCCACTGGTCGTCCTCGGCGGCCACGGCGATGGCGTCCAGCTTGCGCAGGACGAAGATCTTGCCGACCGGCCCGTACGCGCCCCGGGCGGCGGCGAGCCACAGGGCGCGCTGACCGGAGGTGACCGGCCGGTCCTGCGACAACTCTCCGAACGCGGTGCCGAGCCACGAGGCGTGGATGCGGTCGCCGTGCCCGCAGACGGCCAGCGTCAGGCACAGGAACAGTGCCGTGCGCCGCTCGTCGAGCTGCGCGGCGAGCGCGCACGGCTCCAGGGCGTCCTTGCCCGACAGGATGAGCGTCAGGGCGTGTACGGCCGGCGCGAGCCAGTAGCCGGGCACGTCCGCGACGCCGGGCGGAAGATCCGGCGCCGTCCCCTCCGCGGCCAGCTGGACGAGCAGCGCCTCGGCATAGCGATGCAGCTCCGTCGCGTCGGCCACGTTTCCCGGGTCAGGGCTCGTGGTCAGGTCCATGCTCACGCGCAATGCTCCCCGAGGGATCGGCTGGCACTCCCTTGACCGCGCCAGACTAGAGGCTTGGCCGGGTGCCGGCTGACGAGGCGCGCCGATGGGCCGCCGTTCACATCCGCTCGGGGACTTCGATGCCCAGCAGGTCGAGGCCGCGCAGCAGCACCCGCAACGTCAGCGCCGACAGCGCGAGACGCGACTGCCGTACGGACTCGTCCTCGGCCTTGAGCACCGGGCAGCTCTCGTAGAACGACGTGAACGCCTGGGCGAGGTCGAACAGGTAGTTGCACAGGCGATGCGGCTCGGACAGCTCGGCCACGGCCTCGACGACCGATCCGAACCCGAGCAGTTGCAGCGCGAGCGCCCGCTCGGCGGGGTGGCCAAGGATGATCGGCCCCACCGCCGAGGCCGGCTCGATCGCCCCGTTCCGGAAGATGGACCGGATGCGGGCCGTGGCGTACTGCAGGTACGGCCCGGTGTTGCCGGTCAGGGCCAGCATGCGGTCGAAGTCGAAGACGTACTCGCTGTCGTGGCTGACCGACAGGTCGGCGTACTTGACCGCGCCGATGCCGACCTGGCGGGCGATCTCCCTGCGGGCCGCGGCGTCGTAGCCGCGTTCGGCGATGACGGCCTCCGCCCGGAGGATCGCCTCCTCCAGCAGCTCGGTCAGCTTGACCGAGTCGCCGCTCCGGGTCTTGAACATCTTGCCGTCGCTGCCGAGCACGCTGCCGATCTGGATGTGCTCGGCCTGGATGTCGTCGTGCAGCCAGCCGGCCATCCGGGCGGCCGCGAAGACCATCTGGAAGTGGAGCGCCTGCGTGGCCCCGACGACGTACAGGGCGCGGTCGACCTTGAGGTCGCGCACCCGGTAGCGGATGGCGGCGAGGTCGGTCGTGGCGTAGCCGTACCCGCCGTCGCTCTTGCGGATGATGAGCGGCAGCGGCAGGTCGTCGCGGCCGGTGAAGCCGGGCGGGAAGACGCAGAGCGCGCCCTCGCTCATCTCCGCGACCCCGGCGTGCTCCAGCTCGTCGCAGACGTCGGCGAGCATGGGGTTGTACATGCTCTCGCCGGCGATGTCGTCGTCGGTGAGCGTGACTCCGAGCATCTCGTACACGCGGTTGAAGTAGCGCTTGGTGTACTCGATGAACTCCTGCCACAGCCGCAGCGTGTCGGGATCGCCGCCCTGGAGGAGCGGCACCCGGCGGCGGGACCTCTCCTGGAACGCGGGATCGCCGTCGAATTTCCTGCGCGCCTCCTGGTAGAAGGCGTTGCCGTCGCCGGCGGCGAGCCTGCTCAGCGTCTCGTCCTCGCCGACGTCGAGCAGGTGCTCGATGAGCATGCCGAACTGCGTGCCCCAGTCGCCGAGGTGGTTCTGCCGGATCACCTGGTCGCCTATGTGCTCGTGGGCACGGGCCAGGGTGTCGCCGACGATCGTGGTCCGCAGGTGGCCGACGTGCATCTCCTTGGCCGCGTTGGGCGCCGAGTAGTCGACCACGACGGTCTGGGACGTGCGCTGCGGCACGCCGAGCCGCTCGTCGCGCAGCAGGAGCTCCGCCTGCCGGGCGATCCAGCCGTCGCCGAGCGTCAGGTTGAGGAAGCCCGGGCCGCTGACCTCCACCGTGAGGTCGCTCGTGTCGATCGCGGCGGCCACGGCCTGGGCGACCTCCCGCGGCGCACGTCGGAGCCGCTTGGCCAGGCTCAGCGCGAAGTTCGCCTGGTAATCGGCGAACTGGGACGGCCTGATCAACGGGTCCTCGGTGGTGTGCTCCCGGCCGAAGGCGGCGCCCAGCGCCTGCTGGACGCGCTCGGCGAGCACGAGTTGCGGGTCGGTCATGCACCAAGCTTATCGGCGCGCAGGTCGTTCCCCTTTCCAATAAACGGTCAGCGGCGGCGGTGGGATCTGGGGGTGGACCCGACCCGCTCGCCGATCCTGGGCACGATCCCCTGCCCGGCGAGCCGGGCGGCGAGTTCGCAGGCCCCGGCGATCCCGCGCGCCCGCGAGGAGCCGTGCGCGATCACGACGGTGCCGTTCAGGCCGAGCAGTACGGCGCCGCCCTGGGCCTCGGGGTCGAGCCGGTCGCGCAGCTCCCGCAGGCGTGCCCGCTGGAGAAGGCCGCCGAGCTTCGCCACGCGGCTCTCCTCGATGGTGCCCCTCAGCTCGCTGAAGGCGTACCGGACGCTTCCCTCAAGCGTCTTGAGCGCGACGTTGCCGGTGAATCCGTCGGTGACGACCACGTCGACCCTGCCGGTGAGCAGGTCGTGGCCCTCGATGTTGCCGGTGAAGTCGATGCCGGGGGCGGCGGCGAGGAGCTCGTGCGCCCGCTTGGCGAGCTTGTTGCCCTTCTCCGCCTCCGAGCCGATCGTGAGCAGCCCGACCCTGGGGGTGGCCATGTCGAACCCCACCTGCGCGTACGCCACCCCGAGGTGGGCGAACTGGACCAGCATCTCGGGTTTCGCGTCGGCCGTCGCCCCGGCGTCCAGCAGGACCGTGGGCCGGGGCCGCGTCGGCAGGGTGACCGCGATGGCCGGCCGGACGACCCCTTGCTGGCCGCGCAGCCGGAGCCGGCCGGTCGCGACGACCCCGGCGGTGGACCCGGCGGACACGACGGCCGAGGCGTCGCCGCGCCGTACGAGATGGCAGGCGATCGCGATGCTCGACCGCGGCCGCCGCAGGCTCGCCAGGGCGCCCTCGTCCATGGCGAGCGCCTCCTCGGCGCGCACGATCGGGATCTCCCCGGTGGCGCCGAACTCGTCAAGGGCCTGCTGGAGGACCCGCGGCTGCCCGACCAGCACGACGGGGACGCCGCGCTCCCGCACCGCCTGTACGGCTCCCGCGACGATCTCCCCGGGCGCGTTGTCGCCGCCCATGGCGTCGAGGGCCACAGGCAGGGGACGGCCTCCGGGCTGCATGGCCGCATCCTAGGTCCTGTCAGGAGCGCCAGGTTCGGCCGCACCCGCTCGGGCCGCGCTCAGACGGAGCGACCCCGGGTCACGACGATCTTGCCGAAGCGCGCGCTTCCCGTGATCCGGATCAGCGGGCCGTCGCCGGGGCTGCCGCCCGTGACGGACCGCTTGGAGAACAGCGCGCTGCCCTCGTCGACGACTCTGGAGTTGCCTGGCACGGTCACGATGAGCTTGCCGCACAGGGAGTTCAGCTCCAGCGTCACCTCGCGGCCGGGAAGGACGGCGTCGCTGAGGTCGACGATCAGCGCACCGAACGTGGCGTTGAGCTCGGTGTGCCGCCCGGCGACCCAGCGCCCACGACGAATGATCTTGCTGAAGACCGCGGAGACCCGATGCCGGTCGGCGCCGGGGCCCGGCGTGTGCCGGACCACCTCGGGAGGCAGGTCCTTGACCACGGGGACGAGCTCGCCGAGTGTCACGGCGCTGTAGACGGCGTCGAGCCTGTCGGCGTGCTCTGCGCTGGTCAGGCGGCCGGTGGCGAGGCCTTCGCCGAGGATGGCCGCGACCCGGTCGCGATCGGCGTCGGAGGCGCGCTGAGTGGGATCGTCGCCGGCGTACGGAGTGAGGGAAGTCACGTGCCCAGAGTACCCAGGGTCGAGATATGTCGCGATAGGGGAAAACCCTGATTTCCGGCGTTCCGCCAAGGCGCACTAGTGCGAGCCTCTCGCATGCGCCCCTCGCACGTGCCTCCTGGCACCTGCCTCCTCGCGAGCTCCGCCGCCGCGGCCCGGCCGGACCCCTCCTGGCCGCGGGCCCCAGGGGACGTCCACCGGCCTTCTGACCGTGAGACGCCGGCGATCGGAAGGGAATCGTGGAATGCGGCGTGAGTGCGGCGCTAAAAGGAGAGGAAAGATATGACGCCCGGCCTGGCGCTATTTTTACCGAGCCTTGCTCGCGGCCGGGTGTCGCCTGACTCCTGGGTGGGCGTGGGCCGTTCTTTGTCCGGACTTTCCCGGCCCTGACCTCGGGTGGAGCCCGGCTCCGGCAGTAATCGCACCCCCCGGCCAAGGTGATAGAAATGCCGTCGTCTTTGTCGGCGCACGCCGACGCACGGGGGTTCTTGGGTTCGTCATTCCCACTCTCGTGAAAAGGAATATGAACCGGGGGCAAGTTAAATGAAACGAGTGGTTAGGACAGCCGTCGTCGCCGTCACGGTCGGCATCGCCGGCATGCTCGCCGCGCCCGCTCAGGCCGACGTGTGCGCCGACACCTGCACCGACGCCCGGATCGCGGCCGTCGTCCGGCTCCTGGCCGATCTGCGGGCCGACACGGTCGGCGGGGCGACGGCCGTCGCCACCGCCCAGGCCGACGCGACGGCGACTGTGGCGGTGAACCTGACCGCGAAGCTCCGCGCCGACCTCGTCGCCGTGGCCAACCTCGCGGGCACCACGACCGCCGACCTGTCCGCCGACGCCAACGCGCACATCACCGCCGCGGCCGCCATCGCGGCGAACGTCATCGCCCACGCCACCGTCGACCTCAGCGCCAACGTGGTCGCGGCCCTCCAGGTGCACCTGTGCGCCGTCGTGAACGCGATCGTCGACATCGACGCGCACATCAACGCCACGCTCGCGGCCAAGCTCGACGCCTGCGCGGCTCTCCTCGCCCAGATCGGCCACCCGGTCGTCGTCACCTCGGGTCAGACGGCGGGCGTGGTCTACGGCACCGCTCCGGCCGTCGCCACGGTCGGCGCCGCCGTGGCCGCGAATGTGAACCTGGATCTGGCGGCCCACCTCAACGCGCTCGTCAACCTCAACGGCGCGGTCGCGGCGACCGGCGGCAGCGCCGGTGGTCTGCTCGCGCTGGTCCCGTGCGACACCCCGGCCGCCCCGACGGCCACCACGCTCACGACCACCACCCAGAACACGGCAGCGCAGGTCGACGCCAACGTCAACGCGAACGTGAACGCGGTGGTCACGACCGCACACGACACGGCCGCTGTTCCGGTCGCCACGACGTCCCAGGCCACGGCTCAGGCCACGGCCCAGAGCGCGGCCACCGCCAGCTCGTCGGCCGCCACCGCCGACGCGGCCGCGTCGAGCGCCGTCTCCTCGGTCCCCTCCACCTTCAACGGCGCGATCCCGCAGAACGCGCGGTCGGGTGCGGGGAGCTGACACTCTCCTTCGTCCGACGTGGAAACGGCCGGCACCCTGTGGGTGCCGGCCGTTCAGTGCGCCAAGGTGCCGGTGACGGTGCGCAGATGAGTGCGCCGGGCGATCTGCGCCTGCAGGCGGGCCATCTGCCAGTGCAGGTCCATGAGCTGTTCGGTGAGCGTCCCGGAGGGAAGCTCCAACGGATCCTCGGCGGCCAGATTGTCGATCGCCGTCGCCAGGTCACTCATCCCGCCCCTCCCCTATGTCGAATCTCCGTTCGAATCATAGTGGAACAGCGACCCCGCGTGTATCAGGTTTCGTACACGGGTGCGATATACCCTCGGGCGAGCGTGTTCGCGGTGATGTTGAAGCCGACGACCGCCGGAGGGGTGTCACCCTCCACGTCGAGCTTGTCGACCCCCAGGGCGTGCACGGCGAAGATGTAGCGGTGGGGGTGGCCGGGCGGCGGGGCCGCGCCGCCGTACTCCTTGGCGCTGAAGTCGTTGCGCGCGTGCCGGGCCCCCTCGGGGAGCCCCTTGAACTCGGGACCGGTGCCGGCCCCGGTCGGCAGCTCGGTCACGCCGGCCGGGATGTCGAACAGCAGCCAGTGCCAGAAGCCGCTGCCCGTGGGGGCGTCCGGGTCGAAGCAGGTGACCGCGTAGCTCCTGGTGCCCTCGGGCGCGCCGGACCAGCGCAGGTGGGGGGAGAGGTTCTGCCCGGTCATCCCCCAGCCGTTGAAGACGTGGGCGTCGGGCTTACGCTCGCCGTCGCGGACGTCGTCGCTCTCGACGGTCAGCGCGGGCACCTCGGGCAGGTGGTCGTACGGGATCGGTGGCGGCGTGGGCACGGTGTGAACCCCCTCCTATGCGGTCGTCATGCCTTGTTGTAGGCCTCCAGGACCTCCTGGGGGTCCCCCTGCATCTTGATCTTGCCCTTGTGCAGCCAGATGACCCGGTTGCAGGTCTCCTCGATCACTTCGAGGTTGTGGGCGACCAGGAAGACGGTCCCGGCGGCGTCGCGCATCTGCTTGATGCGGTCCTGGCTCTTGCGCTTGAAGTCGCGGTCGCCGGTGGCCAGGGCCTCGTCGATCAGCAGCACGTCGTGGGTCTTCGCCGAGGAGATGGCGAAGCGCAGCCGCGCGCCCATGCCGGACGAGTACGTCGACATGGGGAACTGGACGAACTCCCCGATGCCGGAGAAGTCGACGATCTCGTCGTACCTCTCCCGCACCTCGGCCGGGGACATGCCCATGGCGTAGCAGCCGAGCACGATGTTGCGCTCGCCGGTGAGCTCCTTCATCAGCGCGGCGTTCACACCGAGGAGGGACGGCTGGCCGTTGGTGTAGACGGCGCCCTTGTGCGGCGGGAGCAGCCCGGCGATGGCGCGCAGCAGGGTCGACTTGCCGGACCCGTTGCGCCCGATGATGCCGATCGCCTCGCCGTGGTGGGCGACGAAGGAGACGCCCTTGACGGCGTGGATCTCCTTCACCTGCGGGCGCGCCTGCCGGCGCAGGACGCGCATGAGCGCCGTCGCGGCGTTGCCCTTCTCGGCCTCGCTGGCCGAGCCGTACACCTTGTAGACGATGTGGAGGTCGTCCACGATGACGGTCGGCGTTCCCACCGGTGCGTCGTCGGAGGTCACCTGGGACAGCTCCTCGGTCAGCTCACCCACGCCCGTACCTCTCCTCGGCCCGCCAGAAGTACCAGAACCCGACGATCAGCGCGAACACGGCCCAGAACGCGCACGTGGTCCACGCCCAGCGCTCGGGGAACCTCTGGTAGATAAGCAGGTCGCGCATGAACTCGATGTAAGCCGCCGCCGGATTGAACTCCAGGGCCCATCTGAGGATGTCCGGCAGGTCCTTGGTCTTGTCGCTGATCTCGTAGAAGACGCCGGAGGCGTACAGCCAGGTCCGCGTGATGAACGGCAGCAGCTGGTTGATGTCCCGGGCGAACGCGCCGACGCGGGCCATGAACATGGACAGGCCGATGTTGAAGACCAGCTGCATGAGCAGGGCGACGGGGATGAGCAGCCACAGAGTGGTGATCGGCATGCCCATCACGAGCACCAGGAGGATCAGCACGCCCATCGACCAGCCGAGCTGCTGCAGTTCCTGCATGGCGTACGCCAGGGGCAGGGAGGCGCGGGGGAAGTGCAGCGCGCGGATCAGCGAGAGGTTGGAGGAGATCGACTTGGCGCCGCCCGTCACCGTGCGCTGGGTGAACGTGAAGACCATCACTCCGGTGATGAGGAACGCCGGGTAGTGCGCGATGGACTTGCTCTGGGCCAGGATGATGCCGAACATCAGCCAGTAGACGAGCGCGTTGAGCAGCGGCGTCAGCACCTGCCAGAGCTGCCCGAGCATCGACTCGGAGTACTTCGAGACGTTGCGCGACGTGGCGTACGTGAGGATGAAGTGCCGCCGGTCCCACAGTTGGCGCAGGTAGGCGGGCATGCTGGGGCGGGCGATGGCGCGTCGAAGTCCGTGACGCTGGGCGAGCGCGGCCAGCGACTCCGGGGCTCGGCCGCCCGCCTGGGCGTCCGCGAGCGCGGATTCCGGCTGGCTCATGGCAAGGACTCTATTGGATGGAGGTCGGTGGGACGGCTGCCGCACCCGCACTGGCTGCGACTTGGTCAAAGGTAGCTCAGGACACCTTGATGTGGGGACAACGGCACGGGTCTCACCGGGACCTCTCGGCCGCAATTGGGGTGATATGTCGCTTAAGTGCCATAATGTGTGGTTTGCAGGGAACCTGGCTGTTTGGTGCTCGCACGATGGAATGCGTGTGACGCCCCACTGACGCACGTGTGACCGAACTGCAACGCGTCAGAGACTCCTCTGGTGCGTATGGTGAGGGATGCTCGCGGACGACTGGCAGGACGTCAGCTGGCTTGACCGTGCCCGGCAAACCGGTGGTCTCACCAGCGGGAACGTTCATCCTTAGAGGGAGGACCAATCCACCATGCGCGTGACTAAGGGCGCGAAGATCGCCGCCGGCACCGCGCTGCTAGCGCTGGGTGTCGCCGCCTGCGGCGGCGGCAGCGGCGGCGGCTCCGGAAGCAGCGGCAACCCCCGCGCGGCCGATGGCACCGTGTACATCCGCGGCTGTGAGCCTCAGACGGGTTTCGTTCCCGGCAACATCAACGAGACCTGTGGCGGCACGATCAACGACTTCGTGTACAGCAAGCTGGTGAAGTTCAACTCGGACACGGCCGCCCCCGAGCTCGACGAGGCCGCGTCGATCGAGACCAGCGACAACAAGGTCTGGACGATCAAGCTCAAGCCGGGTCTCAAGTGGTCCGACGGCAGCCCGGTCACCGCGAAGAACTACGTCGACGCGTGGAACTACACGGCCTACTCGCCGAACGCCCAGATCGGCAGCTCCTGGTTCGCCGACATCGAGGGCTTCGACAAGGTCAACAAGGCCGACCCCGACGGCCCCGACGGCCCGAAGGAGGCTCCCAAGCCCGAGACGGACAAGATGTCCGGCCTCGAAGTGGTCGACGACACCACGTTCAAGGTCACCCTGTCCTCCCCGATCGCGGTGTTCCGGACCAAGCTCGGCTACGTGACCTTCGCCCCGCTGCCCGAGGCCTTCTTCAAGGACCCCAAGGCGTTCGCGGCCAACCCGGTCACCAACGGCCCCTTCAAGTTCGTGAAGTGGGACCACAACTCGCAGATCGTGGTCGCCGCCAACCCCGACTACGTGGGCACGGAGAAGCCGAAGGTCAAGCAGATCGTCTACAAGATGTACAAGGACGACGACGCGGCCTACGCCGACCTGCTGTCCAACAACCTCGACTTCACCGAGCTGGTCCCGCCGTCCGCCCTCGCGGGTGACAAGTGGAAGAGCGACCTCGGCGACCGGGCCATCGAGGGCCAGCAGGGTGTCATCCAGACGGTCTCGTTCCCGCTGTACGACAAGGAGTTCGGCGGCAACGCCGACTTCCGCAAGGCCATCTCGCTGGCGATCGACCGGGTGACGATCACCGACAAGATCTTCAACAAGGGCCGCGTGCCGCTGGACGCCTGGACCTCCCCGATCGTCGAGGGGTACAAGGCCGGCACCTGTGGCGACCTGTGCACCTTCGACCCCGCCAAGGCCAAGGAGTACCTGGCCAAGGCGAAGGCCGCCGGGTACACCCCGCCCAAGGAGTTCCCGATCTGGTACAACGGCGACTCCGCGCACAAGGAGTGGGTGGACGCCACCGCCAACAGCATCAACCAGGCCCTGGGCGCCGACGCCGGCTTCACGGTCGTGGGCAAGGCCATGCCGACGTTCGACGAGTTCCGCAGCGTCATCACGGAGCACAAGATCAAGGGCATGTTCCGCACCGGCTGGCAGATGGACTACCCGCACATCGAGGACTTCCTGAACCCGCTGGTCAAGACCAACGCGTCCTCGAACGACGGGCTCTACAGCAACAAGGCGCTGGACGCCAAGCTGCACGAGGCCGACACCGCCACGGACCCGGCGAAGTCCATCGCCGACTACCAGGAGGCGGAGGCTATGCTGGCGCAGGACCTGCCGACCATTCCGCTGTGGTCGTACGGCCTGCAGGCCGGCACCTCGAAGTGGGTGACGGGTGTCAAGGTCACGCCGTTCGGCGTCCTCGACCCGCTGTCCATCGCGATCAAGGAAGCCTGACCCCGGTTCGCACGTGCCCCGAGGCCGGTTCCGGACCGGAGCCGGCCTCGGCGGCTGTCCGTTGACGCCCCTGTGTTGACCTACGGGGGGCGCATGTACGACCTTTAGCGTCAGACTGGAGGTGCACATGGGCCGATACGCCATCCGGCGCCTGCTGCAACTCGTACCCGTGCTGCTCGGCACGACCTTCCTCATCAACTACATGGTCTGGCAGCTGCCCGGTGACCCGTTCGCCGGCCGGTGCGGCCAGCGCCCCTGCCCTGACGCGTATGTCAGCGCGATGCGCGCGCAGTTCGGCCTGGACCAGCCCGTCCTGGTCCAGTACTGGAACTTCCTCAAGAACATGCTGACGGGGAACATGGGCGTCGACTTCCACGAAGTCCCCGTGGCCAGTCAGCTCGCCGACGCCTGGCCGATCACCATCCGGCTCGCGCTCCTCGCGGTGGCGATCGAGGCCGTCATCGGCATCGGCGCCGGAGTGCTCTCCGGTCTCAAGCGCGGCGGCTTCCTCGACAACATCGTGACGATCTCCACGCTCATCCTGCTGTCGCTGCCGGTCTTCGTCACCGGCTACCTGCTGCAGTGGCTGCTCGGCGTGCAGTTGCAGGTGATCAACCCAACGGTCTCCGACGAGGCCACGATCACCGAGCTCATCGTCCCCGCCTTCGTGCTCGCCAGCCTCAACATGGCTTTCACGGCCCGCCTGACCCGGACCAGCATCGTGGAGAACCGCCGCTCCGACTACGTCCGCACGGCGATCTCCAAGGGCCTGCCGAACCGGCGGGTGGTCGGCGTGCATCTGCTGCGGAACTCGCTGATCCCGGTGCTGACGTTCCTCGGCACCGAGGTGGGCTCGCTGATGGCCGGCGCGATCATCACCGAGGGCATCTTCAACATCCACGGGATCGGCGGTCTGCTCTTCCGGGCGATCACCGGTCAGGACTTCACGATCGTGGTCCCGATCGCCTCCCTGCTGGTGCTCGTGTACCTCATCACCAACCTGCTCGTCGACCTCCTCTACGGCGTGCTCGACCCGAGGATCCGCTATGAGTGACCCGGCTGTTACGCAAGACCTGGTGCAGGGGGTCGGGGACCCGTCGGAGCCCGCGGTCCCCACCCGGTCGAACCGGCCGCGGAGCCTGTGGGTCGACACGTGGGACATCCTGAAGCGGCGCCCGATCTTCTGGATCTCCCTGGTGATGCTCATCCTGTTCCTGCTGATGGCGGCGTTCCCGTCGCTGTTCACCAGCAAGGACCCGAACTTCGCGACGCTCTCGAAGGGCATGGACGGGCCGAGCGGGGAAGCCTGGTTCGGATACGACCTGCAGGGCCGCGACGTCTTCGCCCGCTGCATCTACGGCGCGCGGGCCTCGATCGTCGTCGGCGTCCTGGCCACGCTGCTGACCGTCCTGCTCGGCGGCGTGGCCGGCGTGCTGGGGGCGTACTACGCGCGGTGGGTGGACTCGCTGTTCTCCCGCCTGGGCGAGATGGTGCTGGGCGTGCCGTACGTGCTGGGCGGCATCATCATCCTCGGCACCATCGCCCCGGCGCAGACCAGCCCGAACGAGTTCATGATCATGGCGGTCGTGATCCTCGTGCTCGCGGTGCTGGGCTGGCCGATCCTCATGCGCATCGCCCGCTCCGCCGTCCTCCAGGCCAAGCACCAGGACTACGTGCAGGCCGCCAGGGCACTGGGGGCGGGCCCGTTCCGGATCATCTTCAAGCATCTCCTGCCGAACTCGCTGGCGCCGATCCTCGTGTACTCCACGATCACCGTCGGCAGCTACATCGGCGCCGAGGCGACGTTCTCGCTCCTCGGCATCGGCCTGCGGCCGCCCGTCATCTCCTGGGGCATCGCGATCGCCGACCACACCCGCTACATCAGGACCGGGGCACACGCGATGCTCTTCCCCGCGGTGTTCCTGTCCCTGTGCGTGCTGACCTTCGTCATGCTGGGTGAAGCCGTGCGGGACGCCCTCGACCCCAAGCTTCGATGAGGAGGCACAGCCAGTGACACAGGTGCTTTCCGAGCACGCGGCGGGCGGCTCCCACAGCGGCGCCCTCCTCGAGGTGGAGAACCTCCACGTGGAGTTCCACACCCGCGCGGGGGTGGCCAAGGCGGTCAACGGCGTCACCTACAGCGTGGACGCGGGAGAGACGCTCGCCGTGCTGGGCGAGTCCGGCTCCGGCAAGAGCGTCACCGCACAGACGATCATGGGCATTCTGGACATGCCTCCCGGCAAGATCACCGGAGGGCAGATCCGCTTCCGCGGCGTCGACCTTCTGTCGCTTCCGGAGGACCAGCGCAGGAAGATCCGCGGGGAGGGCATCTCCATGGTCTTCCAGGACGCCCTGTCCGCGCTGAACCCGGTCTTCCCGGTCGGCTGGCAGATCGCCGAGATGTTCCGCCAGCACCGCGGCACCTCCCGGTCGGAGGCCAAGAAGAAGGCGATCGAGCTCATGGACCGGGTGCGCATCCCGGCCGCCAAGGAGCGCGTCAACGACTACCCGCACCAGTTCTCCGGCGGCATGCGCCAGCGCATCATGATCGCCATGGCCATCGCGCTGGACCCGGAGATCCTGATCGCCGACGAGCCGACCACCGCGCTCGACGTGACCGTGCAGGCCCAGATCATGGGGCTGCTGTCGGATCTGCGGCGCGAGAGCGACATGGGCCTGATCCTGATCACCCACGACCTCGGCGTCGTGGCCGACGTGGCCGACAAGATCGCCGTGATGTACGGCGGGCGCATCGTCGAGCACGCCCCGGTGCACGACCTGTACGCCCGCCCGGCACACCCGTACTCCAAGGGCCTGCTGGAGTCGATCCCCCGGGTGGACCTCAAGGGGCAGGAGCTGTACGCCATCAAGGGCATGCCGCCGAACCTGCTGGAGATGCCGACCGGCTGCGCCTTCCACCCGCGCTGCCCCTACCGGCGGGACAACTGCGTGACCGACGTTCCCCCGCTGTACTCGATCAGCGGCACCCGCGACAGCGCCTGCCACTACTGGAGGGAGGTTCTCGATGACGGCTCCCGCTGAGTCCATCCTCGAAGTACGCGACCTGGTCAAGCACTTCCCGCTGACCCAGGGCATCGTCTTCAAGCGGCAGGTCGGCGCCATCAAGGCCGTCGACGGAGTCTCCTTCGACCTGCACCGCGGCGAGACGCTGGGCGTCGTGGGCGAGTCCGGCTGCGGCAAGTCCACCCTCGCGAAGCTCCTGATGGCGCTGGAACGGCCGACGTCGGGGTCGGTGAAGGTCAACGGCCGTGACATCGCCAAGGCCAAGGGCGGCGAGCTCAAGCGGATGCGCCGCAACATCCAGATGGTCATGCAGGACCCGTACACCTCGCTGAACCCCCGGATGACGGTCGGCGACATCGTCGGCGAGCCGTACGAGATCCACTCCGAGGTCGCGCCCAAGGGCGACCGGCGCCGGAAGGTGCAGGAGCTGCTCGAAGTCGTCGGCCTCAACCCCGACCACATCAACCGGTACCCGCACCAGTTCTCCGGCGGCCAGCGGCAGCGCATCGGCATCGCCCGCGGGCTGGCCCTCCAGCCGGAGATCATCATCTGTGACGAGCCGGTCTCCGCGCTCGACGTGTCGATCCAGGCGCAGGTGATGAACCTGCTGGAGCGGCTGCAGAACGAGTTCAACCTGGCCTACATCTTCATCGCGCACGACCTGTCGGTGGTCCGCCACATCTCCGACCGCGTCGCCGTGATGTACCTCGGCAAGATCGTCGAGCTGGGCCGCGACACCCAGATCTACGAGCGTCCCACGCACCCGTACACGCAGGCGCTGCTGTCGGCCGTGCCGGTGCCGAACCCGGAGGGCCGCGAGCAGAGGCAGCGGATCATCCTGCAGGGCGACCCGCCGTCCCCGGCGAACCCGCCCTCGGGCTGCCACTTCCGCACCCGCTGCTGGAAGGCGCAGGACGTCTGCGCCGAGAAGGAGCCCCTGCTGGAGATCCGTCCGGGCGCCGACCACCCCAGTGCCTGCCACTTCGCGGAGGCGCGCGACGTGGTCGACGCCCGCTAGGGACGGCCGGAAAGGCCCCGGGCGGCGGCCGCAGGGCGCGCCCGGGGCGGTGGCGGTCTCCGGCGGTCTTACGCGTGCGCGCCATACCTGGAATCCCCGCATCCGCCGATCCGGCCGGAACACCCCGAGTTGGCCTACTACGATGGGACGGGTCTGCGAGCCCATCGAGGAGGAGCGGATGGACACCGAACCGGCCGGCGAAGACCGAGTCCCCCTCTCCGACCGCGACCGCGAGATCCTCGCCTTCGAGCGCCAGTGGTGGCGTTACGCGGGCGCCAAGGAGCAGGCCGTCCGCGAGACGTTCGGCGTCTCCGCGACCCGCTACTACCAGTTATTAGGCGAGCTCATCGACCGGCCCGAGGCCCTGGAGCACGACCCCATGCTGATCAAGCGGCTGCGCAGGATGAGAGCGGGCCGCCAGCGCGACCGCGCCGCCCGCCGCTTCGGAATGAGACCATGACCCTTCCCCGGAACGCCGCCCTCGACGCGATCCTCGCCGATCCGGCCGGAGCCGTGATCGGGCTCGACTTCGACGGCACACTTTCCCCGATCGTGCCGGACCCCGCCGCCGCACGCGTCCACCCCGCCGCTCCCGCAGCTCTGGCCGGCCTCGCCGTCCTGGTCCGCGCCGTGGTGATCGTCACCGGCCGCCCGCCGGCCACGGCCATCGCGCTCGGGGACGTCCCCGGAGGGCCGTCCCTCGCGGACGTGCCGGGCCTCGTGGTGCTCGGCCACTACGGCCTGGAGCGCTGGGAGGAGGGCCGGATCGCCGCGCCGCCTCCGCCGCCCGGCCTGGCGCTGGTGCGCGCGCGGCTGCCCGAGCTCGCGGCGCCGTACGAGGGCGTCCTGATCGAGGACAAGGTCCAGGCCGTGGCCGTGCACACGCGCAGGTGCGCCGACCCGGACGCCGTGCTCGCGGCGCTGCGCGGCCCGGTCGCGCGGCTCGCCGAGGAGGCGGGGCTGGTCGTGGAGCCGGGACGTCTGGTGCTGGAGCTCCGGCCGGCCGGGATGGACAAGGGCCAGGCGCTGGCGGCGTTCCTCGCCGAGCGGGAGGCGCGGTCGGTCATGTTCTTCGGCGACGACCTGGGAGATCTCGCGGCGTTCGCGGCTGTCGAGACCGCGGGCGTCCCGGGGGTCACCGTCTGCAGCGGCTCGGCCGAGGTGACCGAGCTCGCGGCCCGGGCCGATGTGGTGGTGGACGGCCCGGCGGGGGTCGTGGCCCTCCTCCGGGAGCTGGCCGAAGCGATCGGCAAGCGTTCTGCAAGCGCCGGGGCCTAGCCTGCGGGCATGCCGAACAAGACGATCACGGCCGGCCTGGCCGGCCTCGCCGTGCTGGCGAGCGTGGCCGCGAGCCCCGCGGCGGCCTTCGCGAGCGACAGCGGGAGCACCAAGCAGCTCCACCTGCGCAAGGGCCTCACCCTGACCATTCCGAAGACCTGGAAGATCGTCGAGCGGCAGAAGGACTGGCTGCGAGTGATCACCGGCCCGTGCCCGCCCTTCCGCACGGACACGTTCGGCTTCCGCGACTCCGGCTGCCACAGCTTCTGGGTCATGGGGCCCAAGGCGCTCAAGGTGGGCCACGAGCTGTTCCGGCCGTACAGCCCTGACGGCCCGTTCTATCCGGCCACCGACGTCGGGCCCTGCCCGTACGACAAGCGGCTCTACATCGGGCAGATGAAGCCGGCGGGCAAGGGGCTGCGCCAGATCGGCCCCGGCCACAAGGCCTACTACCGCGAGTGGTCGGGCACCTGCGTGTCCATGACGACGTACAAGGTGAAGGGCCACTACACGCAGCGGGAGTGGTACCTGCCGAAGTCCAAGATCCTGGTCATCGACCAGTGGAACACCCCGGGGCTGAGCGCCATCCTCAAGCACGCGTCGTGGAACTGACGCCGGCCCCACGTCACCAGAGGGCGGCCAGCTGGTCCTCGAACCAGCGCTGCGGCGGCAGGGCCGTGGCCGCCTCGCGCAGCCGGGCGCACCGCTTTACCCGCTCCTCCTCGGGCAGGATGAGCGCCTCGTGCAGGGCGGCCGCCGTGCCCGTCACGTCGAAGGGGTTGACCAGCAGCGAGTCGGCCCCGAGCTCGACGGCCGCGCCGGCCTCGCGCGACAGCACGAGCGCGCAGCGCGGGGACAGGATCGGGCCCTCCTTGGCCACCAGGTTCATGCCGTCCCGGATGGGGTTGACGAGCAGCACGTCGGCCAGCCGGTACGCCGCCAGCGACCGGGGGTAGTCGTCGTGGACGTTGAGGATCAGAGGGTCCCAGTCCTCGGTGGCGTACTCGTCCTCGATCTCCTTGGCGCACCGCTGCACCGCGGCGGTGTACTCGCGGTACTCGGGCAGGTCGTGCCGGGACGGGTAGGCGAACGCGAGGTGCACGACCTTGCCGTGCCACTCGGGATGCGCGGCCAGGAACTCCCGGTAGGCCGTCAGCCCCCGCACGATGTTCTTGGACAGCTCGGTGCGGTCGATCCGCACGATCAGCCTCCGGTCGCCCACGAGGGCCCTGATCGCCGCCATGTGCGACTCGACGTCGGGCTCGGCCGCCCGTTCGCGCAGCGCCTCTCCGTTCACGCCGAGCGGGTGGACGCCGATCCTGGTGGTCCTGCCCTCGTACGCGACCGTGCGGGCGCCGTGGTCCACCTGGGCGCCGAGGAAGGCCTCGCAGCAGTCCATGAACGCGCGGGCCCACCGCGCGGTGAGGAAGCCGGCGTGGTCGGCCCCGAGGATCCCCGACAGCACCTCGGCCGCGACGTCGTCGGGGAGCAGCGAGAAGTACTCCGGCGGCGCCCAGGGGGTGTGGGAGAAGTGCGCGATGCGCAGATCGGGCCGCTCCACCCGGAGCATCGCGGGAGTGAGGGTCAGGTGGTAGTCCTGCACCATCACCCGCGCCCCGTGCGCCGCCTCCTCGGCCAGCGCGAACGCGAACGCCCCGTTGTAGTCGCGGTACGACTCCCACTCCCGCCGGAAGCGGGTGCCGAACTGCGGCGACTGGGGCGTGTTGTACAGCAGGTGGTTGACGAACCACAGGGTGGAGTTGGCCACGGCGTTGTAGGCCCGGTGGAAGATCGCCGGGGGGATGTCCAGCATCCGGACCGGGCCGGTGTCGAACGCCTGGTCCAGCCGGCCGCCGGGGGCGAGGCGCACGGCGCCCCTGTCTCCGTCGGACAGCGCGGCGCAGACCCACACGGCGGGGGAGTCGCCGACCACCTCCGACAGGCCCGATACGAGCCCGCCCCCGCCTCTGCGCATGGTCAGTGCGCCGTCGTCCGACAGTGTGAAGGAGACCGGCCCTCTGTTGGAGGCGATCAGGACGGTGCTGCTCATGGTTCGGCTCCCCGGGGCTGAGCGGGCGCGCATGCCGGAAGATTAATTAAAAGCCGACAGCGGGCAATAGGATGTCAGCGATTGGGGAAAGGCTTGGTTCGGCATGGCACTGGACGACACGACCGAGGACCTGGCCCGATCGGCCGCTCAGGGTGATCACCGTGCGCTCGGCGAGCTTCTCCGCCGGATCGAGCCCGACGTGCTGCGGCACTGCGAGCGCCTTCTACCGTACCGGCAGGACGCGGAGGAGGCCTGCCAGGACACGCTGCTGGCGGTGGCCCGCAACATCGCCAGGTTCGAGGGGCGCGCGAAGTTCAGCACGTGGCTGCACATCGTGACCGTCAACTGCGCCAGGACCACCTACCGCACGCTCAAGCGCCGCGCGTCCGAGCAGGCGGAGGAGCTGCCCGACCAGCGTCCCGACCCGCACCGGGTCAGCGTCATCGCCGGGTCGCGGCTCGACCTGCTCGACGCCATGGAGTCCCTGGAGGCGGAGAGGCCCGAGCTCGCCCAGGCGCTCGTGCTGCGCGACATCTGCCAGCTCGACTACTCCGAGGTGGCCGACCAGCTCGGAATCCCCCTGGGAACGGTCAAGTCGCGCATCCACCAGGCCCGCAAGTACGTGCAGGCCGCGCTCGGCGAGGCGTACGGCTGACACGTCCCATCTCGCCTTTCGAGACAGCGGAACGGACAACGGGGACGGCGAGGTACAGTGCTGAAGACCTGTCTCGCGACAGGTGACAACTGAAGATGCTCATCCAGAGGGGTGGAGGGACCGGCCCTGCGAAGCCCCGGCAACCTTCCCGGTGACCGATCTCGTGTCCACGAGGCCCGGCCGGGACAGGTGCCAATTCCGGCTCGCGACCAAGGTGGCCGCGAGCGAAGATGAGGGAAAGGCCTCGCTTCATGGCGCACACCGACGCTCCCGAGTTCGGCCCCGCGAAGGGGCTCTCCTGCCGCGAATGCGGAACCCTCTACGATCTCGGGCCGATCTTCGCCTGTACCGAGTGTTTCGGGCCACTTGAGGTGGCCTACGACTTCGGACAGGTGCGCCGGGAGGACATCGAGTCCGGCCCGGCGAACATCTGGCGGTACCGATGCCTGCTCCCCGTCCCCGCCGGCGTGCTGGACAAGCCCAATCTCCAGCCCGGCTGGACCAAGCTCGTGAAGGCCGACCGGCTGGCGGCCGAGCTCGGGCTCCGCTCCCTGCACGTCAAGGACGACTCGGGCAACCCCACCCACTCGTTCAAGGACCGCGTCGTGGCCATCGCGCTTGAGGCGGCGCGCAACTTCGGCTTCCACACGCTGTCGTGCTCCTCCACCGGCAACCTCGCCGGGGCGGTCGGCGCCGCCGCGGCCCGCGCGGGGCTCGACTCCTGCGTCTTCATCCCCTCCGACCTCGAAGAGGCCAAGATCACCATGGCTGCGGCGTACGGCGGCCGCGTGGTGGGGATCGACGGCACCTACGACGAGGTGAACCGCTTCTGCTCCGAGCTCATCGGCGACGAGCTGGGCGAGAAGTGGGGCTTCGTCAACGTCAACCTCCGGCCGTACTACGCCGAGGGCTCCAAGACGCTGGCCTTCGAGATCGCCGAGCAGCTCGGCTGGCGGCTGCCCGACCAGATCGTCATCCCGGTGGCGTCGGGCTCGCAGCTCACGAAGGTGGACAAGGGCTTCCGGGAGCTCATCAAGCTCGGTCTCGTGGAGGACCGGCCGTACCGGATCTTCGGGGCCCAGGCCGAGGGCTGCTCCCCGGTCTCGGGAGCGTTCAAGGCGGGGCACGACGTGGTGCAGCCGGTCAAGCCGAACACCATCGCCAAGTCGCTCGCCATCGGCAACCCCGCCGACGGGCCGTACGTGCTCGACATCGCCCGGCGCACGGGCGGCGCCGTGGAGGACGTGAACGACGGCGAGGTGGTCGACGCCATGCGCCTGCTGGCCCGCACCGAGGGGATCTTCGCCGAGACCGCCGGCGGCGTCACGGTCGGTGTGCTGCGCAAGCTGGCTCGCGACGGCCGGCTCGACCCCGATGCGGAGACCGTCGTGCTCAACACGGGGGACGGGCTGAAGACGCTCGACGCCGTCGCCTCCCACGCGCGGCCCGCCGCCGTCATCCGTCCCTCCCTCGACGCGTTCCGTACGGCTTTCGCCAACTGAATACGCTTCCCGAAACCCATATCGAGCAACGAAAGCGAGACAGCAATGAGCGTTTCCGTGCGGATTCCGACGATTCTGCGTACGTATACCAACGGGGTCGCGGAGGTGTCGGGAGAGGGAGGAACGCTCCGCGAGGTCCTCCAGAAGCTGGACGCCGACTACCCCGGCATCGGGGGAAGGATCCTCGACGAAACGGGCAAGCTGCGGCGTTTTGTCAACGTCTACGTAGGGGAAGAGGACGTCCGATTCTCTGAGGGACTGGACACACCCACGCCGGATGGCGTGCAGGTCTCGGTCATCCCCGCCGTCGCGGGAGGCTGAGCCGTTACGCCGGGTGCGAGCACCTGACATGGGCTTCTATCGTTGCCGAAGTTGAGAGGCCTATCCGCATATGATGCAATTCTCAACTATCGCGTACTAAACCGAATAAGGCCCGATCCCGCTTTCAGCGAACGGTGTCGTGTAGTTTGCGGATTGACTCTGTTGTCCTACGCCTTGACACGGGTATGGTCGATGACGATCGACGAAACCGGGGGCTTCTTGTGTGTGGTCCCCAGCCCAGCAAGAGGAGTCGGAAAGTGGCGCAGGGCACCGTCAAATGGTTTAACGCGGACAAGGGCTACGGCTTCATCGCGGTAGACGGTGGTAAGGACGTGTTCGTCCATTACTCGGCAATCATGATGGACGGTTACAAGGCCCTCGAGCAGGGTCAGCGGGTGGAGTTCGACATCACGCAGGGTCAGAAGGGCCCCCAGGCGGAGGCTGTCCGGGCCGTCTGAGCCGTCATGGACCATCCGGAGGCCCGGCCCGCCACGCGCGGGCCGGGCCTCCGACATAGCTGGACATCTTGTCCAACCTGGTCAGCATGGCTTCCGCTTGCACTCGCAGGGGTAGAGTGCTAAATACTTGTTTGGCACTCTGAGGTCGAGAGTGACAACAATCGGGATCGGGGCGATGGGGCTCGTAGTAGGGAAAGCGGGCCCATGCCGTCGCGGGCGTCGGCTCGGTCCGCTGAAGCCACCCTGCTACTGGGAGGTCTAGCCTTATGGCAGCCAAGATGATCGCGTTTGACGAGGACGCCCGGCGCGGTCTCGAGCGCGGTATGAACCAGCTCGCCGACGCCGTGAAGGTGACTCTCGGCCCGAAGGGCCGCAACGTCGTGCTGGAGAAGAAGTGGGGCGCTCCCACGATCACCAACGACGGCGTCTCCATCGCGAAGGAGATCGAGCTCGAGGACCCGTGGGAGAAGATCGGCGCCGAGCTGGTCAAGGAAGTCGCGAAGAAGACCGACGACGTCGCGGGTGACGGCACCACCACGGCCACCGTGCTCGCCCAGGCGCTGGTCCGCGAGGGCCTGCGCAACGTCGCCGCCGGCGCCAACCCGATGGCCCTGAAGAAGGGCATCGAGGCGGCGGTCGAGCGCGTGAGCGAGGAGCTGTCCAAGCTCGCCAAGGACGTGGAGACCAAGGAGCAGATCGCTTCCACCGCCTCCATCTCCGCCGCCGACCCCGAGATCGGCGCGCTCATCGCCGAGGCGATGGACAAGGTCGGCAAGGAAGGCGTCATCACCGTCGAGGAGAGCAACACCTTCGGCCTCGAGCTTGAGCTCACCGAGGGCATGCGCTTCGACAAGGGTTACGTGTCCGGGTACTTCGTGACCGACCCCGAGCGCATGGAGGCGGTCTTCGAAGACCCCTACATCCTCATCGTCAACTCGAAGGTCTCGGCGAACAAGGACCTGCTCCCGCTGCTCGACAAGGTCGTGCAGTCTGGCAAGCCCCTGGTCATCATCGCCGAGGACGTCGAGGGCGAGGCCCTGGCGACCCTGGTCGTCAACAAGATCCGCGGCCTGTTCAAGTCCGTGGCCGTGAAGGCCCCCGGCTTCGGTGACCGCCGCAAGGCCATGCTGGGCGACATCGCCATCCTCACCGGTGGCCAGGTCGTCTCCGAGGAGGTCGGTCTCAAGCTCGAGAACGCCACCCTCGACCTGCTCGGCCGCGCTCGCAAGGTCGTCGTGACCAAGGACGAGACCACGATCGTCGACGGCGCCGGTGACGCCGAGCAGATCTCCGGCCGGGTCAACGAGATCCGCGCCGAGATCGACCGCACCGACTCCGACTACGACCGCGAGAAGCTCCAGGAGCGCCTCGCCAAGCTGGCCGGCGGCGTCGCCGTCATCAAGGCCGGCGCGGCGACGGAGGTCGAGCTCAAGGAGCGCAAGCACCGCATCGAGGACGCCGTGCGCAACGCCAAGGCCGCGGTCGAGGAGGGCATCGTCCCCGGCGGTGGCGTGGCGCTGCTGCAGGCGGGCGCCAACGCCTTCGACAAGCTCGAGGTCAACGGTGACGAGGCGACCGGCGCGGCGATCGTCCGCAAGGCGCTCGAGGAGCCGCTGAAGCAGATCGCCGTGAACGCCGGCCTCGAGGGCGGCGTCGTGGTGGAGAAGGTCCGCAACCTGCCTGCGGGCGAGGGCCTCAACGCCGCGACCGGCGAGTACGTCAACATGTTCGAGACGGGCATCATCGACCCGGCCAAGGTGACCCGCTCGGCGCTGCAGAACGCGGCGTCCATCGCGGCGCTGTTCCTCACCACCGAGGCCGTCATCGCCGAGAAGCCCGAGAAGGAGAAGGCCCCCGCCATGCCCGGCGGCGGCGACATGGACTTCTAGTCCCTCGCTCCATCCGAGGGGGTCGCTCCGGTGCTTTTCCGGAGCGGCCCCTTCTCGGTTTCCGGGGGACGGATCCGGCCACCACCGGGAACCCGCTGGTTCGTCGGGTGGTCGTCGTGTCCCGAGCCCCGGCCGCAGTGGGGCGGCGCCCCGCCCTAGGATCGCGGCACGGCGCCCGTCAGCTTGCCACGGGAGGCGTCGATCACCATGCAGCTGACCGACCTGCTCCGCCGCCACGACGCCTCGTCGGGCGGGTAGAGCACGAAGCTCTGCAGCCGGTCGAGCATCGGGCTGTCGGCCAGGAGACGGCCGAGCCGCCGGTCGCACTGGTCCGCCGCCGTGTCGCCCGCCGCCTCACGGCCCGGCCAGGCCGACACGGGAAGATCGAACTGGAGGATCACCTCCGCGTCGTGGGGCTGCGCGCACGGCACGCCCTTCACGGCCGTCACGACCACGCCGTCGGCTATCCCGTTGACGCAGTCGCCCGCGCGGATCTGCGTGCTCAACATCGAGCCGCCGTCGGTGATCGTGCCCGTGGCGTCCCGCTGGGGCGAGGTCAGGATGGCTATCACGACGACCGCGGCGACGAACAGGATCCACAGGCTCGACAGGACGAGCCCGGCGACGGCCAGGCCGCGTCCTCTGTCGCCGCGCCTCCTGATCTGGACCAGGGCCACGATCCCGAAGATGACGGACAGCGGGATGCCGCCGATGATCCCGAAGATGAGCGAGGCGATCGCCAAGCCGTTGGTCCGGGGAGGCTGGGGTGGTGCCTGACCGTACGGCGCGTACTGGGCGTACTGCGGATCCGGCGAATACGGGTAGTTCGCCGGATAAGGACTGTTCGGCTGGTACGGGCCGTTCGGTGGGTGAGGACTGTTCGGCGGGTACGGGGGCTGGGGTTGGCCGTACGGGTCGTATGGGCCCGCCGGACCGGGAGGCGGCGCCGGCGGGCCGCCGTAGGAGGAGTTGGTCACGCGGCACCATGGTGGCGGGCGCGAGTCACGACGGCAACGCCGATTCGTTACGTTGCACGCCGTCCCGCTCGTCCCGCGCCGTCCCATCGGCCGCCAGGGGGTCATCGGGAGGTGATCGTGGCGGGCCGTGGGGCGGTCAGGGCTGGGGCATCGGCTTGATCCAGCGGGCCCACTCGGGTTGGGGGGCGTATCCGGCGGCGGACCAGGCGTGGTGCGCGAGCAGGTTGTCCGTGAGCACCATGGCGTCCACGCGGAACGCCCCGAAACCGCGGAACCGCTCCTCGGCCGCGGCGATCAGCGCCCGGCCGACGCCCTTACGGCGATGCTCCTCGGCCACGGCCAGCCGGTAGAGGTGGGCGCGCCAGCCGTCCCAGCCGGCGATGACCGTGCCGACCATCTCACGGGCCGTCTCACGGGCCGTCTCACGGGCCGTCTCACGGGCCGTCTCACGGGCTGTCTCGGGGGCCGTGTCGCGGCTCTCGCCGGCGAGCTCGGCGATCAGCAGCGCCCCGGGGTCCCGCTCGATCAGGGCGACGACCTTTTCGCGGTCGTCGTGCCGATCCGTGCCCTCCGCGGCCTTTCTCCAGAAGTCCAGTACGGCGGTGACGTCGCCCGGCCCGCCGGCGCGGATGTCAATCTTCATGCCGGCCACGCTAACCGAGCAGCTCGGGCGGGAGGTCGTCCCTGTGGACGACGGTCAGCGAGGTGACGGCGCGGGTGAGTACCACGTACAGCCGGGCCAGGCCCCGGTCCTCGGCCGCCACGATGTCGGCGGGCTCGACGACCACCACGTGGTCGTACTCCAGGCCCTTGGCGAGTGTGGCGGGCACGACGAGCACGCGCCCGTCCCCGGTGGAATCAGGGCCGAGCACCGTGTGGGGCACCCCGTCCAGCGCCGCCGAGACCGCCGGCACGGAGGTGTCGGCGGCGATGACGCCGATCGACCCCTCCCGTGCCAGCGCCTGCCGCAGGGCCTCCTGGAGGGCGGGAGCGACGTCGGGGGCCCGCCGTACGGTCAGGGAGCCCGCCCCGGGGCGCAGCGAGCGGGGGGCGGCGAGCTCGGGGGCGACCGAGGGGAGCAGCCGGGCGGCGTAGTCGAGGATCTCGCGGGGCACACGGAAGCCGAGCGTGAGCTCGGTCACCTCACCGGACGCCTGGCCGAGGTGGTCGAGCACGGTCTTCCACGACCGCGCCGACCACGGCGTCGTGCCCTGCGCGAGGTCGCCGAGCACGGTCGCCGACCCGGTGCGGCACCGCCGCCCGAGCGCGCGCAACTGCATGGCGGACAGGTCCTGCGCCTCGTCGAGGACGAGGTGTCCGTGGGAGGGCGTCCGCTCGATCAGGTCGGCCAGCTCGTCGAGCAGCGCGGCGTCCGCCATCGACCACTTCGCCGACTTGTGTGACTTGTACGGCTTAGCCCAAATGATCGCCTCCTGCTCGCGCTGCGACAGGTCCGACCGGGCCGCCCGGGCGAGGAAGCCGGCGTCCGACAGCAGCCGGAAGAGCACCTGCTCCGGCGTGAGCTTCGGCCACGCCGCGTCCACGACCGCCTTGACGGGCTTCGAGCGGGCCACCGCGTCCTGCACCCGGTCGTCGGGCGACTCGCCGCGCCGCTCCATCTGGACGAGCACCGCGTGGGCGAGACGCTGGGCGAGGGTGGCCCGGCCGGGGCCGTACCTCGTCGTGCCGCGCAGTGAGGCGACGATCTCGCGGACCTCGTGATCGGCCACCCGGTAGCGGTTGATGCCCTTGGTGAACAGGACACCCTCCTCGGGCTTCGCCACGTGCAGCCACAGGGCGCGCCGGAGCACCTCGGCCATCCGGGCGTCGCCCTTGACGGCGGCTGCCTCCGGCTCCTCGGGGAGCGCGTGGTCGCCGAGGATGCCCGCCACCGTCGTCTGGTCGACCTTCACCTCGCCGAGCGCGGGGAGCACCGACGAGATGTAGGCCAGGAAGGCGCGGTTGGGCCCCACGATCATCACGCCGGAGCGGGACAGCTTCTCGCGGTGGGTGAAGAGCAGGTAGGCTGCCCGATGCAGGCCGACGGCCGTCTTGCCGGTGCCGGGTGCCCCCTGGACGCACACGGTCACGTCGAGGCCGGCCCGGACGATCTCGTCCTGGTCCGGCTGGATGGTCGCGACGATGTCCCGCATCGGGCCGGTGCGGGGCCGCTCGATCTCCTCGGTGAGAAGCCTGCTCTGGCCGAGCGCCCTGCCGTCCAGGGGCTCGTCCTCGTACGCCGTGAGGTCGCCGCCCCGGTAGCCGAACCGGCGGCGCAGCGCCACGCCCATCGGGTCGGCCGGGCTCGCCTGGTAGAACGCGCGGGACACGGGGGCACGCCAGTCGATCACCAGGGCGTGGCTGCCCTCGTCGTGGACGTGGCGGCGGCCCACGTAGAGGGTGCTGGGCAGGTCGTCGCCGGCCGACCGGTCCAGGCGGCCGAAGAAGAGCGGGGTGTCGGGGTGGTCGGCGAGGGCGGCGACCCGCTGGTCGAGCAGACCTTGGAGCACCTGCTGGGAGACCCAGTCTCCGGCGGCGTCGGCGGACAGCGACTGCGCGTGCTCGCGCATCGCCCTGAGCGCGGCCCGGGAGGCCGCCAGGTGCGCCCGCTCGGCGTCGAGCACATCTCCAGGCATGCGGAATCTCCTCAGGAGGCGGGAAAGACAAGAGCCTACCGACGGCCCCGTGGATGCCGAAACGGTATTTCTCGCGCGTGTCGCCGTTTCGCGGGGCGGGTATCTGTACCCGAGTGACGCGCACCTGGGTTCCTCCAGCGATCCCGGCCGTGGCGAGCCTGCTGCTCGCGGCCTTGTGGGCTCTGTCGGTGTTCGGCGGCTGGGGTCAGGAGGCGTTCTGCTCGGGGGCGCAGCCGTCGCTCGACTGCACCGACCGGATCGCCTCGGTCACGGTGGTCTCCTGGGTCGTCGCGCTGGCCGCGACGGGCATGACGGGGGTCGCCTGGCTCACCCGGCGCGAGTCGCTGTTCGGCGTCGCGGTGGCGGCCTGGCTGGTCGCGCTGGCAGTGCTCTTCGTGGGCGGTGTCGCCGCGCGGTAAGGGCGTTTGAGGGCGGCGTCACCGTGGGGCCCGATGCGGCGGGCCCGGTGTCGCCGGAGGGCCCCCGAGGTGGCGCGCGGTGTCGTCGTTCAGCGTCCGAGGCGGCGGACGGTGGCGCGCAGTGTGTGTGAGGCGGCGGACGGTGTCGTCCAGCGTTCGAGGTGGTGGACGGTGTCGCGCAGTGTGTGAGGCGGCACGCCGTGTGAGCGCGGTCCGGCAGTCCGTTGACTGTTTCTCCCGGTAACCCCTCGCGCCGACGACTATGTCGGAAAATATGGGCATATCAGGTGCATTGCGTGGAACGGTTGGGTAGGTCCGCCATCACGGTGGAACGGTGCGGGGGTCGCGTACGAGGAGGTGGTGTGGTTGTCCCGGGCCTACGGCATTTCGTGGACCTAGATCGTGATTCGTTGGATCGGAGCCGCAGCGCGCCCGGCGATCACGGCATCTCCCTCCAGGCGTGCCCCGCGCCCGTACCCGGCGAGGATCATCTCGCCGGGTTCTCCTCGCCGACGTCGTCGGCGTCGATGATGTGGTAGGCGTAGCCCTGCTCCGCGAGGAACCGCTGACGGTGCGCGGCGAACTCCTGGTCGACCGTGTCACGGCTGACGACGGAGTAGAAGCGCGCGCCGCCCCCGTCGGCCTTGGGCCGCAGCACGCGGCCCAGCCGCTGCGCCTCCTCCTGCCGTGAGCCGAACGTGCCCGACACCTGGATGGCCACGGCCGCCTCGGGCAGGTCGATGGAGAAGTTGGCGACCTTCGACACGACGAGCACCTGGATCTCCTTGTCGCGGAACGCCTGGTAGAGGCGCTCCCGCTCGCGCACCCGCGTCTCACCCTTGATCACCGGCGCGTCCAGGTGCTCTCCCAGCTCGTCGAGCTGGTCGATGTACTGCCCGATGACCAGCACCTGCTCGCCCGCGTGCCGCCGGACCAGGGCCTCCGTCACGCGGAGCTTCGAGGGCGTGGTGGAGCAGAACCGGTAGCGCTCCTCGGGCTCGGCCATCGCGTACGCCAGCCGCTCCTCGTCGCTCAGCGTCACGCGGACCTCGACGCAGTCGGCCGGGGCGATCCAGCCCTGGTTCTCCATCTCCTTCCAGGGCGCGTCGTACCGCTTCGGCCCGATGAGCGAGAACACGTCGCCCTCGCGGCCGTCCTCCCGCACGAGGGTCGCGGTGAGCCCGATCCTGCGGCGCGCCTGGAGGTCGGCCGTCATCCGGAAGATCGGCGCCGGCAGCAGGTGGACCTCGTCGTACACGACAAGCCCCCAGTCGCGCGCGTCGAACAGCTCCAGATGCCGGTAGACGCCCTGCCGCCGGGTGGTCATCACCTGGTACGTGGCGATGGTGACGGGGCGGACCTCCTTCTTCGTGCCGGTGTACTCCCCGATCTCGTCCTCGGTGAGCGTCGTCCGCTTGAGCAGCTCCTGCTTCCACTGGTGGGCGGAGACCGTGTTGGTCACCAGGATGAGGGTGGTCGCCCTGGCGTGCGCCATCGCCGCCGCTCCCACGATCGTCTTGCCCGCCCCGCAGGGCAGCACGACCACGCCGGAGCCGCCGTGCCAGAACGCGTCCGCCGCGTCCTTCTGGTAGGCGCGCAGCGTCCAGCCGTCCTCACGCAGGTCGATGGGGTGGTGCTCGCCGTCCACGTAGCCGGCGAGGTCCTCGGCGGGCCAGCCGAGCTTGAGCAGCGTCTGCTTGATGTTTCCGCGCTCGGAGGGGTGGACGGCCACGGCGTCGGCGCCGATCCGGTCGCCGATGAGCGGCTGGATCTTCTTCGAGCGCAGCACCTCCTCCAGCACGGCCCGGTCGGTGCTGGTGAGGACCAGCCCGTGGACCGGATCCTTGTCCAGCTTCAGCCGCCCGTAGCGCGCCATCGTCTCCGCGATGTCGACCAGCAGGGCGTGCGGCACCGGATAGCGGCTGTGGGTGATCAGTGCGTCTATGACCTGCTCGGCGTCGTGGCCGGCGGCCCGGGCGTTCCACAGCGCCAGCGGCGTCACCCGGTAGGTGTGGACGTGCTCGGGCGCCCGCTCCAGCTCGGCGAACGGCGCGATGGCCTTGCGGCAGTCGCCGGCCTTCTCGTGATCGACCTCCAGCAGCAGGGTCTTGTCGGACTGGACGATCAGCGGCCCGTCGTTCACTGCCAACTCCCTCATACGGTTGTCGCTTATCAAACAAGAGATCGAGCCGAATCAGTCCCGTTTCGCCGAGCCTGGGGACAGGGTCAGCCGAGACGCTCGCCGTACCCGGCCACGCCGGTGATGCGGTGCAGGGCGAAGCGGTGGACCGTGGCCCTGGTCTCGTCGTAGGCGGTGAGGTAGCCGCCCTCCATCCGAGCAGGTTCCAGGATGCGGCTTGTCGCGTGGCCCTGGGAGTCAAGGTAGCCGATCCACACCCGCGTCCCCTGGCGGATCGCCTCCTGCAGCGCGGTGATGGTGGCGGTGGCGGGGGATCGGGGCAGCTGGCCGTCCGGGGCGTCCGCCGGGGGGCGGCGGGTGCGGTGCGCCTCGTCCCCGGCCCGTACGGCCCTGATCGCCGCGGCGACGACCTCGGGATCGGGCGCGGTGGAGGCGGCGGTGCGGGGGTGGGGCTGGCCGTCGGTGCGCCGGGCGTCGGCCCGCGCCACGACCACGTCGCCGTCGAGCGACTCGGCGACCGGCGCGTAACCCATCGCCCGCAGCGAGTCGACCAGCGCCGCCCGGGAGGTCTTGGACGCCAGCACGGTCGGCGCGAGCCGCCGCAGGCGCAGCAGCCCCGCGCGCTTGTCCGCGAGCACCTCGTCCAGAAGGGAGGGGTCGTCGCACCGGACGTACGCCGAGGCGGCGCCGACGCGGATGCGGCCGTGCCGGCGGGCCACGTCGGAGACCAGGTAGCTCAGCGGCTGGGGGACGGGCGTCGTGGAGTGCTTGTCGAGCATGGCGATCACGTCGTCGGCCGACTGGCCGGCGTCGAGCGCCCGCCGGATCGACTGCTCGCCGAACCGGTAGACGGTCGCGCCGCCCTTGGACTCCACGTCAGCCGCGAGCGCGAGCCAGCGGCCGAGGTCGCCGGTGAGCGGGCCGGGCGCCACGGCCGTCAGGTCGGCCTGCAGCAGCACGTGGTCGACAGGCTCGGGCAGCAGCGGGGCGAGCAGGTCGGCCGCCGTGCCGTCCGCGCGGATCATGGCGCGGCCGTGGGAGGACGGCACGCCGAGCCCGGTCACCCCTAGGTGCTCGGCCTCCCGGAGGGTGAACTCGGCGAGCCGGTCGCGCAGCGCCGCCCGGCGGCGCGGCTGCTCCCAGGCGAGCCTGGCCAGGACGGACTCCGAGGTCGGCGCGAGCCCGGGGGCGGCCGACGCCAGCACGCCGAGCGTCCGCGTGCGCACCTGGACGGCGGCGGGCCTGCGCAGGTCGGGATGGAGGGCGTTCAGCGGCCGGTCGCGGTCGTCGCGCTCGCCGATCAGCCCGGGGACCCGGTCCATGCCGGCCCACGCCGACGCCAGCGCCGCCCACCGGTCCTCCGCCGCCCGCACCCGCCACATGTCGTAGCCGGGAGTCGGCAGCCACTCCCCCTCGCCCGCCGCGACCAGCCCGGCCGCGTGGGCGACCTCGACGACCAGCCCGGCCGCCCACTCCGGCACGTCGAGGAGCTGCGCCGTCCTCTTCAGGTCCCGTACGGCGAGACCGCCCGCCCGCAGGACGCCGGGCGGGTCGGCGCTCCACAGCTCGCACAGCTCCTCGACCGTGCGGACGAACGTGAACGCCTGCCCGGCCGCCGTGCGGTCGGCGAGCACCTGGTCGCGGGAGGAGCCCTCCAGCTCCGGAGGACAGGGCGACAGGTCCCTGTGGATGCGGCCGTCGCGCAGGAAGAGGGCCACCTCGCGGGGCAGCGTCACGGTCTCCTCGCCGGTCGCGCCCAGCAGGCCGCGGGCCAGGAGTTGCTCGATGGGGGACTGCGCGGTGGCCACGCTCACCTCGCGGCGGGCTCCCTTCACCCGGCCGCTCGGCGGCCCCCACGCCAGCTCGTCGAGGGCGGCCCTCGCCGGAGGCGAGACCTGGGTGAGGAGGCGTTCGACCGTCGCGGGGTCGGCGAGCAGCGCCGCGAGCCGCTCGCGGGCCGTGCCCCGCCGATCTCGGCCGTTCCCCTTTCCCTTCCCGGCACGGCCGTTCCGCCTGTCCTGTTCTTCCTGCCCGGCGATGCCCGCGACCATGGCGTCGAGCACCTCGGGGGAGTGGTGCCGGAAGACGTCCTCGGCCGGCGGCCCGAGCGCCGCGGGCGGGTCGAGGGCCTCGGCCACCCCGGGAGCGGGCAGCAGCCCGTCGGCGTGGTCGTAGATCAGCGCTCGGGTGCGGAGCCGTTCGAGCGTGTCGTCGAGGGCGGCGTCGAGCCGGTCGGCGCACGCCGTGCCCGACGCGGCGCGGGCGAGCGGCTCGCGCAGCGCCTCCCGGGCGGCGGGGACGGGCCGCAGCACCAGCGTCTCCAGCACGGCGAGGGCGAACCGGTCGAGCCGGTCGAGGGCCCGGCCGATCGCCGACGGCGTACCGGCCCGCGCGGCCAAGCCCTCGATGTGGGCGGGGACGGGCGTCACGAGCTCGGGCCGCGCCGCCACGAGCGCCCGCAGCCGCTCGTCGGAGCGGCCACGCAGCCACTCGCTGAAGTCGGTCCCCATCATCGGTTCCATCGTAGGGCGCGGGTTCCGGCACGGGGCCGGACCGGACGGCGGGGGGTGCTAAAGGGGCGGCGGGGACGGGGCATCCAGTGCGATGATCGCCTTACGAGTGGATCTCCAGGAGGGAAGCTGCATACTCCCCCGGAGTGGGTCCACCTGGCCCCTGTGTGGGCATAACCTACATCCATCACCTTCACGACAGTCTGAACGAGGTCACCCCTGTGCCGAGTGGCAAGGTCAAGTGGTACGACGCCGACAAGGGATTCGGCTTCCTCACCCGCGACGACGGCGGCGAGGTCTTCGTGCATTCCTCCGCTCTGCCGAAGGGCGTGGAAGCGCTCAAGCCCGGGCAGAAGGTGGAGTTCGGTGTGGCCGAGGGCCGTCGTGGCCAGCAGGCCCTCTCGGTCCGGGTCCTGGAGCAGCCGCCCACGCTGGCCAAGGCCGCCAGGCCGAAGGTCAAGCGGAAGAGCCCGGACGAGATGGTGGTCATCGTCGAGGACCTGATCAAGCTGCTCGACGACGTCTCCAACTCCTACCAGCGGGGCAAGCATCCCGACGGGGCGCACGCCAAGAAGGTGGCGACCGTCCTGCGGGCCGTCGCCGACGACATCGACGGCTGAGACGGCTGAGACGGCTGATCGTGGCGTCGGCCGAGGGGTTCAGACCGTTTCGACCGCGGCCGTCCCGAGCCGGCGGCGCCGTACGGCGACCAGCCAGCCGAACGAGATCGCCAGCCCGGCGGAGATCACCGCGAGCCCGGCGGGCGCCGCGACGTACAGCGACATGACCAGGCCCAGCAGGCCGCCGAGCACCCAGGCGATCTGAAGCAGGGTCTCGACGACGCCGAACGTGGACGAGCGCACCTCCTCGCCGATCTCACGCTGGATGATCGCGTCGAGGGCGAGCTTGCCGAGGCCCTGCGCGAACGCGCCGACCAGCGCCACGACGACCGCCGTCCACACGTTGAAGACGGCGGCGGCGGCGATGGTGCTCACCGTGGCCAGGGCGAGCGTCGCCAGCACGGTCAGGTGCGGTGAGCGGCTGCGGGTCCACGAGCCGACGGCCGCCCCGGCCAGCCCGCCGGCCCCCGCGGCGGCGGCGAGCAGCCCGAGGGCCACCTTCGGGTCGGTCCCGCGCAGGTGGCCGTCCTGCACGAGGAACAGCAGGAAGAACACCAGGAACCCCGACTGGACGCGGACGGCCGCGTTGGCGTTCATCGCCTCGGTCACGACGGGGCCGGCGCTGAGCGCCGTGCGCCACCGCGGCCTGGCCTCCGCCCGATCGCCGCCGGGCGCGTCGACGTGCCGCGGGAGCCGTACGGCGAACACGCCGGCCACGAGGAACAGCGGCACGGTGGCGCGCAGCACCCAGTCCGGACCGGCGAGGGCGGCGACGGCGGTGGCGGCGCCCGCCCCCGCTCCGGCGGAGACCAGGGCGAACAGCGCGACCCTCGCGTTGGCGGTGACCAGCGGTATGTCGGCGGGCAGCAGGCTCGGCATGATGGCCGCACGGGAGACGTTGTAGGCCTTCGACAGCACGAGCACGGCGAGCGCCGCCGGGAACAGGGTGATCGCGTCGGAGGAGTGGACCGCCCCAGCCATCCCCCAGCACAGCAGCCCCCGGGCGAGGAGCGTGCTCGCCATGATGTAGCGGCGTCCCGAGCGGAGCCGGTCGAGCACCGGCCCGACGAAGGGCGCCACGACGGCGAACGGCAGCATCGTGATCACCAGGTAGAGGGCGACCTGCCCGCGCGCCTGGCCCACCGGGAGCCGGAAGAGCAGCGCCCCCGCGAGCGACACCGTGACGAGCGCGTCACCGGCCGAGTGGGCGGCCGTGAGCTCGATCAACCGGCCCAATCCGGTGCGGCCCGCGCCGTGCGCGTGCGTCAGCCGGCGCGCCGCGCGTCCCGGCGCACCCACGACATGGATAGCGTTCGTCCAAAAATTCACCATAGGTGTCGACAGTCCTTCCAGCATTCCCCCATCCAGCCGGTGCGGTCCGCTCGCGGCGTGGGTGAAAATGGAGAGTGTGAGTCGTACCCGGATCCGTAGCACTCCAGTCGACCAGGCCTGTGCCGCGGCGGTCGACCTGGCCCGCCATGCCGCGGAGAGCATCGCCCGCCCCGGTGAAGTGGGTGAGCACCAGGGCTTCGACAACGAGGGCGACCGAATCGTGACCCACTACTTCGAGTGCCTGGACCGGGCGTACCGGGGCTGGCGCTGGGCGGTCACCGTCACACGGGCCTCGCGCGCCCGCAACGTCACCGTGAGCGAGACGGTGCTGCTGCCCGGCTCGGGCGCGCTGCTCGCGCCGGACTGGGTGCCGTGGAACGAGCGGCTGCGCCCCGGCGACCTCGGGGTGGGCGACCTGCTGCCCGCGCAGGCGGACGACGACCGGCTGGTCCCCGGCTTCGCCACCCCCGACGAGGACCTCGACCAGCAGATGGTGTTCGAGATCGGGCTCGGCCGGGCCCGGGTGCTTTCGGCCATCGGCCGCGACCTCGCCGTCCGGCGCTGGCACGCCGGGGACGCCGGCCCGCACACCCCGATCGCGCACGCCGCCCCGGCCCAGTGCTCGACCTGCGGCTTCTACTGGCCGCTCGCCGGCGCGCTGCGGGTCGGCTTCGGCGTCTGCGCCAACGAGTACGCCCCGGACGACGGCCGCGTCGTCGCGGCCGACCACGGCTGCGGAGCGCACTCGGAGGCCACCACGGTCCCCTCCATGGTCGTGGACCCCGTTCCGCCGATCCTCGACGACCTCGGCTACGACCTGATGGAAGCCGGCTCGGTGGACGAGGCCGGGTCCGAGCCGCTGGGTCATTCCTGATCATGTTCGATACCGCGCGGCTGCGCGACACGGTCCTCGCGGCCTGGACGGCCTCGCCCGCCCGCTTCCGCGAGGACGCCAACGCCGAAGAGGACTTCGCGCTCGGCGGCTACCGCGACCGGCTGGTCGTCGAGCTGGCCCAGAACGCGGCGGACGCCGCCCTGCACGCCGGGGTGCCCGGCCGCCTGCGGCTGACGCTCGACGGCGGAGTGCTCGTCGCCGCGAACACCGGCGCCCCCCTCGACGAGGCGGGCGTCGAAGGGCTGTCCACGCTCCGGGTCTCGGGGAAGAAGGACGCCGCGGGCGCCGTCGGGCGCTTCGGCGTCGGCTTCGCCGCCGTGGTCTCGGTCTGCGACGCCCCGGCGATCGCGTCGCGCAAGACCGGCGGGGTGCGCTGGTCCCGCGAGGAGGCCGCCGCGCTGGTCGCCGCCCGCCCGGAGCTGGCCGCCGAGCTCGCCGGCCGGGCCGGTCACGTGCCGCTGCTGCGCCTGCCCTTCCCGGAGGACGCCCTCCAGGTCCCCGAGGGCTTCGACACGGTCGTACGGCTCCCGCTCCGCGACGAGGCCGCCGAGCGGGCCGTACGGCGGATGCTGGAGGAGGCCGGGCCCGCGCTGCCGCTGGCGATGCCCGCTCTGGAGACCGTCGAGATCGAGGTGGACGGCCACGTCCGCGTCCTGTCGGCCGAGGGCTGGCACCGGGTGGGCGCGTCGGGCGTCTTCGGGCCCGAGCAGGTGGCCGAGTTGTTCGCCGACCGTCCCACCGAGGAGCGGGCCCGGCCGTACTGGGAGGTCCGCTGGGCCGTGCCCGGCTCGGAAGGGGCTTCGGGGGCGGGCGGCGCCTCGCCCTGGGGGGCGGCTTCCCGGCCGGGAGGCGCCGCGGATGTTCCCCGGGTGGTGCACGCGCCGACGCCGAGCGACGAGCCGCTGGAGCTGCCCGCGCTGCTGATCGCGACGTTCCCTCTCACCACCGACCGCAGGCACGTCGCCCCCGGCCCGCTGACCGACTTCCTGGTGGCCCGGGCCGCCGAGGCGTACGTGCGCCTGCTCCAGGAGCTGCCGGCCACCCCGGCGCTGCTCGATCTCGTCCCCGGCCTGATGGGCAAGGGCGGCCTCGACGCGGCCATCCGGGGGGAGATCATCCGGTTGCTGCCGGACGCGCCGCTGCTCCCCGTCCTGTCCCGGCCCGCCGGTTCCGAGCCCGGCTCCGAGCCCGCCGGCTCCGGGGTCGTCCCGGCCTCCGAGACGCGGGCCGTCCTCGGGTCGGCGGAGTTCCTGGAGAAGATCGCGGACTTCGTCCCGGGGCTGCTGCCCGCCGGGTGGGCGTCCAGGCATCCGGCGCTCACGACTCTCGGCGTACGGCGGGTGGAGCTCGCCGACGTCATGGACATGCTGTCGGGCGACGCCGTAGCCGGCCGGGACCCGTCGTGGTGGCGGTCGCTGTACGAGGTGCTGCCCGCCGACGACCTGGAGGCCGTGGCGGCCGTGCCTGTGCCGCTCGCGGACGGCCGCCTGGTCCGCGGCGCGCGCGGCACGCTGGTGCTCTCCGGCGGGCCGGACGCGCCGGCCGCCGTGGACCCCGCCGTCCTGGCCCCTCTCGGCCTGCGGATCGTGCATCAGGACGCCGTCCACCCGCTGCTGCTGCGGCTCGGCGCGGCGGAGGCGACCCCCCGGGCCGTCCTGGAGGACCCGCTGACCCACGCCGCCGTCGCGGAGTCGGCCGGTAGCGCCGACCCCGAGCCGGTGGCCCAGGCGGTGCTCGCCCTGGTCGACGCGGCGCACCTGACGGCGGGGGAGGCTCCCTGGCTCGCCGACCTCGCGCTGCGCGGCGCGGACGGCGAGCTGTACGCGGCGGGCGAGTTGCTGCTGGCCGAGGGCGCGCTGGCCGGGCTCATCGATCCGGACGTGCCGTTCGGCGTCGCCGCGCCCGACCTCGTCGAGAAGTACGGTCCGCACGTCCTGGCGGCTGCCGGGGTGCTCGACGGGTTCGCCGTGGTCAACGACTCCGACGTGCTGCTCGACCCGGCCGACTGCGACCACGACCTCGACCTGGAGGACGAGTGGCTGGAGGCGGTCCTCGACCTGCTGCCCGAGCTCGACGTGCCGCCGGTGGCCCGGGAGTTCACCGCCGTCCGTGACCTGGAGTACGTCGCTGACTGGCCGTCCGCGCTGGCCCTGCTGGCCCGGCCTCCGCTGCGCTCGGCCCTGCTGCCGATGCGGGTGCTGGTGGCGGGGGAGCCCGTCGAGGTCCCTTCGTACACCTCCTGGTGGCTGTCCAGGCACCCGGTGCTCGGCGGGCGCCGTCCGACCTCGCTGCGGCTCGGCTCGGGCGACCCGCTGCTGTTCGGCCTGTACGGCGAGGCGCCTGCGGGGATCGACGACGGCGCACTGACGATGATCGGCGTCCGGTCGTCGCTGCCTGAGCTGCTCGCCTCGCACGGAGGCCCGGAGGAGCTGCTCGACCTGCTGGCCGACCCCTCGCTGGAGGTGGACCGGGCCCAGCTCCGCGCCCTGTGGATCGCCCTCGCGGCCGTCGACCCGGAGCGGATCAGCCCGCCGGAGGCCGTCCGGGCCGTCGTGAAGGGCGTGGTCCAGGTGGCCGACGTCGAGGACGGGCCGGTCGTCGTGGAGGCGCCCGACCTGCTGCCCCTCGTCGCCGACCGGCCTCTCGTGCTGGCGCCGTTCGACCTGGCCGAGGCACTGTCGGAGGTGCTCGACCTGCCGCTCGTGGGCGAGGTCGTCACCGGCGCGGTCACGTCGTCGGGGGTGGACAGGCCGGTCCCGCCGGAGGTGCGCTCGCTTCTCCCGTCCGCCCCGGACGGCTACGTGGAGCACGAGGAGCTGCTGGTGGACGGCGTCCCGGTGCCCTGGCGGTTCTGGGAGGGCCGGGTGCACGCGTGCGGCGTCGAGGGCCTCGCCCGGGGGCTCGCGTGGGCGTCCGGGCAGTGGGGCGACCGTCTCGCGGTGGCCGCTCTGCTCCGCGACCCGGCCAGGGTGCCGCTGCTGCTCGCCGAGGCCGACCTCGACCCCGTGGCGTCGCTCTAAGCGGCTCCAGAAGGCTTGGGCGGCTCCGGGCGGCTCTAGACGTCGCTGGAGGCCGTGTCCCGTGGACGGGCGCGCGCGTCGCGGCGCCGCACGTAGAGCAGGCCGAAAACGCCGAGCCCGATGCCCGCCACGCACGTCCAGACGGCCCGCGAGTCGTACGGCCTGACCCCCAGCAGCACCACCACAAGGGCGATCGCCCACAGGGCCGTCCCGGCCAGGACCGTCAACGTGTCCTTGGTCTGAAGAGGCTCGGGATCCGGCCGGCGGGGCTCGCTCACGCTGCCAGCTTAGGAGATGGGGGAGCCGCAAGGTAACTATGTGACAAATCGGTCACGAAAGGACAACGCTGCTCACCAGGCTCTTTCCGCTGGTGGTAACGGGCTGCGACTCTGCGCGCGTGAATGCCATGAACACTATCCTTGATCGTTATTTCTTCATCTCGGCCCGTGGATCGACGGTCGGCCAGGAGGTGCGCGGCGGGTTCGCCACGTTCTTCACCATGGCCTACATCGTGGTGCTCAACCCGATCATCATCGGCACGGTGGCCGACAAGACCGGCCAGTTTCTCGGGGACGGCTCCGTGCCCGATTTCCCTCTGGTGGCGGCGGCGACGGCGTTCGTCGCGGGCATCCTGACGATCGCGATGGGGGTCTTCGGCCGCGTGCCGTTCGCTCTGGCGACCGGGCTCGGGCTGAACGCGTTCGTGGCGTTCGGCATCGCCAGTCAGGTGTCCTGGGAGGACGCCATGGGCCTGGTGGTGCTTGAGGGCATCGTGATCACGATCCTCGTGGCGACCGGCTTCCGGGTCGCGGTGTTCCACGCCATCCCCGCCGAGCTCAAGACCGCGATCAGCGTCGGCATCGGCCTGTTCATCGCGCTGATCGGCTTCGTGGACGCCGGGTTCGTACGGCGCATGCCGGATGCGGCGGGTACCACCGTCCCGGTCAAGCTCGGCGTGCTGGGCAACGGCTCGCTGACCGGGTGGCCGACGCTGGTGTTCGTCGTCGGCCTGCTCGTGACGGCGTTCATGGTCGCTCGCAAGCTCAAGGGCGCCATCCTGCTCGGCATCATCGGCACGACGGTGCTCGCGATCATCGTGGAGGCGATCGCCAAGATCGGCCCGCAGATCGCCGGGGGCAAGCTGGTCAACCCCGACGGGTGGTCGCTGAACGTCCCCGCGTGGCCGGGCAAGCTCGTGGCGCTCCCCGACCTCTCGCTGATCGGCCAGTTCAGCCTGTTCGGGAGCTTCGCCAAGATCGGCGGCCTGGCGGCCGTCATGCTCGTCTTCACGCTCATGCTCGCCGACTTCTTCGACACCATGGGCACGATCGTCGGCGTAGGACGCCAGGCGAACCTGGTGGGGGCGGACGGCACGGTCGAGCGCACGCGGGAGATCCTGCTGGTCGACTCGCTCGCCGCCGCGGCGGGCGGCGCGGCGAGCGTCTCGTCGAACACCACCTACATCGAGTCGGCCGCCGGGGTGGGCGAGGGAGCCAGGACCGGCCTGGCGAGCGTGGTCACCGGCCTGCTGTTCCTGCTGGCCATGTTCTTCGCCCCGCTGACGGACATCGTGCCGTTCGAGGCGGCGACCCCCGCGCTGGTGATCGTCGGCTTCCTCATGATGACCCAGGTCAAGGAGATCGACTTCAGCGACTTCGAGACCGCGATCCCCGCGTTCCTGACGATCGTGCTCATGCCGTTCACGTACTCCATCACGGCGGGCATCGGCGCGGGCTTCGTGAGCTATGTCGCGATCAAGGCGTTCCGCGGCAAGGCGCGCGACGTCCACCCGCTGCTGTGGCTCGTGGCGGCGCTCTTCGTCGTGTACTTCGCCCTGGAGCCGATCAAGAGCCTGCTCGGCCTGTCCTGATCAAGCGGTCTTCCCCGGTCTTCGCCGGATCCACGTAGGAGCCTGCCACGCGGTCCGCGGAAGTGGACTTCGTGGCGGTCTCCTGCTTCTCGGCAGGGTGGTTTCGAGCCGTTCAGCGCACTGGCGCCCTTCCATTGATGATCACGATGCTGCATGCTGGTGAATTTCCCCGGGGAGCAGTAGTGATCAACCGGCTTGCCGAGACGGCATCTCTCCTCTCACGTCACCATGCCTCGCCTGTCACCGTGCTCGATTGGCAGCGGCTGGAGCCTTGGGCCGTCGCGAGAGCACAGGTGGGAGGCCTCGCCCGTCCCGAGCACGTGATCGTCAAATGGGTGCGGTCCCACCATCCGGACCAGACTCGTCCCGAGGCGTGGCGGTTCCGCACCGAGCTGGCCGCTCTGCGGTTCCTCTCCGAGGATCTCGCCCTGAACCTGGCTCCGCGTGTCATCGCCGCCGACGTCTCAAGGGGACTCCTCGTGCTGGAGGACCTGGCCCCGCGTGTGGCGTTGGATCAGCTGTTGCGTGCGGAAGGTGCCACGGCCCATGCGGATCGGCTGGTCGCCTTCGCCCGCGTACGTGGTGAGTTAGGCGCGGCCACCGCAGGCATGGCGGCGACCTACTACACACGCCGGGCCGCTCTCGGGCCGGTCGATCCAGCCGCCGACCGCCTTGGACGATGGGCCGGGCTTTGCGACGAGGGCCGCAGGCACGCCGCCGGCGCCGGTGCGCCGATCACCGGGCAGGCCGAGCGCGAGCTGGTCGCCGTGCTGGGAGAACTGGCCGAGCCGGGACCTTTCCTGGCTCTCAGCAACGGCGACCCAGACGCCAACAACGTCCTCGTGCACGCTTCAGGCTTTCCAGACCCCCGCCTCATCGACTTCGAGTTCGCGGGCTACACCCACGCTCTCAACGACGCTGTCCTGCTGCACGTGCCTGGTCCCGCGTGGCTATCGGTCGGAGACGCCATCGCCGACGGACTCGCGGACACCTATCGCCAGGCTCTGGCACGCGGTGTGCGCCAGGCCGAGGACGACCGGCAGTACGGCTTCGCCCTGGCGGCGGCATGTGTCTTCTTCGCCCTCGTCCGGCTGCAACGACTCCCGCTGCTGGACACCCGCGCGCCAGGCGACGACAGCCGTCCCCAGCTGGTGGCGACGCTGGAGGCCACCGCCCGCACCGCCGAGGCCCACCACACCCTGCCCCACCTCACCGGCTGGGCGCGGCGGGTAGCCGGCCTGCTCCGCCGACGCTGGCCCGACGCAGATCTGAACCTCACCGACCGAGCAGCGTTCCCGCCCTACTCGGTACGCCGCCGGTAAGCGTCCCAGCCGTAAGCTCAAGAGCGCTGCCACCTTCAGCGCCGGGATTCGCCGCTGGAGGAGTCATCTCGGCGGCCTCGTCCGCTGTCACGGGCTGGCCGCCAGGAAGAGGAACGCGGCGCAGACGGACAGGTGCAGGGCGGCCTGGAGCAGGGTGGCGCGACCGGGCATGACGGTCAGCACGCCGACGCCTGCGGTGAGGGCGAGCAGCACGATCTGGACGGGGCCGAGGCCGAGGACCAGAGGCCCCTTGAGCCAGATGGAGGCGACGGCGATCGCCGGGATGGTCAGGCCGATGCTGGCCATGGCTGAGCCGAGGGCGAGGTTGAGGCTGATCTGCACCCGGTCGCGGCGCGCGTTGCGGACCGCGGCGAGGGTTTCGGGCAGCAGGATCAGCAGGGCGATGACGACGCCGACCACGGAGTGGGGAAGGCCGGCGGTGGCGACGGCGGCCTCGATGGTCCCGGATTCGACCTTGGCGAGGCCGACGACGGCGACCAGCGCGGCGACGAGCAGGACGAGGCTGGTAAGGGCGGTGCGCGGTGAGGGGGCGGCCGCGTGCTCGTCGTCCGGGGCCTCGGCGGCGGCCGGTGACGCCGCGCCCGCGGTGTGCCGGCCGACGCTGGTGACGGGGAGGAAGTAGTCGCGGTGGCGCACGTTCTGCACCACCACGAAGAGCACGTACAGGGTCAGCGACGCCACGGCGGCGAAGGCCAGCTGCGGTCCCGTGAACCGCGGCCCGGGAGTGCCGGTGGTGAAGCTGGGCAGGACCATGCTGAGCGTGGCGACGGTGATGACGGTCCCCAGGGCGGCGCCGGTGCCCTCGGGGTTGAACACCGCGACACGGCGGCGTAGCGCGGTGACGAGCAGCGACAGGCCCGCGATGCCGTTGCAGGTGATCATCACGGCGGCGAAGACGGTGTCGCGGGCCAGCGACGAGGTGCCTGCGCCGCCGGAGATCATGAGGGTGATGATCAGGCCCACTTCGATGACGGTGACGGCGACGGCCAGGATCAGTGATCCGAAGGGTTCCCCGACGCGATGGGCGACGACTTCGGCGTGGTGGACCGCGGCGAGCACCGCGCCGGCCAGCAGGACCACGACGACGCCTTCGACGACCGCCGGCAGGTCGCGGCCCCACACCGCGATCAGCGCCGCCAGGCCGAGCAGCGGCACGACGACGGCCAGGCGGTGCAGCGGCGAGCCTTTGGCGGCCGGTGATGGCGTCACGGTGACCCCTTCTGCGGGACTACCGGGATCCTGCCCGCGCCGGCGGTCTTTCCTCCATTTCCGGCACCCGGGACGGCCCGCCCCGTTCCGGCGTCGCCCTCAGGCGGGCCTGCGCGCGCTCACCATCCGGGTGCCGAACCACGGCCCGCCGTACCAGAAGCGCCAGCCCAGGTCGCGTACGGTCACGTCTTCCGCGCCGAGGCGGCGCAGCACGCTCGCGTACTCCTCGCCGTGCTGGAAGTCCGCGACGCGCAGCCGTCCCCCCGGCGCGAGCACGCGGTACGCCTCGGTGATCGCCCGCTCGCGCCCCTCGCCGCCGGGGATGTTGTGGACGGCGAGCGAGGACAGCAGGAGATCGAACGACCCGTCCTCGAACGGCAGGGACCGCATGTCGCCGGTGACGAGATCCACGCGGCCGGACACCCCCTCGGCCTCGGCGTTGCGCCGGGTGGCCTCCTCGGCGTTGCCCGACTGGTCCACCGAGCGCCACAGGTCGATTCCCGTGACCCGTCCTCGTGGCACCAGCCCGGCGGCCATGGTGAGGACGGCGCCGCGCCCGCATCCGAGGTCGAGCACCCGTTCCGCGCCGTCGAGCCGCAGCTTCGCCAGCTCGTCGGACCACACGGCGAACTTGCCCCGTGATGTGGTGTGCGCGTAGCAGGCCGCGCTCGCGACGGAGTACGCCGCGCACAGCAGCAGGAGCCAGGCGATCCACCATCCGGCGGCGAAGGCGGCGACCGTGGCGATCAGCGCGATGACGGCGCCCGCGACGAGCCCGATGAGCGCGCCGGGGGCGTCGACGCCGTACGAGCCGCGGCGGCTCACGGCGTCACCGTCGATGCCCGTGGAACCGGTGACTCGTGGGAAACGCTCACCAAATGACACGACATATCTTGACTTTAGCCGATCCACTGGCTCATCCACAGGCGGAAGGGAGGACCCGCTGGTCACTGTTACCTTCGTCCCATGGCCGCATCGACCCCCCGATCACCGGTGGCCGCTCCCCGTGCGCCTTTCGGTTGGCGGAATACCATTTTGGTGCTTATAGTTAGCAAAGGTAATGACTCATGCTAACGAACACCCAGAACCTACGCAGCGACGCCGGTCTCGCCTCCGCGTTGCGCGTGTCGCTCGCGCGGCTGACGCGGCGGCTGCGCACGCAGGCCGCGCGGCACTCGCTTACGGCCACACAGCTCGCGACGCTGTCCGCCGTCGACCGCCACGAGATCATGACACCCAGCGAGCTCGCGGAGCACGAGAAGGTGCAGCCGCCCTCGATGACACGCGTGATCGCCAAGCTGGAGGAGCGGGGGCTGCTGGAACGCAGGCCGCACCCGACCGACCGGCGCCAGGTGACGGTGACCGTGACGGCGGCGGGATCGACGCTGCTCAAGGAGGAGCGCCGCGCGAAGGAAGCCTGGCTGGCGCAGCGGCTCGGGGAGCTGACCCCGGCGGAGAGGGCGGCGCTGCGGGCGGCGGCGCCCATCCTGGAGAAGCTCTCGACGATGTAGGCGGCATGTTCCGCTCCCTGCGGAACCACAACTACCGGCTGTTCGCGGCGGGCGGTGTCGTCTCCAACATCGGCACCTGGATGCAGCGCACCGCGCAGGACTGGCTCGTCCTCGACCTCACCCATGGCAGCGGCTCCGCTCTCGGCGTGACCGTGGCGCTGCAGTTCCTCCCCGTGATGCTCTTCGGCCTGTTCGGCGGGATGCTCGCGGACCGCTATCCCAAGCGCCGCGTGCTCGTCGTCGCCCAGTCGCTCATGGGGCTGCTCGCCCTCACCATGGGCCTGCTCGTGGTGACCGGATCGGCGCACGTCTGGCACGTGTACGTCATGGCGTTCACCCTCGGCCTGATCTCCTGCGTCGAGGTGCCCACGCGGCAGTCGTTCGTGGTGGAGATGGTGGGGCGGCGCGACCTGCCGAACGCCATCGCGCTGAACAGCTCGACGTTCAACCTCGCCCGGGTCGTCGGGCCCGCGCTGGCCGGAGTGCTCATCTACTGGCTGGGCACCGGGCCGATCTTCCTGCTGAACGCGGTGTCGTTCGGGGCCGTCATCGCCGGGCTGGTGCTGATGCGCTCCTCCGAGCTGCGTACGCCCGAGCCCGTCCCGCGGGCCAAGGGCCAGCTCAGGGAGGGGCTGCGCTACGTGGGGAGCCGTCCCGACCTGCTGCTTCCCCTGCTCATCGTGGCCTTCATGGCGATCTTCGCGCAGAGCTTCTCGACGAGCATCGCGCTCATGGCCAGGCAGGTGTACGGCGCCGGCGCCTCGTCGTTCGGCATCGCCTCCAGCGCGTTCGCGGTGGGCGCCTTCGGGGGCGCGCTGCTGGCGGCGCGACGGGTCAAGCCGAGCCGCCGGTTCCTGCTCGCGGGGGCGGTCTGCTTCGGCCTGTTCCAGGTGGCCGCCGGGCTGGCCCCGGGATATCCGGCGTTCCTCGCCCTGCTCGTCCCGGCGGGAATGGCGATGATCACGGTCAACACGACCGCGAACACCATCGTCCAGCTCGGCGCCTCCAGCGCGATGCGCGGCCGGGTGATGGGCATCTACGTGCTGGTCTTCACCGGGGGAGCGCCCATCGGGGCGCCGCTGGTCGGCTGGCTGTCCGAGCTGGCCGGCCCGAGGGTCGCCGTCGTCGCCGCCGGGGTGTTGAGCATGGCCGGCGTCGGGCTGGCCGTGCTGGTGACCCGGCTCGTGGCCGCGAAGAGGGCCGCCGCGGAAGAATCGGCGCGTGAGCAGATTGTTCGTGGCGCTGCTGCCACCGCCTGAGACGCTCGCGGAGGTCGCCGCCGCGGTGGAGCCCGCCCGCGCGGCATGGCCCGATCTGCGGTGGGTCGATCCGGCGCTGTGGCACGTGACCGTGGCGTTCCTCGGTGAGGTGCCCGACCGCGTGCTCCCCGGCCTCAACGTACGGCTGGCGCGGGCGGCCGCCCGGCACGCCCCGGCGACGCTGTCCTTCGACGGGGCCGGGGCGTTCCCCTCCGCGGCTCGCGGCAGGGTCGTGTGGCTCGGGCTGCACGCCGAGCCGCCGCTTCTGAGGCTGGCGGAGTCGATCTCGGCCGGCGCCCGGCGGGCCGGGGCCGGGGAGACGGACCGCAAGCGGTTCCATCCCCATCTGACCCTGGCCCGCTCACGGGACGGAGGCGATCTGAGTCCTCTCGTCGGCTCGCTGAGCGCCTTCGCCGGCCGCCGCTGGGAGGCGACGGCCGTCCACCTCGTGCGCAGCCACCTGGGGCCGCCGGTGCGTTACGAACCCGTCGAGGCCTACCCACTGGGCGCCCGCGACTAGGCTCGAAGGTGTGGATCGTCCTCGTCGCTGGCTGCTGCCCACGGTGCTCGCGCTGCTCGTGCTGCTCGTCGTTGTGGGCGCGCTGCTCAACGCATGACTACCAGGCGTACGCCTCGGGGGCGGTGCCGCCGGGACCGGGGAAGATCTCGTCCAGACGGGTCAGCGCCTTGTCGTCCAGCTTGATCTCCAGCACCCGCAGGGCGCCGTCGAGCTGCTCGATCGTACGAGGGCCGATGATCGGCGCGGTGACCGCCCGCTGGTGGAGCAGCCAGGCCAGCGCCACGTTGGCCGGCTCCTCGCCCAGCTCGTCGCAGAACGACTCGTACCGCTCGACCTTGTCGCGGTGCTTGTCGAGCTCGGCGGCGACGCGGTCCGCCGCGGACCGGCCCTTGTCGATCTTGCGGAGGATGCCGCCGAGGAGACCGCCCGCGAGGGGGCTCCACGGGATCACGCCGAGGCCGTAGTCCTCGGCGGCCGGGAGCACCTCCAGCTCGACCGTGCGGGTGAGCAGGTTGTAGTGCGACTGCTCGCTCACCAGGCCGAGGAAGCCGCGCCGCCGGGCCGACTCCTGGGCCTTGGCCAGGTGCCATCCGGCGAAGTTGGAGGAGCCGACGTACAGGATCTTGCCCTGCTGCCGCAGCACCTCCATGGCCTCCCAGAACTCGTCGAACGGCGTGTTCCGGTCGACGTGGTGGGCCTGGTAGATGTCGATGTAGTCGGTCTGGAGGCGCTTGAGCGAGGCGTCAGCGGCCCGCCTGATGTTCAGCGCGGACAGCTTGTCGTCGTTCGGCCAGTCGCCCATGGAGCCGTAGAGCTTGGTGGCGATGACGGTCTTCTCCCGGCGGCCGCCGCCCTTCGCGAACCACCGGCCGATGATCTGCTCGGTGACGCCCTCGCCCGTCTTCCAGCCGTACACGTTCGCCGTGTCGAAGAAGTTGATCCCCACCTCGTGGGCGCGATCCATGATCGCGTACGAGTCCTCCTCGGTCGTGATGGGGCCGAAGTTCATGGTCCCCAGGCAGAGCTTGCTGACCGACAGGCCGGTCCGGCCCAGTTGTCCGTATTCCATGACCGCCAGCTTATGAACCTGGAGTGGACTCCAGTCGAGCCGGGCCCGTACGGATCTTCACAGTGCCTCCAGAGGAGGCGTGGCCCGGGCCGCGTGCCGTAGGGGACGGACTCACGAGCCCGGACCGGCCCTTCCGTGTGCGAGGTCAGGCAGCCCGGCGCTTGGTCAGCCGGGCCTCCAGGGTGATCCCGTCCGTCCGGATGTCACAGGTGCGGAAGGCGCTCTCGGCGGCGAGGCTCTCGAAGCGGGCACGCGAGTAGGCGCGCCGCCGTAACGTGTTCAGCGGGATCCTGGTCATCAGGGAGTTCAGCCGGCTGAGCTCCATCTTCGCGACTTCCTCGTCGATGTCGGCACGTGACGCGTCCCTGTTCATGTCGTGGATCACGGCCGTCCCGCCGTCGCGCAGCACCCGGTGCATCTCGTTCAGGGCTCTGACCGGCCGCCCGAAGTTCTTGAAGGCCGCCTGGCAGACGATCAGGTCGAACGACTCGGCGTCGAAGGGGAGGTCGGCCGCGTCACCCAGCTTGACGTCGACGTCCACTCCCGCCCGGCGGGCATTGGCGGTCGCGATGTCCACGAACGTGCGGCTCAGGTCCAGCCCGGTCACCGCGAACCCGAGCCGTGCCATCTCGACGGCGAGGTATCCCGGGCCGGGGGCCACCTCAAGGATGGCCGCGCCGTTCGGCAGGCCGGCGGTGATCTGGGCGGCGTATCGCCGGACCTGCGCGACCTGGGGCGCCGAGCCGCGCTGGCGGGCGTACCACCGGGCCATGGCGCCCTCCATCTTGGGCGCCTGTGATTGACGTGTGTTCTCCATGATTCCTCCGGTTTCGGATCGTGCATGTCCGAACCGGCCCAGGGGGAGGAGCCCGGCTATTCTTGCGGTTGCCACCTCGTGGCCGGGTTCCGTTCCGCGGGTTCGGTTCGAGGATGAGGGCTCCGGCGGAAGTGTTCCCGCACTCCGCCGGGGCCCGCAGCGGGTCAGTCCGGGGCGCCGCCCCTTTCCGCGAGCTCCGCCACCTCGGGCGGCATCTCGCCCCGCTCGTGCCAGGCTCGCCACGCCGCGAGGTCGGGGAACGAACCGGTGGTCAGCTCGTCCAGGAGCGACCGGGTCCAGGCCGCCTCCGCCTCGCGGATCGCCAGCTCGTACTCCACCTCGACGAGGAACAACCGTGGCACCTCGCGCCTGTATCCGGTCAGCGCCTCCCGCTGCCCGTCGATCTCTTTCTCCAGCAGGGCGAGCCGCTGCCGGAGCAGGTCCGTCACCTCGTCGGGCGCGATGACCTGCCACACGGAGAGCCCGGCCAGGAACCTCGGCTGCTCCCGCTCGGGCACCGCGATCAGCTCGCGGACCCAGTCGGCGAGCTCCTCGCGCCCCGCGTCGGTGATGCGGTAGATCGTGCGCTCCGGGTGCCCGCCGTCCCGGACGCTCTCCGCCACGTCGAGGAAGCCGTGCTTTTCGAGGTTGCGGACCACGGTGTAGAGCGAGCCCCACTTGATCGGCATGTCCCGGTCCTTGCCGCGCTCGCGCATCAGGGAGGCCATCTCGTACGGATGCATCGGCTTGGCGGCGACGGTCGAGAGCACGGCCAGGCCGAGCAGATTGCTCACCTTGCGCTGCTTGGCCATGCCGTCACCCCGTTCTCGGTACTCGTAAACGAGTATACGCAGGCGAGTACCTCGTGGACCAGCCTTGTTCGCGGCCGGGACGGCCGGTCGTGGCGACGTCGGGTCACGGCCGGGTGGCGAGCACCCGGAAGCTGATGCCGCGCGTCATCCGGGACACCGAGTCGATCCGGAGGCCCGCCTGTTCGAGGAAGGGCCGGGGATCCCGGGTCAGGTGGTCGGCCTCCAGCCGTACCATCAGTGGCTCCACCAGCCGCATTCCCGCACGGATGACCGGGTTGGCGGACGGGCCGTGCTCGGCCAGCACGAACCGGCCTCCGGGCTTCAGCACGCGGTACGCCTCCCGGGCCGCGGCGGCGGGGTCCGGGATCGTGCACATCGTGAAGGTGGACAACACCGTGTCGGCGATTCCGCCGGGCAGCGGCAGGTGCTCGGCGTCGCCCTGGCGCAGCTCCACCCGGCCGGTGAGGCCGGCCTGCTCCGCGCGCCGTCTCGCCAGGCTCAGCATGCGCTCGGACAGCTCGATGCCGATGACGGTGACGCCGGGGGCGTACAGGGGCAGGTTCAGCCCGGTGCCGATCCCGATCTCCACGACGTGCCCGCGGGCCTGGCCGACGGCCCACTCGCGGCTCCCCGGGAACAGCCGCCGCTCCCAGACCAGCATCTGACCGTCGTACCGATCGGCCATCTTGTCGAACACGCGAAGCACGTCGGCGTGCGTGGAGGCCCGCATGGAGATCTCCTCTCAGAGGCGGTAGTCCCAGTCGATGTGGCCCGCGCGGACGTCAGCGACGAGGCCGCGGACGAAGCCGAGCTCGGTGCTGACCGCGGCCTGCTGGTACTCGGTCTCGATGAGGAAGACACGCGGGAGGAACGTCGCGGTCGTGGCCAGCTCCTCGCCGAGCGCGGAAAGCCGGGCCTCCAGGGCGGCGATCCGCTCCTGAAGCGCCTCCAGCGCCTCATCGGGCGCCAGCACGGGAAGGAAGGCGAGCGCGGCGGGGAACTCGGGGAACTCCCGGGCGGGGGTGGACACCATCGTCCGCATCCATTGCCTCAGCGTCTCCCGGCCCGCGTCGGTGGGCTCGTAGACGGTCCGCTCCGGCCGGTTCTCCTCGCGCGAGGTCTCCAGGACGGCGATGAGCCCGTCGCGCAGGAGGCGCTCGATGGTCTGGTAGACGCTGTTGCGCTGCGCGACGTTGACCACGTCGTCCTTGTGCCGCTCCTTGATCAGTTGCTGCATCCGGTACGCGTGCATGGGCGTCTCGCAGACCAGGGAGAGCAATGCCATGGCCAGAGGGGAACGCCGCGTCGACATGGCCTTCATCGTAACGGCCTTGCGCTTCTTTAGTCATAATATGTATAGTCATTTCATGACCAAAAGAGCTTTGATCATTGGCGGAGGCATCGCCGGGCCCGTGACGGCCATGGCGTTGCGGCGCGCCGGCATCGACAGTGACGTCTTCGAGGCGTACGACCGTGGGTCCGACGGAGTGGGCGTCTTCCTCACGCTCGCGATCAACGGGCTTGAGGCCCTGCGCGTCCTCGACCTGCACGATCTCGTCTGCGACCTGGGCATGGACTCGTCCGTCATGGAGATGAGCAACGGGAGCGGCAAGTGGCTGGCCTCGACCCGGCAGCCGAGCCGCTCGCTCCGGCGCGCCGACCTCTACAAGGCCCTGCGCGACGAGGCCGTACGGCGGGGTGTGCGGATCCACCACGGCAAGCGCTTCGTCGACGCGTCGTCCACCTCGGGAGGCGTCCGCGCGGTCTTCGCGGACGGAAGCTCCGCCGAAGGCGACCTGCTGATCGGCGCCGACGGGCTCCACTCACGCACCCGGACCCTGATCGACCCCCAGGCGCCGCGCGCCCGGTACGTCGGGCTGCTGAACACCGGCGGCTTCGCCGACGGCATCGAGGTGCCGGGGAAGCCGGGCGCCTACTACTTCATCTTCGGTAAGAGGTGCTTCTTCGGTTACCTGATCCATCCGAGCGGAGAGGTGTGGTGGTTCGCCAACCCGCCGAGCCGTGTGGAGCTCGCCCGGGAGGAGCTGGCGAAGATCACCCCCGAGCGGTGGCGCGCGAAGCTGATGGAGCTGTTCGAGGGGGACGCCGGTCCGATGCGCGACATCATCGCCGCGACCGGGAACATCGCGCCCGGCTGGAACACCTACGACTTCCCGACCGTGCCGAAGTGGTTCAGCGAGAACATGGTGATCGTCGGGGACGCCGCGCACGCGACCTCGCCCTCCTCCGGCCAGGGCGCGTCCATGGCGATCGAGGACGCCGTGGTGCTGGCCATGTGCCTGCGTGACCTTCCCGGGAACGCGGACGCGTTCGCGGCCTTCGAGCGGCTGCGGCGGGAGCGGGTGGAGCGGGTCGTCCGGCACGGCAAGCGCAATGGCGACGGCAAGGCGCCGGGAGCCGTCGGCGCGTACTTCCGCGACCTCGCCCTGCCCATGGTCATGAAGCAGGTGGAGAAGAGGAACGCGCTGGCCTGGATCCACGACTACCGGATCGACTGGGACGACCGGGTGACGGCGGGCGCCCGCTGACGGCCGCCGCTCGTCGGGATCGCGCGTGCCGGCAGGGCCGCGCCTGTACGGCCAGGCATGTCTTGCGGGCTCCTGACCATGCCGGGATCTTTCCGGTACCCGGCGCACGGCGCGCGGACGCCCCTCATCCGCGATGATGGCCGCATGGGGAGCGGGCGGGGGAATCGGGCAGGGGTGAGGCATGTGTCCTGGCTGGCCCTGCCACTCCTCGCCGCTGTCTCGGCCACTCCGCTGGCCGTGGCGAGCGCCGCAGGCGCGGCGGGGACGACAGCGAGTGTCGGAAGGATGCTCGGCGCCGGCTCGTCGGCCGGATCGCGGACTGCCGGGGACGACAAGCCTCTGTTCAAGATCCGTGACGAACGCGTCACCGAGTCGAGCGGGTTGGCGGTCTCCCCGACGCACGACGGCATCGTCTACACCCACAACGACAGCGGCGGCGGCCCGCAGGTCTTCGCCGTGGGGCCGGACGGGCGCACCCGCGCCACCTTCACACTCGCCGGCGCCGTCGCCCGCGACTGGGAGGGCATGGCGGCCTCGGTGGACCCGGCCACCGGCAGGGGCGTGCTCTGGATCGCCGACATCGGCGACAACCTCGACGGCGGCTGGCCGGACGTGTCGGTCTACAAGGTGCCGGAGCCCAGGACCATGGCGGACGCCACCGTGCAGGCCATCCGCTACCGCTTCCGGTACGCCGACGGCGGTCGCAACGCCGAGGGTGTCATGGTCGACCCGCGCACCGGCCGGCTCTACATCGTCTCGAAGGAGATCTCCGGATCCGTCTACGCGGCCCCCGCCAAGCTGCGGACGGACCGGGTGAACGTGCTGCGTCGTGTCGGGCCCGCGCCCATCATGGCCACCGACGCCGCGTACGCCCCCGACGGCTCCAGCTTCGTGATCAGAACCTACTTCTCGGCGTCCGTCTACCGGGCTCCCGGGAAGCTTCTCGCCCACGTGACGATGCCGCCGCTCGAGCAGGCGGAGTCGATCACGTACACGCGCGACGGCGCCGCGCTGCTCACCGGCTCGGAGGGCAGGCGCAGCCCCGTTTACCGGGTGCCCCTGCCGGCCGAGGCCCGCCCTTCGCCGTCCCCACAGCATCACACCGCGAAGCCTCGCACGCCCGCGACCCCCCGGGCCGTCTCCGCGACCCGTCCTGTGGACAACGGTGGCGTGCCGGTCTCGCTGACGCTGTTATGGGTGGGCGCCGCGCTCGGCGCGGTCGGTGTCATCGCCGTCGTCGCGTACCGGACCGGCCGCTGACACTTCGCCGCCGAACACCGGCGCAGCCGAGACGTGCTCCGCCCGAGACGTGCTCCGCCCGAGACGTGCTCCGCTCGAGACGTGCTCCGCCGAGGCGCGCTCTGGTGAGACGGGCTCCGGCGGCTGGATGTCCGGGCGGGCGGTCCGCCCGCCCGGATCGGCTGCCGGCCTGTCACGCCCCCGCGTAGATGCGGTGGACGAACTCGGCGAGCTTGCTGTCCGGCAGCTCCTTCGCCAGGTCGGCCTCGCTGATCATCCCCACGATCCGGTGATTCTCGATCACCGGCATGCGCTTGATCTGGTGCTCCTCCATGGTGACCAGCGCGTCCTCGACGCTGGTCTGCGCGTCCACCCACACGAGCCCGCGGGCCAGCTCGCCGGCCGTGGTCTCGTTCAGGTCCTTGCCCTCGGCGCAGCATTTGATGACGATGTCGCGGTCGGTGATGATCCCCTTGAGCCGGTCGTCGTCGCCGCAGATGGGCAGTGCGCCGACGCTCAGGTCGCGCATCATCTCCGCGGCCGTGCGGAGGCTGTCGTGCTCGCCCACGCACTCCGCCCCCTGGTGCATCACGTCTCGGGCCGTCTTGCCAGGTCTCTCCGTGGTCATCGCGTCCCCCTGGTGCCTTTTTGGTGCCTTAAATGGCTTATGCCCGGTTTCGCGGCCCTACCTCAGAGTCTCGGCACGAAATGCTCCCCGCGAAGGGCGCGCTCCACGAGCTCGATCGACTCCGCCAGCCGCACCAGCCGGGGGCCCTCCTGTCGGTAGACGTCGAGCACGGCCTCGATGGCGTGCGGAGGCAGGTGCTCCTTCAGGTCGACGGCCGCGCCGCGATAGCCGTCCCTGGCGGCCTCGATCGAGGCCCGGACGTGCCGGCGCGCCATCCCGGCCAGCGCGATCGGGTGCCGGCGCAGCACGTCGTACGCGCGGTAGTCGGGCGGCACGGCGTCGAGCAGCCACGACGCGGCCGAGATCGCCCAGTCCTGGCTGCCGGGCGGCCGCACCTCAGGCGGCCAGCCGGGTGGTACGTACACACCTCCACCATACCGAACACAGGTTCGATCGACGGGAAGGCGGGCCGCTGCGAGACAATGTCGGCATGGCGCCTGCACCTGGCCGCTCGGCGGCCGTACGGACATGAGGATCGGGATCGTCGGCGCGGGCATCCTGGGCCTCGCGGTCGCGCGGGAGATGGCGCGCAAGGGCGCCGACGTGACCGTGCTGGAGAAGGAGGACCGGGTCGCGGCCCACCAGACCGGCCACAACAGCGGGGTGGTCCACGCGGGCGTCTACTACGCGCCCGGCTCCCTGAAGGCCGATCTGTGCCGCGAGGGCGTCGCGCTGCTACGCGAATACTGCGCCGAGCACGGCCTGCCGTACCAGGAGGTGGGCAAGCTGATCATCGCCTCCACGCGCGCCGAGCTGGCGGGGCTGCGCCGGATCGCCGACCGGGCCAGGGAGAACAAGGTGCCCGGGATCGCCGAGCTCGACGGGCTGGGCCTGCGGGAGGTGGAGCCCGGCGCGGTGGGGGTCGGCGCCGTCCACTCGCCGCACACGGCGATCACGGACTTCGCCGCCGTCGCGCGCCGGCTCGCCGCCGACGTCGAGGCCGCGGGCGGCGCCGTACGGCTCTCGCACCCCGTGCGCGCGATGAGGGAGACCGCGGGCGGCGTGGAGGTCGTGGCGGGAGGGGCGCGGTTCAGGTTCGACGGCCTGATCTCCTGCGCCGGTCTGGGGACCGACCGGGTGGCCGCAATGACAAGGGCGGCCGGAGACGTCCGGATAGTCCCGTTCAGAGGGGACTACTACCGGCTGGCCGGGGCCGCCCGCCACCTCGTGCGGGGGCTGATCTACCCGGTGCCCGACCCCCGCTATCCCTTCCTCGGCGTCCACCTGACCCGGCGGGTCGACGGCGACGTCCTCGTCGGGCCGAACGCGGTGCCGGCCCTGGCGCTGGAGGGCTACTCCTGGCGGAAGGTCTCCCCGCGCGATCTGCGGGAGATCGTCGCCTGGCCCGGCACCCGGAGGATGGCCGCCGAGCACTGGCGCACCGGCGTCCGGGAGATCTACGGCTCCCTCACGAAACGGGCCTTCGTGGCCGCCGCGCGGCGGTACGTCCCGGCGCTGTCCGCGGGCGACCTGGTCGGAGCGGAAGGCGGAGTGCGGGCCCAGGCGGTGGGGAGGGACGGACGGCTGCTCGACGACTTCGTCATCGATACGCACGGTAGGATCATTTTGGTACGCAACGCCCCGTCGCCGGCCGCGACCTCCAGTCTCGCGATCGCCCGACATATAGCCTTAACGGTTCCCTTACCCCGACCCGCCTAGAGTGCATCCGCCATGGTCGCTGAAACCCTCGAAGCTCGGCTGCTCGTCGTCGAGGACGAGCCGAACATTCTGGAACTGCTCGCCGCCAGCCTCCGGTACGCCGGGTTCGAGGTGCACACCGCCTCCACCGGGACCGAGGCGGTCGCCGCGGCCCAGCGTCATCGGCCTGACCTCATCGTGCTCGACGTCATGCTGCCCGACATGGACGGCTTCGACATCCTCCGCCGGCTGCGCGGGGGCGGCACGCACACCCCGGTGGTCTTCCTCACCGCGCGGGACGCCACCGAGGACAAGATCCGCGGTCTCACGCTCGGCGGCGACGACTACGTGACCAAGCCGTTCAGCCTGGAAGAGATGATCGCCAGGATCCGGGCCGTGCTGCGCCGTACGGCGGGCGACCCGATGTCGGCCCCGCCACGGCTGACCTTCGCCGACATCGAGCTCGACGAGGAGTCTCACGAGGTGTGGCGGGCGGGCTCGGCCGTCCCCCTGTCGCCCACCGAGTTCAAGCTGCTGCGCTACTTCATGGCCAACGCCGGACGGGTGCTGTCCAAGGCGCAGATCCTCGACCACGTGTGGGACTACGACTTCCGCGGCGACGCCGGGATCGTCGAGTCGTACGTGTCGGTGCTGCGCCGCAAGCTCGACAACACCCCTCCGCGGCTCATTCACACCCTGCGCGGCGTCGGGTACGTCATGCGGGTGCCGCCGGCCGGCGCCTGAGCCGTGTCCGGGCGCACGCCACTGCGGATCCGGCTCAGTGCGGCGATGCTCGCGCTGGTGGCCGTCGCGCTCACGGTCATCGGAGTCGCCAGCGTGTCTGTGCTCCGCGGATACCTGGTCAGCCGGGTGGACATGCAGGTCGCCATGGCCGCGAGGGAGGTCACCATGCGGCTGCAGCGCGGTCCCGCCGTCTTCGGCAGGCTGCGGGTGCCGCCCGAGGGCCGGGTGGAGATCCGCGACCGGAACGGCAAGACGGTCTTGGCGCAGGCCGGGATGGGGGTGGAGAGCCTGCCAGGCCCGGGGCCGGTGACCTCCCAGACCCCGCGGACCGTGGCGGCGGTCTCCGGCGAAGGGCTGTGGCGGGCCCGGGTCGTCCCGATCGACGGCTTCGGCTCCGTGGTCGTGGCGGTCGACATGGCGTCCGTCGGGCAGATCACCACGCGGCTCGCCCTCATCGAGCTGCTGGGCGGCGGCGTCGTGATGGCCGTGCTCGCCGTCGTCGGCGTCGTCATCGTACGGCGGAGCCTGCGGCCGCTGTCGGAGATCGAGGAGACCGCCGAGGCCATCGCCCGGGGCCACCTGGGCAGTCGCGTGCCCGACCGCGACCCCCGTACGGAGGTCGGGCGGCTGGCCCGCTCGCTCAACGGCATGCTGGCGCAGATCGAGGCCGCGTTCGAGGCCCGGGCCGCGTCGGAGGCGGCGGCGCGCGAGTCGGAGGCGAGGATGCGTCGGTTCGTCGCCGACGCCTCACACGAGCTGCGCACCCCGCTGACGTCGATCCGGGGGTTCGCCGAGTTCCACCGGCAGGTGCCGGACGCCGACTCCATCCGGTTGATGGGGCGGATCGAGAGCGAGGCCGCCCGCATGGGCCTGCTCGTCGACGACCTGCTGCTGCTCGCCCGCCTCGACCAGCAGCGCCCGTTGGTCCAGCAGCCCGTGGACCTGCTCGCCCTCGCGGCGGACGCGGTGCACGACGCGCGAACCCTCTGCCCCGGCCGGGTCGTCTCGCTGGAGGTGGAGGGGGACGCGGCGCTGATCGTCTCGGGAGACGAGGTGCGGCTGCGGCAGGTCGTGGGAAATCTGATGAACAACGCGACGACCCACACCCCCGAGGGCACCCCGATCACGGTCAGGGTGGGCAACGCGCAGGAACAGGCCTTCATCGAGGTCGCGGACAAGGGCCCGGGGCTCACCCCGGAGCAGGCCGGCCGGGTGTTCGAGCGGTTCTATCGGGCCGACCCGTCAAGGACGCGTCCCTCGGGCGGCACGGGCCTCGGGCTGGCGATCGTGGACTCGCTGGTCCGGGCCCACGGGGGGACCGTGGACGTGCGGTCGGAGCCGGGCGCGGGGGCCGCCTTCCGGGTCGTGCTGCCCCTGGCCCCCGAGGCGCTGCCCTGAAGCGGTCCGAGCGACGAGGGCTACGAGGTGAACGGTGACCGTCGGCGTACGAGCCCCTCAGGGGTGTCGACGTGCACCGGAACCATGAGTGAGCCGTCGTCGCGCTCCGCGCGCTCGTCGGCCGTCCGGCCCGTCCGCCTGTTCACCGGCAGTTCTCCTGACTCTGTCCTTTCCGGTCGAACTCCTCCTGCGACACCACTGTGCCGACCCCCCTGAGTACGCTGCCGGGCCGCAGCGTCGCGAGGTCCGCGACGTCGAACTGCACGTGAAGGGTCGAGTGCGTGTTGTCGTTCGACCAGCCGTAGGCCAGATAGGTGATTGACGGATCCGGCCTGAAGCGTCCTCGTGAAAGCGTCCAGCCACCCGACGGCGCATCCGGCTGGAACGAGGCGGTCTGGCCCGTCAGCGCCTGCGCGTCGTAGCTGGCGTCGCTCACGCTGGGCTCATCCGAGGGGCCTGGGGACAGCCGGTTGTGGTAGATGGTCACCCCGTCCGGGGCGGCCCCACACCAGGCGAGGACCACGACGAGACGACCGGCGGCGTCCACGCTGATTCCGGTGTCTCCGTTCGTCTCGACGGTGCAGCCCGTGACGCCCGCCAGGAGCACACCGGCGAGAGCCGCGCTGAGCCATCGACGCATGCCCCGACGGTACGCCTCATGCGATCTTGTGCGCAGTCCGCGATCGCGACTCGTGACACGATCGCCCCGAACCCGTTACGCCCGGCCGCGAGGCGATCTTCCCGCGTGCGGGCATCGCCTCGCGAGTGAGCCCGTCTTCCGCCATGGCGACTCCGGCGCGGGAGCCGGGCGCGGATCGCGGTGTCATGCCGGTCCGGGTGATCACACTCCGCTGATCACACCCCGCTGATCACACCCCGGCGGGGAAACCGTCGTCGGGAAAGCCGCCCGTGGTGGCGCTCGCCGGGAGCACGATCTGGTCGCCTTGGGACAGTCCGCTGAGGATCTCGGCGTACCGGTCGCCGCGTACGCCGACCTTCACCGGGCGCTGGACCTGCCGCCCGCCGTCCATGACCGTGACCGCCGTGGTGCCGTTGGCGAGCGTCCGTACGGCCTGCACCGGGACGGCGACGGCCTGGGCCGCCTCACCGGTCGTCACCCGCACGGTCGCGGTCTGCCCCAGCAGCAGCCGGGCGGGCCGGCTGTCCAGGGTGATCGTCACGCCGTAGCGGACCAGGCGGTTGCTGGTCGTCGCGGTGGGGTCGATGTGGGCGACCTTCCCCGCGAACTCCTGACCCGGGCTGGTGACCACCGAGACCGACGCCTTCTGGCCGACTTTGAGGGCGCCGACGTCCGACTGGGTGAACATCGCCTCCACCTGGAGGTCGTCGAGGTCTCCCAGGGTGATGAAGGCGCCGCTCGTGTAGCGGGTCCCGACGGTTCCGGCCACCGACAGGATCGTGCCGGTGGAGGGCGCCTTGATCGTCACACCGGCGAGGGCCTCCTTGGCGTCGGCGTAGTCGGTCGTGGCCTCGCTGACCGAGGCCTCGGCCTGGGCCTCCGTGAGCTGGGCGCCGCCGCCACCTGCACCGCCACCGCCTCCACCGGTGAAGCCGCCTCCGCCTGCGCGACCGCCGCCGGTGAAGCCGCCTCCGCCGCCGGGTCCACCGCCCGCGCCGCCGCCCTGACCGCCCTGACCGCCTTGACCGCCTTGACCGCCCTGGCCTTGCCCGTTACCGCCTTGTCCGGTCCCCCCGGGGCAGCCCGTGGTGGGGCGGCCGCTGGGAGACTGGGTCGGATGCGGAGAAGCCGGGGGTGTGGCCGTCGGAGGCACCGAGATGCTGACGGTCACGTGAGGCTCGGGGGCCGGCTTCGCACCGTGAGCGTGCGTGGGAGCGTGTGTGGGAGTGGGACGAGGAGCGTGCGTGGGAGCGGGGCTGTGCGCCGGGGTGGGGTGTGGCTTGTGGGGCGCGCTGGGGCGAGGGCTGTGCGTCGGCTTGGGGGAGGGGCTGGGTGAAGGGCCGGACGTCTTCTTGCCGCCCTCTTCGTAAAGCGCGAGCGAGACGGCCGTCGCTCCCATGGCATCGCCAGCCACCGTTCCAGCGCCGGTAGGGGCGCCCCCGGTGGAAGGCGTACCGGTGGGAGCCGCTCCGGTGGGGGCGCCGCCGGTCGGGGAGACGGCCGGTGTCGGCTTCGACGTCGGGCAACTGGACCCTGTCCCGCCCCCGGCACCCGAGCCCCCGGCACCGGACCCACCGGCTCCAGAACCTTCAGCCCTTGCCCCAGTCCCGGAACCGCCAGTCCCGGAACCGCCGGCTCCAGATGTGCCGCCGCTCCCACCGCCGCCGTGGGCTCCGCCCCCGGTGCCGCCCGCGCCGCCCGTGCCGCCCGAGGTGGCCGTCGCGCTCACGTAGGTGCCGTTCTGGACCTTCTCCAGGGTGTCCTTGGCCGCCGCCAGGGCCGCCTTCGCCGCGTCGTAGTCCTCGCGGGCGATGGTGTCGTCGATCCGGGCGAGGACCGCTCCCTTGCGGACCTTGTCGCCCGCCTTCACGTAGAGCTTCTGGACCGTCCCCTCCGCTCCGAAGGCCAGGTCGCGCGTCCCGTTGTCCACGGTCGTGCCCGCGGCGGAGACGTACGCCGTCACGGTCCCGACCGTGGCCGAGGCGAGCGAAACCCGCTCTGCCGCGGGGGAGTCACCGTGGGCGGCGTAAACCATGGCGCTGCCCGCGAGGACGATCCCGGCCAGTGCCGGCCCTCCCACACGGAGCGTAGTGGTCGATCTCATGGCGGCCATCCTGCTGAAGCCACGTCACCGCCGGCTTGGTCGTACCTGAGAGTTTTCTGTAAATGCGACTGTCAGCAAATCCTCAGGGTCGGCCGAGGTTGCCCGAAGCGGGGTTTGCCAGTCTCCGGGGTCGTGAAGCTGTCGACGAAGCGCAGAGCGCTGATCATCAACGGCGCCTTGGTGGTGTTGCTGCTCGGCGGGATCGCCGCGGCCTGGGCGTCCCTGGGCGACGACTCATCGACCGGCTCGTCGCCCACGACCATCCGCGTCACCCGCGGGACGGTGCTGGCCTCGGTGTCCGCGTCCGGCGCGGTCGAGAGCGCGCGTACGCGGGCCCTCGACTTCGGGGCGAGCGGCACGGTCGAGACCATCCATGTCGAAGCGGGCGACAAGGTGAAGAAGGGCCAGGTGCTCGCCCGCCTCGACGACACCGCCGCCGAAGAGAGTCTCGAAGCGGCCAAGGCGAGTTACGACGCCGCCGAGGACGAGGACACCTCCACCCCCTCCGGCTACTCGCAGTACATCAGTGCGCGCAACGCCTACCGGGCCGCCAAGCGGACTCTCGCCGGGACCGTCATCAAGGCTCCCTTCGCCGGCATCGTCACCGCGGTGAACGGCAGCGAGGGCGGCTCCTCGGGCGGCTCGGGGTCCGGGTCGCCGACCGGATCCGGCACCGGTTCGCAGGGGGGCTCCGGAGGCTCCTCAGGAGCCTCTGCCGCCTCGTCGTCCAGCGCGAACACCGGCTCCACCGGCGGCTTCATCGATCTGGCCGACCCCGCCCGGTTGCAGGTGGTCGGGAACTTCACCGAGGCCGACGTGACCCGGCTGAAGGTCGGGCAGGCGGCCACGGTCTCCTTCGACGCCCTTCCCGGCGTGACCGCGACGGGCAAGGTCACCACGATCGACCCGCAGGCGCAGACCAGCAACAACGTCGTCCAGTACGCCGTGACCATCTCGCTGAGCGGTGTCCCGCAGACCGTACGGCTGGGGCAGACGACCTCGGTCCAGGTGGTCGTCGGCCGTGCCGAGGATGTGCTCACCGTGGCCGGCAGCGCGGTCACGACGGCGGGCGGGCAGAACACGGTCACCGTCCTGCAGAACGGCAGGCAGGTCGTACGGCGCGTGGAGGTCGGCCTCAAGGGCGACTCGACCACCGAGATCACCTCGGGCCTCCAGGAGGGCGACCAGGTGGTGCGGCCGCAGACGACCGGCGGCACGGGCGGCGCCGGCGGCTTCCCGATCCCAGCCGGCGGTGGCGGCGGCGGACTCGGCCGCGGCTTCGGCGGCGGCGGGGGAGGGGGAGCCCGATGACGGGCGGCCCGGCGCCGGTCCTCGACATCCGGCAGGTCACCAAGGTCTACGGAGAGGGCGAGACGGTGGTCCACGCCCTGCGCGGCGTCACGCTGTCGGTCGACCCCGGCGACTACGTGGCGATCATGGGGGCGTCCGGATCGGGCAAGTCGACGCTGATGAACATCATCGGCTGCCTCGACGTGCCGTCCTCGGGGCGCTACCTCCTCGACGGCACCGACGTCGGCGCGCTCGACGACGTGCGGCTGGCGATCGTACGCAACCGCAAGCTCGGGTTCGTCTTCCAGTCGTTCAACCTGATCCCCCGGATGAGCGCCCTCGCCAACGTGGAGCTTCCCCTGGCGTACGGCGGGGTCAAGCCGGCGGAGCGGCGCAGCCGCGCGCTCGCCGCGCTCGACCGGGTCGGGCTCGCCGACCGGGTCGGGCACCAGCCCAACGAGCTGTCGGGCGGGCAGCAGCAGCGGGTGGCGGTGGCGAGGGCCCTCGTCACCGCGCCGACGCTGCTGCTCGCCGACGAGCCCACGGGAGCACTCGACAGCAAGTCCAGCGAGGACATCATGACCATCTTCGACCGTCTCAGCGTGAGCGGCCGGACCATCGTCGTCATCACCCACGAGGAGGAGGTCGCCTCGCACGCCAAGCGGGTCATCCGCCTCCTGGACGGCCAGATCATCGAGGACGCCCGCATGTCGCCCGTCAGCGGCCTGCCGCCCCGGTTCGCCGAGGTGGCGTTGTGAGCACCGTCGAGGTCCTGCGGTTCGCCCTGCGAGGGCTGGCCGCCAACAAGATGCGCAGCGGCCTGACCATGCTCGGCATCCTGATCGGCGTCGCGGCGGTGATCCTGCTGGTCGCCGTCGGCCAGGGGTCGTCGCAGCAGATCCAGCAGAACATCCAGCGGCTCGGCGCCAACTCCCTGACGGTCATGCCCTCGACCTCCGGAGGCGGAGGCGGTGGCGGAGGCGGGTTCGCCCGGATCTTCGGCGGCGGCGGGGGCGGTGGTGGTGGACGTGGTGGTGGAGGCGGCGCGCAGCAGAACACCGGCCCCCGCACGCAGGCCAAGGACCTGACCGTCGAGGACGCCAGGGCGCTCGCCGACGCCACCGGCGCCCCCTCGGTGAAAAGCGTCTCGCCGGTGGTGACGGCCCAGTCCCAGACCGCGACGTATGAGGGCGCGAGCCACTCGATCAGCCAGCTGGTCGGCACCTATCCCAGCTACTTCGAGGCGTCGAACAAGCCCGTCGTCAAGGGCACCTACTTCTTCAACGACGACGTCATGGCGGCCAGGAAGGTCGTCGTGATCGGGCACACCGTGGCGGAGGACCTGTTCGGCACGGTCGACCCCGTGGGCAGGCAGATCACCGTGTCCGGCGTGCCGTTCACCGTGGTCGGAGTGCTCAAGGAGGCCGGCTCGACCGGCTTCCAGGACGCCGACGACGTGGCGATCGCCCCGCTGCCCGCCGTACAGCAGAGCCTGACGGGCTTCGGCCCGCTCGGGCAGATCCTCGTGCAGGCCAAGAGCGCCGAGACCGTCGACGCCGCGCAGAGCGAGGTGACCGAGATCCTCAACGCCAGGCACGGCATCACCGGCGCGGCGGCCGCCGACTACCGCATCCTCAACCAGGCCACGCTCCAGGAGACCGTGAGCGCCGCGACCGGCACGTTCACGGTGCTGCTCGGCGCGGTGGCCGCGATCAGCCTCCTCGTGGGCGGCATCGGGATCACCAACATCATGCTCGTCACGGTCACCGAGCGGACCCGGGAGATCGGCATTCGCAAGGCGATCGGGGCGCCGAAGGGCGCCATCCTCGGCCAGTTCCTCGCCGAGGCGACGATGCTCAGCCTCGTGGGCGGCCTGCTGGGCGTGCTGATCGCCGTCCTGGGCGCCCAGTTCACCATCGCGGGAGTGGAGCCGGTGATCGTCCCCACGTCGATCGTGCTGGCCCTCGGCGTGTCCATCGCCATCGGGCTGTTCTTCGGCAGCTACCCCGCCAACCGCGCCGCGAAGCTGCGGCCGATCGAAGCTCTCCGCTTCGAGTGAAAGCCTTCGAGTGAAAGCCAGGGAGACGAATGTGAGCAGGCACGGGATCGAGTCTCCGCTGGAGACATCGCCGTTCGACGACGACCTGCAGTCCGTGCTGGCCGCGAACCCGCCGCGCGCGAGGGCGTCGAGGCTGACGCTGGCGCTGAGCGGGGGCGTCCTGCTGGTGGCCGGGCTGCTCCTCGGCATCCAGGCCCACAAGCTGTTCGGCGGCGACACGAGCCGACTGACGGCGGCGCGCAACGGCGGGTTCGGCGGAGGCGGGTTCGGGGGCTTCGGCGGCGGGCAGGGTGCGGGCGCTCCGGGCGGCGCGCGCGGGGCCGGGGGCGCCGGTGGCGGCGGCGGCGGCGCCGGAGGTGGGGCCGGCGCCGGTGGCGGCGCGGGAGGCAACGTCACCGTCGGCACCGTCAAGCTGGTGGACGGCGACAAGATCTACGTCCAGACGTTCGCCGGCGCCCTGGTCACCGTGAAGACCAGTGGCGACACCAAGGTGCAGGTCGCCAAGCCCGGCAAGGTCGCCGACCTGGCGGCCGGCGGGTTCGTGACGGTCAGCGGCCCCAAGGGCGCCGACGGGACGGTGAACGCCACGTCGGTCACCCAGGGCTCGGCCATGGGCGGCGGGAGGCAGGGATCATGACAGCCGAAGGCCGGCTGCTCGTCGTCGACGACGAGCCGAACATCAGAGAGTTGCTGTCGGCCAGCCTGCGGTACGCCGGATTCGAGGTCATGACCGCCGCGGACGGCCGGGAGGCCGTGCAGGTGGCCGAGCGGCTGCGGCCCGACCTGATCGTGCTCGACGTGATGCTTCCCGACATGGACGGCTTCGCCGTGTCCGACCGGCTGCGCGCCGCCGGCCGGCGGATCCCCGTCCTGTTCCTCACCGCGAGGGACGCCACCGAGGACAAGATCAGCGGGCTGACGCGGGGGGACGACTACGTCACCAAGCCGTTCAGCCTGGAGGAGGTGCTGGCGCGGATCCGCGCGGTGCTGCGCCGCACCCGCGGCGGCGACGCCCTTCCGTCGCGGCTGCAGGTCGCCGACCTGGAGATGGACGAGGACTCCCACGAGGTGTGGCGGGCCGGCACTCCGGTGCGGCTGTCGCCGACGGAGTTCAAGCTGCTCCACTACTTCATGGTCAACCAGGGCCGGGTGCTCTCGAAGGCCCAGATCCTCGACCACGTGTGGCATTACGACTTCGGCGGCGACCGCAACGTGGTCGAGTCGTACGTCTCCTACCTCAGGCGGAAGGTCGACACGACGGAGCCGAAGCTCATCCACACGCTCCGCGGCGTCGGCTATGTTCTCCGTGCTCCGCGCCGGTGAGCTGAGACGACGCGCCGCCCGGACCCCGCTGTGGCTGCGGCTCGTCGGGGGGACGCTGCTGGTGGTGGCCCTGGCCGTCACGCTGACGGGCGGCTTCGCGGTCCATCTCCTGCGTGGCTACCTCGTCGAACGGGTCGACACCCAGCTCCTCGCGATCGGCGAGCGGCTGCCGGACATGCCGGACATGCCATGGCCTCGCGAGCAGGAGGCCGGGCCGCCGCGGCTTTTCGGCTTCTTCTACGTCGCGGACGTCGACGCGAACGGCGCGGTGGTCCGGGTCATCCAGGAGCCCCCGAACGGCGAGCTGCCCGCGCTGCCCAGACCCTCCGATCGCACACACCCGTGGCTGTTCACCGTGGAGGCTCCTTCGGGGACCCTGTGGCGGGCGATCGCCGTACGGAGCCGCGCCGGCGGCTTCCGCGTCGCGGCGATCAACCTCGACGACATCGACCGCATCGTCTCCCGGCTCGCCTTCATCGTGTCGGGGGTCGGGTTCGGCGTGCTCGCCGCGCTCGCGGTCGCCTGTTTCGCGCTCGTACGGCGGAGCCTGCGCCCGCTGGGCGAGATCGAGCGGACGGCCGGGGCGATCGCCGCGGGCGACCTGTCGCGGCGCGTCCCGCTCCGGCATCCGCGTACCGAGATGGGCCGGCTCGGCCGGGCCATCAACGGCATGCTCTCGCAGATCGAGGCGGCCTTCCGGGACCGGGAGGCGTCGCAGGAGCGGATGCGCCGCTTCATGGCGGACGCCTCCCACGAGTTGCGCACGCCGCTCACCTCGATCCGCGGCTTCGCCGAGCTGTACCGGCAGGAGGGCTCGCAGGACCCCGGGCGGCTGCTGCGCCGGATCGAGGACGAGGCCGTCCGGATGGGCCTGCTCGTCGACGACCTGCTGCTGCTCGCCCGCCTGGACCAGCAGCGGCCGCTCGAGCGCCGCCCGGTCGACCTGCTCAGCCTGGTGGCCGGGGTCGTGCTCGACGCTCAGATGCTCGCCCCCGACCGGGAGATCGACCTGCACCGGCTGGACGGGTCCGACCGGCCGGTGCGGGTCGTCGGCGACGAGGCCCGGCTTCGCCAGGTCGTCGGCAACCTCGTCGGCAACGCCCTGCGGCACACCCCGGAGGGCACCGCCTTCCGGGTCGGTGTGGGCCTCAAGCCGGGGCTCCGCCCCGACGCGGTGATCGAGGTGGCCGACGACGGCTCGGGGCTGCGGCCGGAAGACGCCGAAAGGATCTTCGAACGGTTCTACCGCGCCGATCCGGCCCGCAGCAGGGCCGACTCGGGCGGCACGGGGCTGGGGCTGTCCATCGCCGCCGCCCTCGTCCATGCCCACGGCGGCACCATCACGGCTGAGAGCGGGCCCGGCGGCGGCGCGGTGTTCCGCGTACGCCTGCCCACGTGCCCGCCCGTAACGAAAGGTTAGGTCGATCCCATGCGCCACCTGTACGCCGCGGCCCTCGTGGCTTTGGCCGTCTCGATCACCGGATGTGGCGGAGGCGACACCTCGGCGAGCGGCGCCGGCGGTACTCCCACGGCGGGCACGGGCTCCGGCGCCGGCGGGGACTCCCGCGCGGCGTTCACCGAGTGCCTGCGCAAGAACGGTGTCACCATGCCCACCGGACGCCCCACCGGACGCCCCAGCGGGCGTCCGGGCGGATGGCCCAGCGGACGGCCGAGTGCGTGGCCGAGCGGACGCCCCAGCCGGGGGCCCGGCGGCTTCCCGTCGCCGTCCGGTGAGATGGGCAAGGCCTTCGAGGCGTGCCGCTCCCTCATGCCGCAGGGCGCCTTCGGCCGCGGGAACGGCCGTGGGGCGGACCCGAACGCCCTGCAGGCCTTCCGTACCTGCATGAAGGACAACGGGGCCGAGCTGGCGCAGGGAGCGGGGATGAGGGACATCGACCGCGGCGACCCCAAGGTGGCCAAGGCGTTGGAGAAGTGCCGGGTGCTCCTCCCCGCGTCCACGCCCGCGCCCACCGGCTGACGGGCGTGTCGGTGCCCGGTGCCTGATTCGAGGGGCCTCCTGCGGGAAGGTCGTTGGGTATGCCGGGGAACGACGGGCTGCTGGCGGCCCTGCAGGCTCTGCGGCGTCACCTCGGCCAGGATCTGTTCCCCCTGGCCATCGGTGACGTCGCGGCTGATCGCCGCGCCCTCAAGGAGCTGAGCGGGCAGCTCGACGACTACCTGCTGCCCCGGCTCGCCGCGATCGACGCGCCGTTGCTCGCCGTCGTCGGCGGCTCCACCGGGGCGGGGAAGTCCACCCTCGTCAACTCGCTCGTCGGGGCCACGGTGGCCGAGCCGGGCGTGCTGCGGCCGACCACGCTGGCCCCGACGCTGGTCGCGAACCCGGCCGACTCGGCGTGGTTCACCTCCACCAAGATCCTTCCTGGGCTGGCGAGGGTCACGGGGGGAGGCCGCGGCGAGCCGGGCACGCTGAAGGTCGCGACCGCCGACAGCCTGCCCCCCGGCCTGGCGCTGCTCGACGCCCCCGACATCGACTCGGTGGTCACCGCCAACCGCGAGCTGGCCGCGCAACTGCTCGCCGCCGCCGACCTGTGGCTGTTCGTCACCACCGCCTCCCGGTACGCCGACGAGGTGCCGTGGGGCTTCCTGCGCCTCGCCCGGGAGCGGAGCACGGCGCTCGCGGTCATCCTGCAGCGGGTGCCGGCCGAGGCCCGCGACCCCGTGGTCGCCGACCTGGTCCGGCTGCTCAAGGAGAACGGCCTGGCGGGCACGCCGCTGTTCACCGTCCCCGAGCTGGAGCTCCCCTCGGAGCGGGCCCGGCTGCCCGCCGCCGTCGTGCAGCCGATCGCCACATGGCTCGCCACGCTGTCGGTGGACGCCAAGGCACGCGCGGGCGTCGTACGGCAGACCCTCACCGGGGCGCTCGACAGCCTCGCGACCCGGGTGCCCGACCTGGCCGGCCGGATCGACCGGCAGCGGGACGGCATCGCCGAGCTGCGCGACGTCGCCGACAAGGCGTACGAGCTGGGCATGTCGTCATTCGACGAGGGCATGCGGGACGGCAGGCTCCTGCGCGGCGAGGTGCTGGCCCGCTGGCAGGACTTCGTCGGCACCGGCGACCTCATGCGCTCGCTGGAGTCGCGCATCGGATGGCTGCGCGACCGGATCACCGCGGTCTTCCGCGGCCGCCCGGCCCCGGACCGGGAGCTGCGGGTGGCGCTGGAGACAGGCGTCGAGTCGCTGATCCGCGCAACAGCCGACGGCGCCGCCGAGCGTGCCGTGGAGTCGTGGCTCGTCCTTCCGGCGGGGCGAGACCTGCTCGAACGCTCCGGCGTGGCCGTGTCGGGCCGGCTCGGCCGCGCCTCTCCCGAGCTCCAGGCGCGGGCGCGTGAGGCCGTACGGTCCTGGCAGGGGTTCGTGCTCGACCTGGTCAGGTCCGAGGGGGCCGACCGGCGGACGCTGGCGCGGGCCGCGTCGTTCGGCGTCAACAGCCTCGGCGTGCTGCTGATGCTCGCCGTGTTCGCCTCCACGGGAGGGATCACCGGCATCGAGCTGGGCATCGCGGGCGGCACCGGCGTGCTCAGCCAGAAGCTCCTGGAGGCCGTCTTCGGCGACCAGGCCGTCCGTACGCTGACCCAGGAGGCGCGCGACGACCTGCGCCGCCGGGTCCGGGAGTTGCTCGACGAGGAGCGTGCGCGCTTCACCTCGCTACTCGACGGTCTCGGCCCCGCCGACGACACCGCCGCCCTGCTGAGGGACGCCGCCAAGGCCGTAGCGGAAAGGGGCGAGCTGTGAAGCTCCTGCGCAGGAAGGCGGGGGTGCCGCTGGACGACCGGCTCGCCGCGCTCGCCGAGGCGGCCGACCTGGCGGAGGGGCGGCTCGACCAGGTCGCGGTCGACCGGACCCGCGCCGTCGTCGCCCAGGCGGGAGTACGGCGCGGCCTGTCCGTGGACCACACCGCCGTGGCCCTCGCCGGGGCGACGGGCAGCGGGAAGTCGTCGCTGTTCAACGCCTTGTCGGGCACCGAGCTGGCCACCGTGGGGGTGACCCGGCCGACCACCTCCAAGGCGCAGGCCGCGCTGTGGGGGCCGGACGGCGCCGGACCGTTGCTCGACTGGCTCGACGTCCCTCTGCGCCACAACGTCGCGGCGGCGGCGGACGGCCCGGATCCCGAGCACGGGCTGATCCTGCTCGACCTGCCCGACCACGACTCCATCGAGCTGTCCCACCGGCTGGAGGTCGACCGGCTGGTGGCCGTCGTCGACCTGCTGGTGTGGGTGCTGGACCCGCAGAAGTACGCCGACGCCGCCGTGCACGACCGCTACCTGCGCCCGCTCGCCCGCCACGGCGACGTCATGGTGGTCGTGCTGAACCAGGTCGACCGGCTGCCGGACCGGGCGGTCGAGCGCTGCCTCGACGACCTGCGCGGGCTGCTCGCCGCCGACGGGCTGGAGGGCGTGCCGCTCATCGGCGTCTCCGCACGGACCGGGAAGGGCGTGCCCGAGTTGCGGGCGCTGCTCGACCGCCAGGTCTCGCGCCGCCAGGCCTGGGCGTCACGGCTCGCGGCCGACGTCGCCGCGGCGGCATCCGGCCTCTGGCCGGGCACGTCGCCCCCGGAGGCGCCGGGGGCGCAGGGGGTGCAGGGGGTGCAGGGGGTGCAGGGCGCGCCGAGGTCGGCAGGCGTGCCGGGGGAGGCCACCCTGCCGGAGGTGACCATGGGCCGGCCGCTCGCGCGGGCGCTGGAGCAGGCGGCGGGGGTGCCGCTGGTGGTCGAGGCGGTGGCCAAGGCGCACCGGCACCGGTCGGTCGCGGCGACGGGATGGCCGGTCACCCGGTGGCTGCGCCGCCTGCGGCCCGACCCGCTGCGCCGGCTCCACCTGTCCCGGGGCGGCGGGCACACGTCGCTGCCCAAGGCGTCGGCCGTACAGATCTCGGCTGTCGAGACGGCCCTGCGGGACGTCGGGGCGGCCGCGTCGGCCGGCGTGCCCGAGCCGTGGGCGACGGCCGTACGGCACGCGGCCCGGTCACGGGAGGGCGAGCTGACCGGCGCGCTGGACCGCACGGTCGCGAGCGGCTCGCTCGGCGCCTCGCGCGCACCCCGGTGGTGGCGCGCGGCGGGGACGCTGCAATGGCTGACCGTCGCCGCCATGGTGGCCGGCGGGCTCTGGCTTCTCGCGCTGTTCGCGCTCCGCTCCCTGCTGCTGCCGGAGCCGCTGACGCCGACGCTCGGCAGGGTGCCGTGGCCCACGGTGCTGCTCGTGGGCGGCGCGATGGCGGGCCTGCTGCTGGCGGCGTTGTGCCGCGTGGTGGCGTGGCTGGGCGGCCGCCGCCGGGCGCGCGGGGCCGCGAAGGCCCTGCGCGCCGGCATCACGCAGGTCGGTGAGGACCTCGTGATCGCTCCGACCAGGGACGAGCTGGCCCGTTACGGCCGGTTCGTCGAGCGGGTCACGGTCGCCGGATCCTGACGTTCGTCCAGCCCGCCGAGGGGGTCGGTCACCTCGGTGGCCCCGCTGGATTCAGTGGGCGGTTCGTGGTGCTCCGCGCCGCTCGCCGCGGCGTCCGGTATGGCATTCGGCACGGTGTTCGGCGTGGCGTTCGGCGCGGTGTTCGGGGCGCCTTCGATCGCGCCGAGCTGCCTTCCGCCGCCTGCGAGCCGGCGGGGGCCCATCTCGCTGTCGTCGGCGGTGGCCTTGGCCTCCTCGGCGGCGCGCTGGGCCTCGGCGACGGCCTCGCTCGCGCCCGCCGCCCGCTGCCGCTCGCCGGCGAACCGCTCCGCGTGCTCGCGGGCGGCGGGAGAGGTGGGCAGCGCCTCGCTGAACGCCTTGGACACGCCCTGCAGCGCCGAGGTGACCTCGCTCGGGATCACCCAGAACGTGTTGCCCGGCCCGTTGGCGAGCTGGGGGAGCATCTGGAGGTACTGGTAGGCGAGCAGCTGCGGGTCGGGGTCGTTGCGGTGGACCGCCTGGAACACCTCGTCGATCGCCTGTGACTGGCCCTCTGCCTTGAGGATCTGCGCGGTCCGCTCGCCCTCGGCGCGAAGGATCGCGCTCTGCTTCTCACCTTCGGCCGTGAGGATCTTCGACTGCCGCTGGCCCTCGGCGGTGAGGATCGCCGCGCGCTTGTCCCGCTCGGCGCGCATCTGCTTCTCCATCGCCTCCTTGATGGTCTTCGGCGGGTCGATCGCCTTGATCTCGACCCGGTTGACCCGGATGCCCCACTTGCCGGTGGCCTCGTCGAGGACTCCCCGGAGCTGGCTGTTGATCGTGTCGCGGGAGGTGAGCGTCTTCTCCAGGTCCATGCCGCCGACGACGTTGCGCAGCGTCGTCACCGTGAGCTGCTCGACGCCCTGGATGAAGTTGGCGATCTCGTACGCCGCGGCCCTCGGGTCGGTGACCTGGAAGTACAGGACCGTGTCGATGTCGACGACCAGGTTGTCCTCGGTGATGACCGGCTGCGGCTTGAAGGACACCACCTGTTCACGCAGGTCGATCAGCGGCCGCACCCGGTCGATGAAGGGGATCACGAAGTTCAGGCCGGGGCCGAGCGTGCGGTAGTACCGGCCGAGCCGCTCCACGTTGCCCGCCCGGGCCTGGGGCACGATGCGGACCGCGCGAAGCACTATGAAGACCGCGACCAGGGCGATGACGATCCCCGCGATAAGGGCTCCGTCCATGCTCACTCCTGTATATAGGTGCTGCTCAATCCCGTGGATAGACGAGAGCGGTGGCGCCCTCGATCTCGATGACGTCGACCGTGGCCCCCGTGGGAATGACGAGGGTCTCGTCGTAGGCGCGCGCCGACCACTCCTCGCCGCCGATCCGCACCCGGCCGTCCCGGCCCGTCACCTCAGCCGTGACGTACGCGGGCCTGCCGACCAGTGAGGAGACGCCGAAACGCTGGAGCGGCGGCTGGCGGATGTGGCGGCGGGCGATCGGGCGGACCCCGAGGAGCCCGGCGGAGGAGGCGATGACGAAGACGGCGAGCTGGAGGGCGGGAGGAAGCCCGACGAGTGCGACTCCGGCCGTGAGGAAGGCCGCGATGGACAGCAGGCCCAAGGCGGCGGTGAGCGTGAAGAGTTCCGCGACGCCGAGCGCCGCTGCCAGGATGAGCCAGACGATCCAGGAATCCACTGCCGCCTCCACAGCGATGAACGAATCACGCTCGGATTGCGTTCCTCCTTCTCACGTTAACTCCGTATGGCGTCGCCGTGCAGTGCGCTGCCGTCGAGCCAGGCGGGCCACGGCAGCTGCCAGAAGCCCCAGCCGTTGAGCGGCTCCAGCAGGCGGTCGGTGCCGGTGACGACGACAGGGTCGCCGCGCAGCGCGTGCTCGTAGAACCACCGGGCCTGGTCCGGCCGGGCGTTCACGCAGCCGTGGCTCTGGTTGACCCGGCCCTGCGCCCACACGTTGCCCATCGCGTGGACGTACTCCCCGCTGTTGGAGATCCGCACGGCGAAGTCGATCAGGTTGTCGTAGTACTCCGGGTCGCCCTTCTGGCGGCCGGGCGAGATCATGCGGACCGGGTTGCCCTTGTCCATGGTCAGGTGCACGCCGCTCGTCGTGGTGTACTCCGTGGTCGTGGCCATGCCGGCGCTGATGGCCATCCGCTGGGCCACCTTGCCGTCCTGGCGCACCACCATCTGGTGGGTGCGGGTGTCCACCGTGCTGACCATGGCCCGCCCCACCGTGAACGCCACGCTCCGGTCGGCGGCGCCGTACGTGCCGGGGCCGGCGCGGACACCCGCGAGGTGGGCGGTGAAGGCGACGGCGCTCCTCGCCGGCCACATCCGTCTCGTCCGGTAGACGGCCTGGCCGGGGCCGAACCAGTGCCACGCCCCCTCGCCGGGCCCGCGCACCTCCAGTGCCCGCTCGACGGCCGCCCGGTCCTGCACGGGCCGGGTGAAGGTCACGATGATCGGCATGCCGATCCCCACCGTCTCCCCGTCGTACGGCGTGACCGAGGCGACGGCGAGCGCGTGTTGCGGGCGGAGAGTGCGGAACCGGGCGGCGAGCCGGGAGGTGACGCCCTGGGAGCCGGTCGCGACGGCGTTCACGACGTAACCGGTGCCCGGGCGGAGAGTCCACGACGAACGCCACACCGTGCGCGACGGGTCGAACGCCCCGGGCACCCGATCCCGCCCCGCGAACGCCACCACGCTCGTCAGCCTGCCGCCGTCGGCCCTGACCACAAGCCCGGCGTCGGGCGGCGCCGCCACGGCGTCGGGCGCGGGCGACATCGTGATGCGCGGCGCGGGAGGAACCCGCACGGCGCAGCCCGCCAGGCTGCCCGCCATAGCGCCGGCCATGAGGAGGAGGGCCGTCGCCCAGGCGATCCACCGCATGCGTTCCCGCCCTTCGCTACTCGGAGAGCCCTCAGAGTAGCGATGGGTGACGACAGAAATACGTTAAGTGGCGGGAAGGACGGTCCCCGAGACCTCGCCCAGGCGGATGCCGCCGGGGGCGGTGGCGGTGACGGTGACGGTGTCGCCATCCTCCAGGAAGGTCCTGGCGCGGCCGTCGGCCGCTTTGAACGGCTCGGCCCCGTTCCAGGTCAGCTCGATGAGCGAGCCAGGCTCGCCCGCTCCCGAGACCGTCCCGCTGGCGAACAGGTCGCCGGTGCGCAGGGTGGCGCCGTTGATCGTCATGTGGGCGAGCATCTGGTCGGGCGTCCAGTACATGTCCCGGTACGGCGGCTCCGACACCACCTCGCCGTTCAGCTCCACGCGCAACGTGAGGTCGAGGCCCCAGCGGGCGCTCCTGCGCAGGTAGGCGGCGGGCTTCGGATCCTGCGGCCGGCCCTCGACCCGGGCGGCCTCCAGCGCGTCGAGCGGCGTGATCCACGCCGAGACCGACGTGGCGAAGGACTTGCCCAGGAAGGGGCCGAGGGGGACGTACTCCCACGCCTGGATGTCCCTGGCGCTCCAGTCGTTGACGAGGGTCACGCCGAAGACATGGTCCTCGAACGCGCCGGGCCGCTCGCCGGGCCTCGTGGGCACCCCCACCACGAAGCCGAGCTCGGCCTCGATGTCCAGCTTCTCCGTCGGCCCGAACGACGGCCGCTGGCCGTGGGGGCGCCTGATCGGCGTGCCCGACACCACCACCGTCCCGGCCCGTCCGTGGTAGCCGACGGGAAGATGCCGCCAGTTCGGCTTCAGCGGCTCCTCCCGCGGCCGGAAGATCCGCCCGAGGTTCGACGCGTGCTCCAGCGAGGCGTAGAAGTCGACGTAGTCGGCCACCTCTATCGGCAGATGGAGGGTGACCTGGTCGAGCGGGACCAGATGGTCGCCGCGGCCGGCGGCCTCACGTACGCGCTCGCGCGTCTCCCGCCATGCCGTGGGGCCCAGCGCCATGAAGGGGTTGAGGCTCGGCGCGGAGAAGACCTCGTCTCCCAGGGCCGCCGCCAGGTCGAGGACGTGGTCGCCGGCCCGGACCCCGGCGCGCCGGGGCTCCCCGGGCCGGGAGAACACGCCGTAGGGCAGGTCTCCCGGGTTCGCGCCGCCGTTCACGCCCGGCCCGCCCAGGTCCAGGCGTACGCGGGGTCCTCGCACTCCAGTGCCGCCGCGCCGAGGTCGAGCGGGCGGAAGGTGTCCAGCATGACGGCCATCTCGCTGGTGTCCGTGCGGCCCTGCCGTACGGCCTCGACGGCGGCCTCCACCGCGCCCGGCTGCGGGCCGTGCGTGAAGCCCGCGGGGTGGAGCGAGACCGATCCGACGTCGATGCCGGAGCCCTTCCTCGCCGTGTAGTCGCCGCCCGCGTAGAACATGAACTCGTCGGAGTCCACGTTGTGGTGGTTGTACGGGATCGGCACCGCGTCGGGATGGAAGTCCAGCGGCCGGGGACAGAACGAGCAGATCACGAATCCCGGCCCCTCGAACGTCTGGTGGACCGGCGGCGGCGCGTGGGTCCGCTTCACGATCGGCTCGAAGTCGTGGATGTTGAAGGCGTACGGATACAGGCAGCCGTCCCAGCCGACGACGTCGAACGGGTGGTTCGCGTAGGTGAGCCTTGTCAGCCCGCCTCTCGTGCGGACCAGGACCGGCACCTCCTCGCCGTCGGCCAGCAGCGGCTCGGCGGGGGCGCGCAGGTCGCGCTCGCAGTACGGCGCGTGCTCAAGGAACTGGCCGTGCTGGGACAGGTAACGCCGGGGCGGCCTGATGTGCCCGGCGGCCTCGATGACCAGCGCGGTCATCCTTCCCTCCGGGACCCAGCGGTGGATCGTGCCGGTCGGGATCACGACGTAGTCGCCCTCGCCCACGTCGAGCGCGCCGTACGCGGACTCGAACCTGGCCCGGCCGCTCGCGATGTACACGCACTCGTCGCCCATCGAGTCGCGGTAGAGCTCACTGGGCGCGCCGGTGGCGACGTACGAGATGCGCACGTCGGTGTTGCCGGCCAGCGGCATCCGCCCGGAGACGAGGTCACCGCCGGCAGGCAGGTCCTGTGTGCGGAAGTGGCGCGGCGAGAGCGGCAGGTTCGGGGTCAGCCGCGCCGTTCCGGCGTCGACCGACTCCGCCTTGACGATCGCCGTGGGCGCGTGGCGGTGATAGAGGAGGGACGAGTCCGAGGAGAAGCCCTCCTCGCCCATCAACTCCTCCTTGTAGAGGCCGCCGTCGGGCCGGCGGAACTGCACGTGGCGCTTGCGCGGGACCTCTCCGACGACGCGGTAGTACGGCATGGCCAACCTCCATGTGTCCGATTAACGGACGACAGTGTCCTCTATATGTACGACGATCCGACTCCGAGCGGTCGATGTCAAACGGGCCGTCCCATAACCGGGGTCCGGACGGCAGTGAGGCGCCGGTCGGGCGGAGGCCGTGACGCGGCATGGTGATCAGGCGGCCTGGATCGGCGGAGGATTCAGGCGGACCCGAAGCGGCGGAAGATCAGGCGCCGGACGGCTGGGACAGGGCGTGGGCGAGCTGGTCGGCGGCGTCGAGGACGAGCGGCCCCACCCTTTCTGCGTCCAGGTCGGTGAAGCTCACGACCCCGACCGACGCCTCCAGCCACGCGAGCCCGCGGACCGGCGCGGCGATGCCCTGCGCGCCCTCCTGGAGCTGCCCGCTGCTCGTCCGCAGCGGCGACCCGCCGGCTCCCGAGCGGAGCGCGAGCAGAGCCAGCCCGGCCGCGCCACGCGTGAGGGGATGCCGCGAGCCCTCCCGGTACGCCACGTGGAAGTCGGTCCACGAGGGCTCGACCACCGCCACCGCCAGCCCCTCATCGCCCTCGGCCACGGTGAGGTGCGCCGTCGCCCCGGCCCGTTCGGCGAGGGAGCGCAGCGCCGGGAGCGCGGCGGCGCGCATCAGCGGCTGGACGGCCTGGGCCAGCACGAGCACGCCGAAGCCGAGGTGGACCCGGCCCTCGGCATCGCGGTGGGCGAAGCCCTCCGCCTGCAGGGTCGTCAGCAGGCGGTAGACGACCGGGCGGCTCAGGCCGAGCTCCTGCGCCAGCTCCGTGGGCGTGCGGCCCCGGCCCGCGTCCGCGAGCAGCCGCAGCAGGCGCAGGCCCCGTTCCAGCGTCTGCGCCGACTCGGCCGCCATCATGATTCGATTATCGCGCCCCTGCGCCCCCGCGATCGCGGGGGCGCGATGTGGGGGGCGACCATGCGCGGGCCGGAGGCCCTGTCCGTTAGGGAGCTGCGATGAAGTCGGCGATCGTGGTGGGGGCCGGGATCTGGGGAGCGTCGCTGGCGCTGCGCCTGGCGGACGAGGGCTGGCGGGTGACGCTCGTCGAGCAGTACGCGCCGGGGCACGTCCGGCAGGCCAGCGCGGGGGAGACCCGCCTGCTGCGCTGCGCGCACGGCTCCGACGACTGGTACCCCCGGATGGCGTGGCGTGCCAGGAACGGCTGGCGGGACCTGGAGGAGCGCGCGGGCGAGGAGCTGTACCAGGAGGCCGGGCTCATGTGGCTGGCCCACCGTGAGGACGGGTGGGAGAGCCGCAGCGCCGGCGTCCTGGCCGCGCTGGACATCCCGCACGAGTTGCTGGAGCCCGCGCAGGCGGAGGCGTTGTTCCCCGGTCTTCGCGGCGACGACCTCGCGTTCGTCCTGTGGGAGCCGAACGCCGGCGTGCTGCGGGCGCGGCGCGCGACCCAGGTGACCGCCCGCCTCGCCCGCGCCGCGGGTGTCCGCCAGGTCCGGGCGAGGGCGGCGCCGTACGGCGGGCGGCGCGTGGTGGCCGACGGCGAGGTGCTGGCCGCCGACCGGGTGGTCTGGGCGTGCGGCGCGTGGCTGCCGGGGCTGTTCGGTGACCGCCTGGGCGTGGACATCGAGGTGACCAGGCAGGACACCTTCCATTTCGGCGTGCCGCGGGAGTGGTCCACGCCGCCGCTGCCGGCGTTCTGCGACTACGAGCAGTCGGCGTACGGCCACGGCGACCTCGACGGCGCGGGCATGAAGGTGACCAGCGACGCGGAAGGCGACCCGTACGACCCGGAGACCGGCGGGCGTCAGGTGTCGGCGCACGGGGAGGCGCTGGCGCGTGACTACCTCGCCCGGCGGTTCCCGTCGCTGGCGGGCGCCCCGGTCGTGCTCGGGCAGGTCTGCCAGTACGCGCTGACGAAGGACGCGGAGTGGATCGTCGCGGAGGTGGAGGACGGAGTCTGGGTGCTCGGCGGGGACTCGGGACACGGGTTCAAACACGCCCCGGTGCTGGCGGAACTCGTCGCGGAGATCCTCGACGGCACGCGGGAGCCTGACGCCAGGTTCGGCCTGCGGGAGCGGCAGCCGGTCCGGGGGCTCAGGACCAGCGGCCGTACGGCGGAGGGCTGACCCAGGCCTTCGAGGAGCCCGAGCGGGCGCCGGAAGGGTGAGCCTCTCGGCGCAGCCGCGTCCCGGGGGCCGAAGGGACGTGGGCTCGGTGTCAGTCGTCGATCGACTGGTAGACCGTGGTCCAGAAGTCGTGGATGAGCCGCGCCGGATCCGGGGTGGACATGCCGACCTGGGTGAGCAGGATCCCGGTGAGCTGGTTGTCCGGGTCGGCGTAGGTCGAGGTGCCGCTTCCGCCGTCCCAGCCGAACTGGCCGATGGGCGCGTAGTCGCCGCGGTAGGTGCGCACCGCCATCCCGAAGCCCCAGCCGCCGTGCTGCCCCTGGCCGAACGACACATGGACGTTGTCGACGGCCATGGCGTGCCGGGCGGCTTGTTGCTCGGGCGTGAGGCGGTTGGTGGTCATCAGCTGGACGGCGGGCCGGGACAGGATCCGTTCGGTCCCGTGCGTCCCGTGATTCAGCAGCATCCGGAAGTAGGCGTGGTAATCGTCGACGGTGGAGACCAGCCCGCCGCCGCCGCCCTGGAACGCCGGAGGCCGGCTCCAGCGTCCGTCCTTGGCCTCGTCCCACACGATGAACTCCCCGGTCTGCGGGTTGGGAGCGTAAAGGGCCGGCAGCCGGTCGATCTTTTCGGCGGGCACGTGGAAACCGGTGTCCTTCATGCCCAGGGGGTCGAAGATGCGTTCACGCAGGAACGCCTCGAACGACTGGCCCGTGACCCTGGCGACGAGCACCCCGAGCAGGTCGTTGCTGATCTGGTACTGCCAGCGCTCTCCGGGCTGGTGCATCAGCGGAAGCGTGCCAAGGCGGCGCATCCACTCATCCGGCTCGGGCATCGGCTCCGGCAGATCGGGCGTGAGCCCCTGCTCGAAGATCGCGCCCATGATCGGAGTGCCGAGCGACGTCATGTCCATGCCGAGCCCGAACGTGGAGGTCAGCAGGTCCCGTACGGTGATCGGCCGCCGCGCCGGCACCGTGTCGTCCAACGGGCCGTCGATCCGCTTCAGCACCCGCCGGTCGGCGAGCTCCGGCAGCCACGGCTCCACCAGGTCGTCCAACCGCAGCCTGCACTCGTCGAGCAGGACCATCGCCGCCGCGACCGCGACAGGCTTCGACGTCGAGGCCATCCGGAAGATCGTGTCCCGGCGCATCGGCGCGCCACCCTCATGGCGCATCGTGCCCATCGCCTCGACGTGTGTCTCATCTCCCCGGCTGACCAGCGCGACAAGCCCGGGGATCTTCCCGGAGTCGACATGACGTGCCAGCACGTCACGCAGTCTGCGCAGCCCTGCTTCGGAGAAGCCGCCGTTGTTTCCCATCATGGATCTCCTTGCCTGGAGCCTTCGACCCGCCGTCGTGACGAGCTCAGTCATGGGGGACTCCCTTTGCGGCGTCACCGCCATCGTTCGGGAATCGCTGAACGCCTGCGACACTACATTGCGTTCATAAATCATGCAACGAATTATGGATGTCGCTTTGCCTGTTCTAGCTCGATGTCTCGGTTTGTTTTGCAATGGACGTGCAGCTGAATGCAATGGATGCTCGGACGTGCATTGCAATGGGCTGCGAGTGAATACATACTGTGCAGCGGGTGTGCGGGCGGAGAGCTCCGCATGTCGGCAGATGGGAGACGAGCACCGATGCCCGGAGGCAGGCTCACCAACGAGGATCGTCAGCAAATCGCCGCCGGTCTGGCCGAGGGGCTCGGATACGCGGAGATCGGCCGGCGTCTGGACCGGCCGGCCTCGACCATCATGCGAGAGGTCACCCGCAACGGCGGGCCCGGCGATTACGGGGCGGACCAGGCGCACGAGGCCACGCGGCATCGTGCGCGCCGGCACAAGCAGGCCCGGCCTCCGGCGCCGCCGATCCCCGACGGCGCCCACGGGCGTGACCCCCAAGCGGTGCGGGACTTCACGGAGTCCTTCACCGCTCTCCTCATCCAGCAAGGGCTGCCCCGGATGGAGGCCAGGGTGATGGCCTGCCTGTACACCACTGACTCCGGCGTCCTCACCGCCGCCGACCTGGTCCAGCGGCTTCGCGTCAGCCCGGCGTCGATCTCGCACGCCGTCGCCTTTCTCGAACAGCAGGGCATGCTCAGGCGGGAACGGCCTCCCGGCGTGCGGCGCGAACGCTATGTCATCGACGATGAGATCTGGCTACGGTCTCTCATCGCGGCTCTGCAGATGAACGAAGCCCTGGCGGCGGCGTCGCAGCGCGGAGCCGCGATTCTCGGGGCCACAACCCCGGCGGGCGCCCGCTTCGAGTCCTCCGCCGAACTGCTTCTCCTTGTGAGCGAGGCCTTTCATCGGGTCATAGAGCAGTGGCGGCAGAGCGCGGCCGCCCGGAGCGCCCAGCAAGCCGGACACGCTGACCACACGGGACGAGCTCGCGTACTGGACCGAGAAGACGAGCCGGCGGCGGGCGGGTGATTGTCGACGCCCTGGGCTTGCGGGCGGAGGCTGCTTCATGAGCGGTCGCTCTTCCATTGCCGTACGCCGCCCCCGTCTCCGCGCGCCGCCCCCCGCGGCTGTCCTGTCCCTGCGGCTGGCAAGGCGCGATTGCACTGACCCTCCACGGGGACGCCGAGTACCTCCGCAGCGAGCGCCACGCCGACGGCGTGGCAGCGCGCTCGACAACCTATTTATCTGGCTGTACCTTTTTTTATCTATGCAGATAAAAAAACCGTCGCGGGACAGCGTCACCAACGCCGCGCGCCGGACGCAGATCGTCCGAGCGGCTGCCGAGACCATCGCCGAGCTCGGTTACGACAAGGCCACCTTCGCCACCATCACCGAGCGCGCCGGCCTCAGCAGCCCCCGCATGATCTCCTACCATTTCGCGGGCAAACAGGACCTCATCCGGCAGATCGTCGAAGACGTCTACCTCGCGGGAGCGGCCTTCATCCTGGAGCGCGTCAAAGCCCAGGCCACCGCCGCCGGACGGCTGCGGGCCTACCTGGAGGCGAACCTGGAATTCCTCCGAGACCACCCGGTTGAACTGGCCGCTGTGACCGAGATCGGACCCCATCTGCGGGACCAGGCCGGCGAGCCGTACTCCGCCACCGGCTATCAGGAGCCGAGCGTCCAGGGACTCGTCATGGTGCTGGAGGAGGGGCAGCGCGGCGGCGAGTTCGGCGACTTCGACGCCCGGTCGATGGCCGTGATGATGCGTGCCGCCATCGACGCGGCGGCCCCGAGGCTGCGCGGCGAGCACCCGTTCGACTTCGACGCCTACCGCAGCACCGTCGTCGACACCTTCGTCCACGCCGTACAACAGGCTGAGCAGCGGGACGCGGTGGAGCGGTGAGCGGGGTGCATCGCGGCCTGGTGAGTGTCGTGGCCCTGGAGCTGGCCGGGCCGCTGGTGATCTTCTACGGGCTCAGGACGGCCGGGGTGAGCCAATGGATCGCGTTGCTGGCCGCCGGTGCGCTGCCCGCGGCCCGAGCCGTCCGCGGCCTGGTCGTCGAGCGGCGCGTCAGCGGGATCACGGTGTTCGTGCTCGGCGCGATGGTGCTCACCGTGGCCATGTCGTTCGTCGCCGGCAGCCCGCGCGTGCTTCTGATCCGCAACGCGTGGGGCACCTGCGCGCTGGGGGTGTGGGCGTTGATCACGCTGTGGGGCCGCCGCCCGTTCCTGTACGAGGCCATGCGCATGATCTCCAATCGCGACAAACAGCAGCGGTGGGAGGCGAACTGGAGGGATCACCCGCCGTTCCGCCAGGTGCTGCGGGTCGCCACAGCGGTGTGGGGCGCCGCGCTGCTGGCCGATGCGGCCCTGCGCGTCGTCATGGCCGCCACGCTGCCCATCGACGCGGTGCCGCTGCTGGACGACGTCCTGCTGGTGGTCACCCTCGCCGCCCTGCTCGCCTTCCAGCGTCTGTACGGCCGCGCCTACCTGCGCCGTCACGGCTTGCGACTCAGGGGCGTCGAGCTGGTTCGCCTGCCGGTCGCAGCGTCCGGCCCGCCCGGGGAGTCACGTTGACCGTGATGCTGATCACCGGCGGCGCCAGCGGCATCGGCGCTGCCGTAGCACGGCGCATGGCGAGCAAGGGGCGAAAAGTGGTCATCGCCGACAAGGACCGCTCGCGCGGCGAGGAGGTCGCCGCCGAGATCGGCGCCCGGTTCGTACCAGCCGACGTCTCCCGCCCGGAGGACAACGAGGCAGCCGTGGCCGAGGCGATCTCAGCCTACGGCGGGCTCGACGTGGCAGTGCTCAACGCCGGCATCCCCGGCCAGTGCGGATGGCACAACTTCACCCCGGTCGCCTACCGCACCACCATCGCCACCAACCTGGACAGCGTCGTCTACGGAATCCATGCCTGCCTCCCGCACCTGCGCCGAGGCGGCTCGATCATCGTCACCTCCAGCCTGGCCGGCCTCAAGGAAGCTCCCGACCCGTTCTACACCGCGAGCAAGCACGCCCTGGTCGGCCTCATCCGGTCCACGGCCATGCACCTGGCCCGAGACGGCGTCACGGTCAACGCGCTGTGCCCGGGCCTGGTCGACACCCCGCTGGTCGCCCCGTTCCGCGAGTTGCTCGCCGAGGCGGGACACGTCTTCGCCAGCCCGTGCGAGGCAGCCGATGCGGTGGAGGCCATCCTGGCCGGCGGGCGGAGCGGACAGGCCTGGATCGTGCTGAACGGGCGCCCCCCTTACCCGGCACGGTTCCCCGACGTGACTGTGAACGCAGAGGGTGGATGATCGCCGACCGGTCTGTCCAGGGACGCAGCGACCGGCCAGCCCGGCGACGCCCCCGCCTGGCCTGCCTCCGGTTCGACCGCCGAGCCTCGTGCCAGGCCCAGTGCCGGGCCTGCTCACACTGCCGAACGCATCGCTGATCAGGAGTGGTTGTTCGACCTGGCCAGCGGCCAAAAGCCACCGTCTGACCCCAGGGTGGATGAAGCCTCATCACCAATGAATGAGACCGGGGCAGGCGCGATGCGCGGACCTGGGAGGTGGCGGTAGCGCGCGACCAGCCGGTAGCCCACCTCGGCCAGCCAGTTCACCGGCGGGGCCGGGCACCATAAGGGCGGTGCCGCATGTTCGCGCACGAGCGGTCGCACTGGGGATCATCGAACCCGGTCACGGGCGTTCGGCGGGGACGACCGGCGCGCGATGCCGGTGAGCACCGCGCCCCGAAGTTCGTCGTCGGGTTTCAGCGCCCGCTCAGCCAGGCGCCGAACTCGTCCAGGTCGATCAAGCCGTCGCCGTCGGTATCCACCTTGGTGATGGCACCTTGGGCGGCTTCCGTGGTGATCGTCTCTCCGAGCACCTCCATCAACCGGACCAGTTCCTCGGCGGAGATCCGCCCGTCCTTGTCCACATCGATGAGGTCAAATGTCACTGCATATTCGCTCATGTCGTCCTCCTTGGGATCGCGCTCAGCACACTAGCCGATCAGTCGGGCTACCCTCAGGCCGTAGCCTTGAACAGTGGGGACCCTGGCGTCCGGTTCGACGACTCGCATTCTCGTGGTCGACGACGAGCCTCAGCTGCTGCGCGCGCTGCGCATCAATCTGGCCGCCCGCCACTACGAAGTGGCGGTGGCGGCCGACGGCGCGCAGGCTCTGCGGGCGGCCGCCGACTGGCACCCCGACCTGGTCGTCCTCGATCTCGGCCTGCCGGATATGGACGGGGTGGAGGTCATCCACGGCCTGCGGGGGTGGACGAGCGTCCCCATCATCGTGCTGTCCGGCAGGGCAGGTGGCGCCGACAAGGTCGACGCGCTCGACGCCGGCGCGGACGACTACGTGACCAAACCCTTCGGCGTCGACGAGTTGCTCGCCCGGATCCGCGCGGTCACCCGGAGGACGGCGCCGCACGACCCGGACCAGGCCCGGGTGCAGCTCGGCGACGTCGTGGTCGACCTGGCCGGCAAGACAGTCTCCACCGGTGTACGGCTGACGCCGACCGAATGGCATCTGCTGGAGATCCTTCTGCGCAACCCCGGCAAGCTCATCAGCCAGCGGCAGTTGCTGACCGAGGTGTGGGGCCCGGTGTACGTCAAGGAGAGCCACTACCTACGGCAGTACATGGCTCAGCTCCGCCGGAAACTGGAGCCGGACCCGGCCCGGCCGGTGCACCTGCTCACCGAGCCGGGCATGGGTTACCGCTTTCAGCCTTGAGCCCGCCGAACAGCTCAGATCGTTCAACGCGCTTACGTATCGCGCCCTCAGGCCGCCGTGCAGGTGGGCGAGGGGGCGGCGTTCGAGCCGTTCCATGAGGCCAGGAAACCGAAGGTCGCGGTCGATCCCGCGGCCAGCCCGCCGTTCCAGTTCACATTCGTGGCGGTCACTGCGGCCCCTGACTGTGTGAGCGTCCCGTTCCACGACTGGGTCACCTGCTGGCCGCCGGCGAAGGACCACCGCACGGTCCAGCTGGTGATCGGCGCCGTGCCCGCGTTCCGCACGGTGACCTCACCCTGGAAGCCGCCCGCCCACTGGTTGATGATCGTGTACGTCGCCGTGCAGCCGCCCGTCGTCCCTGTGGGAGTGGGTGACGGCGATGGCGTCGGAGAAGGCGTGGGTGTGGGAGTAGGCGAAGGCGTGGGGGTGGGGGTCGGTGGGGGCGTAGGGGTCGGGCTCGGGCTGGGGGTGCCGCCCGACAGCAGCGCGGCCAGGGCCGGATACCACCGGTCGGACATCTTCTGGTCGCCGGACGCGTTCGGGTGGACTCCGTCGTAGGTGTCGGCGGCCGTGCTGAAGCCGGTCCACTGGTCGACGACCACCACAGGGGACGCGGCGGTGGTCTTCGAGGCCGCCCACGCGGGGATCGCGTCGTTCAGCGCGACGACCCGCTGTCCGCACTCGGCGCAGGTGGACGGGTTCATCGGAATGATCTTCGCGACGAGGACCTTCATGTTCGGATTGGCGGCCCGCATCTGGTCGACGAGCTTGCCGTACGCCGCGAGGATCGTGGCGGTCGGCCTGTTGCTCCACACGTCGTTGGTGCCGAAGTGCATCAGGACGATGTCGGGACGGGTCGCGGAGAGCCAGCCGGGGAGCTGGTTCTGGTCCGCCACGTTCGTCACGAGCGCGCCGCCGTGGCCCTCGTTGTCCCCGTCGTACGGCACGGAGCAGCCCTGGGGGCCGAGCGTGCCCACCATGTCGATCGCCGTGTAGCCCGTGCTCTGCAGCTTGTTCCACAGCAGGGCCCGCCAGCAGCCGGGTGACCCGGTGATCGAGTCGCCCAGCGGCATGATCCTCACGGTGGCCGCCTGGGCGGGCCGGGCCACCAGCATCCCGAGCACCACCAGCAGCGCCGCCACCGCCGCGCTTCGCTTCGACATCGCACGCTCCCTCGTGGTCCGGGGGCGATGCTAGGGAGCCGGGGCGTCTCCGCCCAGGATCACTCCTCGGCAGCCCCCGTGACCAGCGGCGATGTATGTAACGTTCACCCGATTAACCGGGCAAGCTCCGCGACGCCCAGCGTGCCGGGAGGCCGGCGCTCGCGCGCGAACCGGTTGGCCTCGCGCTGCAGGACGAGGTTGACCGGCGTGGGCACGCCGTGCATGCGGCCGAGCAGCACGATCTCGCCGTTGAGGTAGTCGACCTCGATCGAGCCGCTGCCCTTGGCGAGGCTCTGCCACGACGATCCGCCGGGTCGTTCGGCCCCGTGGAGGGGGGCCATCTCGACCGACTCTCCTCGTCTGGCCCGCTCCTCCTCGTCGGAGGCGTACAGGATGCCGGCGGCGTCCAGGACGGCGCGGCCCTCGGCGTACGCGCGGTCCGCGATCGCGCGGGCTCCCTCGACCGGGCCGCACATCGCCTCGACCGCGTTGCCCAGGTTGCCGAGCAGTTTGGCGTACTTCCACCGCATCACGTCGGGGGTGGCGAAGCTGGAGAACGAGCACGCGGCGAGGTCGCCGGCCATCCGCCGCGCCAGGTCGTCCACCCCTTCGGGGTAGCGGCCGACGGGCAGCATGCCCGACATCGGCGTGCCGTACGCCGCGACGACCCCGGGTTCGAGGTGCAGCGTGGGCATCCACAGGCACATGCCGTACACGGTCTGGAACCTGCGCAGCGCGATGCGCTCGTTCTCGACGGCGTTCTGGGCGCAGACGACGGGGGCGTCCCCCCACCCGTCGAGGGCGGCCGCCGTGTCCTGTGTCTTGGTCGCCACCATCAGCACGTCGCCGTCGCGTATCTGGACGGGCCGGTCGGTGACGGGGATGGGGAGCGTCGCGTCGCCCTGGGGAGTGAGCAGGCGCAGGCCGCCGTCGCGCAGGGCCTCGTAGTGGGCGCCCCTGGCCACCAGGAGGACGTCGTGGCCGCCCTGGAAGAGCCGTCCGCCGATGGTCCCGCCGATCGCTCCGGCGCCGATGATGATGTACCGCACCGCACGATCCTGGCACGTGGTTCCCCCTGGCCGCACGAGCGAATATGCTGCGTGCGGTCCCGTTTACGCACGTCCCGAGAGGTTCGGCCGCATGTACAAGGAGTTCCTCGGCGAGGTCGTGGTGTGGCTGATCCCCGTCGTCATCCTCGTGGGCCTCGCGCTCATGGTCACCAGCCACGCCTGATCACCCCTGAGACAGGGGCCCGGCCACGACGGCCAGGGCCCCTGTCGGCATGTCCCCACAGGCTCTCCACAATCACCGCAAAGTGCCGTCAATCCGGCATGTTGGTCACATATGGACAAAAGTGGCACTTGTCCAAATATTGATCAATGCGCGCCCATCATGTGATACTTCGCAAATGGTGTGATCGTCCGGTGGGGAGCAAGACGGATGTCAATCGAGCTGGGCGAGGGACTTGCCCGAGATGCCCGGATTGTCCCCTTTCGTCAAGTAATTCCCCGGCTTCTAAAAGACCCGGTGCGTGCGCTCCTCGACATGGGCCGTGAGGCCGACGGGAAGATCATCCGGATGAACCTCGGCCCGTTCCGGCCGTATCTCGTGACCCATCCCGATCATCTCCAGCACATCCTGCGCGGCAATTCCGCGAACTACACCCGTGACGGTGTCTTCTGGCGGCCACTGCGGAGGTTGTTCGGCGACGGCATCATGTCCGACGGTCCTTCCTGGGAGCTGAGCCGCAGGACCCTGCAGCCGGTGTTCACGGCCAAGCACGTGGAGTCGCTCGCGGATCTCATGGCGGAGGCGATCGTGGAGGGCGTCGACGAGCTGGCCGGCCCGGTGGCCTCCGGCCGTCCGATCGACGTCCCCGCGGCCATGGCGCGCATCGTGAACAGAACCGTCATGCGGGTCTTCTTCGGCGACAAGATCGACATTGCGGACGCCGAGCGGCTGGCCCCGGCCTTCGACACGGTCGGCACCTCGGTGATCTTCCGGTACCTGCTGCCGTCCGTGCCCGAGTCCGTTCCCGTGCCGGGGGACCGGGCCTTCCGGCGGGCCGTACGGACGATCGACGAGATCGTCACCCCGCTGGTTCAGCGGCATCGAGGGCGCACCTCCGAGGGGTACGACATCTTCTCGGTGCTCTGCCGCGCGCGTGACGACACCGGCGCCGAGCCGAGCCCCGCATGGGTCCGCGACAACCTCGTCGCCATGCTCGCGACCGCCACGGAGACCACGGCCGGAGCCCTCACCTGGTTCTGGCTGATCCTTGAGGCACACCCCGACGTGGCGGCCAGGCTCGTCGGCGAGATCACCGGTGTGGTCGGAGACGAGCGTGTGAGGCACTCGCACCTGAAGGACCTGCCGTACACCGGGCAGGTCGTCCAGGAGCTCCTGCGGCTGTACCCCGTGGGCTGGCTTTTCCCGCGCATGATCGTCGAACGCGAGGCACTGGGCGGCGTGTGGCTCGAACGGGGCGAGACGGTCATTGTGAGCCCCTATGTGACCCACCGGCTCGAATCCTTCTGGGACCGGCCCGACGAGTTCGACCCCGACCGGTTCTCCCGGCAGCGCTCCCAGAACCGGCACCGGTACGCGTACTTCCCCTTCGGAGGCGGACCGCACCAGTGCATCGGCATGCACGTCTTCATGATCGAGACACGCCTCGTGATCGCGGGAATCCTCAGCCGCTACCGGCCTGTCTCGAACGGCCGCGCGATCGCCCCGCCCAAGATGGGCGCCTCTCTCCGCCCCAGCCGGCGGGTCGAGCTGACCTTGCGTCCCTTGTCACACGCGTAGCCGGAAAGGTCGTACATGACAGAGTCAGCTGGCGCCGCTGAGTTTCGCGAGGCCAGGAAGCGGGGCTCGGTGGCCGCTCTGGCCACCAGATCGCAGCGGGACCTGCTCGAATGCGTGGCGGCCCACCCGGATCTCTTCCCGGACAGGCCCTTCGACCACACGCTGGTCAGCGCGGTCGCACTCGCGAACGCGTTCGGGAGCCCCGACGCGACGGCCGACCGCGTGCGGGTCGCCAACCGTACGGCACTGTGGATCTTCGCGGTCGACTGGCTGCTGGACCACGTCGCGGCCACGCGTGCCGAGGTGGAGCGACTCGTGGAGGGCTGCCTCGACGTGGCCGATGGACGTCCCCCCTCACCCGGGTTCTCTCTTGGCCGGTTCCTGGCCGGCCTGCGGGCGGAGATGGCCGCGGCACCGGCGTTCGCCGGGCGTGAGGTCCTGTGGATGGACGCGTTGCGCGACATGCTCACGGCGATGGCCCGGGAGTGGGACTGGAAGGCGGCGGCACGCGAGGGGGAGACGCTGCCGAAGCTGGAGGAGTACCTGGGCAACGCGGACAACTTCGGCTCGTCCTTCGTGAACGTCTCCCACTGGATCCACGGTGGAGACCCGGAGACCCTGAGGCGCCTCGACGAGCTGCGGATCGCGAGTGACGAGGTTCAGCGGGTGCTGCGTCTCCTCAACGACCTCGCGACCTATGAGCGGGACATGGCGTGGGGCGACCTCAACGCGCAGATGCTCGGCGTGGGCCGCGACGAGGTGCTCGAGCGGATCGAGGCTCTGACCGAGGAATGCTGGAGGCTCTTCGCGCCGCTGCGGGACCCGTGTCCGGACGAGGTGGCCTACTTGGAGCGGCAGCTCGGTTACAGCGCGGGCTTCTACGGGGGCGCCGACTACTGGGGTGAGCTGTGACGACGGGCGCCCTCGCCTCCCCCAAGGCGGTGGACGTCGCCGCCGCGGCGGACGATCTGGTCTCGGACCTGATGCTGAGGCCATGGGGCACGGTCTCTCCGTCGGTCTACGAGACCGCCCGGCTCGTGAGTCTCGCCCCTTGGCTGATCGGCCACCGGGAGCGACTCGACTTCCTCCTGCGCACCCAGCAGCCGGACGGGCATTGGGGACGGCCCGACGGGTACGGCCTGGTCCCCACGCTGAGCGCCACCGAGGCTCTCCTGTCGTCGCTGGGCCGCCCCGGCCGCACCGACGACGAGGCGATGATCCTCGCGGCCGACCTCGGCCTGCGCTGGACGCTCCGCCGGCTGGCCGAGGATGAAGGGCCGGCGTTTCCCGACACCCCGGCGATCGAGCTGATCGTGCCGTCACTGATCGAGCTGGTCAACGGACACCTCGACCGGCTGGAGGATGCGGCGGTGACGCCGGCCGTTCATCAGCGCCTCCGCCTGCCCGCCTCCATGAGCCACCGGACCCTGACCGCGGTCAGGGCGCGGATGGCGTCGGGTGCGGCGCTGCCGGAGAAACTGCTTCACGCGCTCGAAGTGGTCGGCGACGCGGCCCGTGGGGCCCACAACGTCCTGCCCTCCTCGATCGGCACGGTCGGCGCGTCCCCGGCGGCCACCGCCGCCTGGATCAATGAGGACATGCCGCGCGACCCGGAGGAGGCCGCCCGGCGGCATCTGGAGGCGGTCGTGCGGCGGCATGACGGCCCCGTCCCGGTCGGATTCCCCATCACGGTCTTCGAACGGGGCTGGGTGCTGAGCTGGCTGGCCCGGGCCGGCATCCCCTTCGACGTACCTGCGGAGATGCTGGCCGATCTTCGGGCGGCGATCCGGCCGGAGGGCACCGCCGCGGGCGCCGGGCTGCCGCCGGACGCCGATACCACGTCGGTGGCCCTGTACGCCCTGGCGCTGCTCGGGATGCCGTGCGAGCCGGAGAGCCTGTGGACCTTCGAGACGCCGACCCACTTCTGCACCTGGCAGGGGGAGGAGGGCTCCTCGGTCAGCGTCAACGCCCACGTGCTCGATGCCTTCGGCCAGTACGTCGCGGTCCGGCCGGCGGAGTCGGCCCGCTACGCCCCGGCGATGGAGAAGATCTCCTCCTGGCTCCGCCACCAGCAGGGGGCCGACGGGAGCTGGCAGGATCGGTGGCACGCCTCGCCGTACTACGCGACCGTCGCCTGCGGGCTGGCGCTGCACGAGTTCGGTGGGCCGGCTTCCGCGGTGTCCGTACGCGAGGCCGTCCGCTGGGTGCTGGGGACGCAGCGCCCGGACGGCTCGTGGGGCCGGTGGGCCGGCACGGCGGAGGAGACGGCCTACGCCGTGCAGCTCCTGCTGCTCGCGGCGGATGAGCGGCGGGTGGAGGAGGCGGTGACGCGGGGCTACCGCTACCTGCTGTGCGCGACCGACCCGGCGGACGGCCCGGCGCTGTGGCATGACAAGGACCTCTACCGCCCGGTGGCGATCGTGCGGGCGGCCGTCCTGGCGGCCCTCCATCTCGTGCAGTCCAACCGGTTCGTCATGAAGCGCTGCCGGCAGCTACGGCCATCAGGCTGACAGCCTCTTTGGGAAATGGTAAATTAGCTCGTTTAGCGCATCGTTTCGCCTTTGAGTAGCTTGAGGGAATTTGAGAGCGTTGCTAGGGTGTCCGAGACGTAGCGCGGCCATATTTGTTGGGCGATGTCCGCCGTCTTGGTGGTGAGCCATGTTAATCGCCGGTAAACGTGCTGCGAGGGCTCTCTGAATGTCGCTTGGTGGGTGTTATGCGCTTCCGCAATTCGAGCATGCGGACCAAAGTCACGGCCGTGCTCGTGTCGCTCGCCGCTCTCTGGGCATTCGCGGCATGGGTCACACTGCGGGATGGGCTGAACCTCGCCTGGGTGGCGGTGTACAACAAGGCGGTCGCGGAGCCGAGTGACACGCTCCTGCTCGAACTTCAGCAGGAGCGGCGGCTCTCGGTCGTCCGCCTGGCAGCCCCCGGGCTCGTCAAGCGGGACACGCTCGCCGCCCAGCGCGCCCGGACCGACAGCGCCATCGCGAACTTCCGGCGGCTCGCGAACGGCAGTGACGTCAGGTTGGCGGCGAGCGATGAGCTGCGGCAGCGGATCAGCGAGTCGTTCCTGCGGCTGGACCAGCTCGGCCCCGGGCGGGACGCGATCGACGCGGGCCACGTGGACCGGGCCCGGGCGGTCGCCATCTTCACCGCCGCCATCGACTCCCTGTTCAAGAACTACAACTCGCTCGCCACCCTTGACGACGAACAGATCGCGAAAGACACGCGGTCGCTGATCGGCGTGAACTGGTCAAGGGAACTGCTGTCGCAGGAGGACGCGCTGCTCGCCGGCGTCTTCGCGGCGGGGCAGTTCACAGAGCCGGAGCACCGGCATTTCACCGAGCTGGTAGGAATTCGGCGATACGTCCTCGAGACGGCCGTCGCCAACCTTCCCGAGGGGAACAAGCCGGCGTACAGCGACTGGTCGTCATCCGCGCAGGTCGTCGCCCTGACGGGCATGGAGGACGAGCTCGCGCAGAGCAAGCAGTCCGGCCGCCGGCCCTTCCTCACCGCGATCCAGTGGCAGGGTGTTTCCGAGCCCGCTCTCGCCGGGCTGAAGAAGATCGTCACCGAGGCGGGTGACGATGTGGTGGGCCGGGCCTCCGCGGTCGCGGCCGGGGTCATCATCCGGCTGGTCCTGGCCGGCGTGCTGGGACTGGTCGCCGTCGTCGCGTCCGTCATCTTGTCGGTCAGCACGGCCAGGGCGCTGGTGCGGCAGCTGGAGCGGCTGCGGGCCGCGGCGCTCGAGCTGGCCAACGAGCGCCTGCCCGGCGTGGTGGCCCGGCTCGCGCAGGGTGAGAAGGTGGACGTCAAGGCGGAGGCGCCGCCGCTGGCGGTCGGCGACGACCTCATCGGCCAGCTGGGCGCGGCCTTCAACACCGTGCAGGAAACCGCGATCCGCACCGCCGTCGAGGAGGCCCAGCTCCGGCAGAGCATCCGCGACATCCTGCTCAGCCTCGCCCGGCGGACGCAGTCGCTGGTCCACCGCCAGCTCACGCTCCTCGACGTCATGGAGCGGCGCGAATCGGACCCGGCGGAGCTGAAGGACCTGTTCCGCATCGACCACCTCGCCACCCGCATGCGGCGCAACGCGGAGAACCTCATCGTGCTGTCCGGCGCGTCCCCGGCCCGGTCCTGGCGGCGTTCGGTGCCGATGGTGAACGTCGTACGCGGCGCGCTCGCCGAGGTCGAGGACTACACCCGGGTGAGCGTGCTCCCGATGGGGCAGGTCGGGCTCGGCGGCCGGGCGGTCGGAGACGTCATCCACCTGCTCGCCGAGCTCATCGAGAACGCGGTGTCGTTCTCCCCGCCGTACACGAGCGTGCAGGTGGGCGGCCAGGTGGTGGCCAGCGGCTACGCGATCGAGATCGAGGACCGCGGCCTGGGCATGACCCCCGAGGACCTCAAGGCGAGCAACGAGCGGATCGCCAACCCGCCGGAGTTCAACCTGTCGAGCACCGCGCGTCTGGGACTGTACGTGGTCAGCCGCCTGGCCGAGCGGCACGGGATCCGGGTCGCGCTGAAGGCGTCGCCGTACGGGGGGACCACGGCGGTCGTGTTCATCCCACGCGAGCTCGTGATCCAGGGCGACGACGGCCTTTCGGACCAGGAGACCGACCCCGCCCTGAGGCGGGGCGCCCGGCGGGGACCGGGCGAGGAGACCGGCCCCGCCCCGGAGCGGGGCGCCCGGCGGGGGCCGGAGCAGGAGCGGAGCGCGCGCAGGATCGCTCTGGTGGGCGCGCCCCGGGTGGTTCCAGAGCCAGCCCAGGAGGTGGTCCCCGTGCAGAGCGTTCCCGAGCCGCCGACGCCCCCGCCGCCGGCCTCGTTCACCCCGTCCGGTCTGCCGTTCCGGGTGCCGCAGGCGAGCCTGCCCCCGGAGCTCGCGGAGAACTCGTCGCCGGTGCACGACGACGATGACACCGAGGACCGCTCGCCCGACGACATCCGCAAGATCATGGGCTCGTTCCAGTCCGGGACCCGCAGGGGCCGATCCGAGGCCGCGAGGCTGGTAGGCGAAGGAGAGGACGACCAATGACGCAGACGACGGGTGCCTCCGCCGACCTCGCGTGGCTCCTCGACGACCTCGTCGGGCGGGTCCGCGAGGCGGAGCACGGCATCGTCCTGTCCACCGACGGCCTGCTGCTGGCCGCCTCGAACGGCCTGCGCGTCGACGACGCCGAGCATCTGGCGGCCGTGGCCGCCGGGCTGCAGAGCCTCGCCCGCGGTGTGGGCGAGCGCTTCGAGGGCGGCGCCGTACGGCAGACCATCATCGAGATGAAGTCGGCCTACCTGCTGGTGACCGTCGCCGGCCAGGGAGCCTGCCTGGCCGTCCTGTGCGCCGGTGACGCGGACGTGGGCCTGGTGGCGTACGAGATGGCCATGCTGGTCGTCCGGGTCGGGCAGTACCTCACCTCCCCCGCCCGTACGACGGGGAGCGAGGCCCACCGATGAGCCCTGACTGGAACCAGGACGACGACCGGCTGCTCGACGCGCCCACCGTCAGGCCGTACGTGATCGCGCGCGGGCGCACCGAGGCGCAGGACCGGTTCGACCTGATCTCGCTCGCGGTGACCGTGCGCCCCACGACGGGATCCGAGGTCGGCCTCGACCCGGAGCACCAGGCGATCGTACGGCTGTGCCGCAGGCCCCTGTCGGTCGCCGAGATCGCCGCGCATCTGGACCTTCCCGCGGGGATCGTCCGCGTGCTCCTCGGCGACCTGTTCGACCGGGGTTTCGTCGCGGTGCAGCAGCCCCAACCGGAGACGAACGTGCTGGACGAGCGGATGTACAAGGCGGTGCTCGATGGCCTACGAGCACTCTGAACAGCCGAAGATGCCCACGGCGATCAAGCTTCTGATCGCCGGGGGCTTCGGGGTCGGCAAGACCACCATGGTCGGCTCGGTGTCGGAGATCCGGCCCCTGCGCACGGAGGAGACGCTCAGCGACCGCGGCGTGGGCGTCGACGACCTGTCAGGGGTGGAGAAGAAGCTGACCACCACGGTGGCCATGGACTTCGGCCGCATCAGCGTGGGCGAGGACTTCGTGCTCTACCTGTTCGGCACGCCGGGGCAGGAGCGGTTCTGGTTCGTCTGGGACGAGCTGGCCCGCGGCGCGATCGGCGCGGTCGTCCTGGCCGACACCCGCAGGCTCGCCGACTGCTTCCCGTCGGTGGACTACTTCGAGCGGCGCGGCACCCCGTTCCTCGTGGCCGTCAACTGCTTCGAGGACGCACCCGTCTTCGCCCTCGACGAGGTGAAGCTCGCGCTGAACCTCGGGGAGGGCGTCCCGGTCATGCTGTGCGACGCCCGCAAGCGCGACTCGGCCAAGGAGGTCCTGATCGCGCTGGTCAAGCACGCCTATACCAAGCGGCCGACGGCCGCCGTGGGGTGAAGGCCCGGCGACCGTCGGCGCGGGCTGTGGCATGGGTGACATCTGTCGTGGGCCGGTCGTGACATACGACGGAGGTGGGGAGGCCGCCGTCGGCGAAGGCTTGCCCCATGACGACACACGCGGTGGCCGCTCGGCGGCTACGTAAGGACCACGGCGGCACACGTGCCGTCGACGGCGTCGATCTGCTGATCACGCCGGGTGAGGTGGTGGCCCTCCTCGGCCCCAACGGCGCGGGGAAGTCCACCCTGATCGAGATGATCACCGGCCTGACCCGGCCGGACACGGGCGAGATCACGGTCTTCGGCGACGCTCCCGTCGCCGCGGTCCGCTCCGGGGCGGTCGGCGTGATGCTCCAGGAGGCGGGGCTGCTCGACGACGTGACCGTCCAGGAGGCCGTGGCGATGATCGCCTCACTGCACCGCGCCCCGCTGCCGGTGGAGGAGGCGTTGCGCCGGGCGGGCCTGACGGACCTGGCCGCGCGGCGCTCCGCGCGGCTTTCCGGAGGCGAGAAGCAACGCGTCCGGTTCGCCATGGCGCTGGTGCCCGGCCCGGACCTGCTCATCCTCGACGAGCCGACCTCCGCCATGGACGTCGCCGCCCGCCGGGACTTCTGGCGGTCGATGCGCGACTTCGGCGCCGCCGGGCGGACGGTGCTGTTCGCCACCCACTACCTGGAGGAGGCGGAGCAGCACGCCGACCGTGTGGTGTTCATGCGGGACGGAGCCGTCGTGGCCGACGGCCCGGTCTCCGTCGTCCTGGCCCGGGTGTCCGGCCGTACGGTGCGTGCGGCCGTTCCGGACGCGCGCCTGGACGAGCTGCGCGCCCTGCCGGGGGTCGCCGGGGTGGAGCTGCGCGGGGGCCGCGCCGAGCTGCGGTCCGCCGACGCCGACGCGGTCGTACGGGAGCTGCTGGCCCGCTTTCCCGGCACGCACGACATCGAGGTGATCGGGGCCGGGCTGGATGAGGCCTTCATCCGGCTGACCGAGGAGGAGGCGGCGTCATGAGGACCGGATACGTGGTGTTCGAGATCAGGCGGGCGTTCCGCGACTCGAAGTTCTTCCTGTTCGCCGTCGCCCTGCCTGTCGGGCTGTTCGTCCTGGAGTCCAACGTGATCCGCGACGTCCCCGCGTCGTACCTCATGGGCAGTCTCGCCGCTTTCGGCGCGTTCAAGGCCGCGCTCGACACCGGTGCCCGTACGGCGGTGGAGCGGGGCATCGGATGGCAACGCCAGCTCCGTCTCACCCCGCTCACCGGCGCCGGATATCTCACGGCCAAGGCGGCGGTGGCGATGCTGGTGGCGCTGCCCCCGGTCGCCGGGGTGTCGCTGGCGGCCGCGCTGCTGTCCGGCGTGGAGCTGACCACCCCCGCCAAGCTGGCCACGCTACTGGCGATCTGGGCGGGCATCGTGCCCTTCGCCCTGCTCGGGCTTCTGATCGGCCAGCTGGCGACGCCCCAGAACCTGCAGGCGTACCAGGGCGGGGTGGTGCTGGTGATGAGCTTCGTCGGAGGGCTGTTCATCCCGGTGACCAGCTTCCCCGCCGTGCTCGCCCGGATCGCCGAAGTGCTGCCCAGCTACTGGCTGGCGGAGATCGGGCACTCCGTGGCCCCGGGCGGCGGCCGGATCGGCCAGGCCGCGCTGGTGCTCGCGCTCTACACGCTCGCGCTCGGCGTGGCCGTCGCCGTCCGCTACCGGCGGGACCAGGCACGCCCATGATCGCGATAGGACGGCCGCGCCGGCGCCCCGGGACGGAAACTATGGTGACCGCATGAGGGAGGGCATCTTCACGGTGGGCGCGTGGCCGGAGCGGCACTTCGCCCGCTCCCGGGACGGGCGGTGGGGCCAGGCGAGCGGCGTCGCCGTGCTGACGGCGTGCCTGGTGTGGCCGCTGTGGAGGATCGCCGCCGCCGCCGTCGAGCGGATGACGGGCCCGTCGCGCGTGGCGGCCGTCCTCCTCATGGTCCTCTACGGAGTGAGCTGGGTCGCCGTGATGGCCTACGGGACCGCGAGACCGCCCCGCGACCGGGTGCTGCTGACCGGCTGGCTGCTGGCGCTCGGGGCCGCGATCGCCGTCCTGCGCGGGGACTGGACCAGTCTGGGGCACCTGGCGTTCGCGCTCATGGCCGCGGTGTGGCTGCTGCCCGTCCGCTGGGGCGTCCTGGTCGCCGCGGCCGTCCTCACCGTACGGCTGGGCGCGCAGGCGGTGACCGGCGGCTCGGCCCCCTGGGGCACGGCGGCGGATTTCGGGCTGCAGATCCTGGGCTCCGTGTCCTTGATCCTGGTGATCCGGCTGCTCGTTCAGCTCGGCCAGGCCCGTGAGGAGATCGAAGCGCTGGCGGCGGCGGCGGAACGGGCCCGCCTCGCCAGGGATCTGCACGACGTCCTCGGCCACACCCTCACGGCGATCGGCGTGAAGACCGGCCTCGCGCGGCGGCTGCTGGAGAGCGGGGCCGATCAGCAGGCGGCGGTCACCGAGCTGCGCGACGTCGAGCGCCTCTCCCGGGAGGCGCACGCGGAGATCCGCGCCACCGTCTCCGGCCGGCGCCGGCCGTCCCTCGTCGCCGAGCTGGCCGGGGCCCGTGCGGCCCTGCGGGCGGCCGGGATCGGCGTGACCCTGCCACGGGACGTCGCCGGCGTGCCGGAGGACCTGGTGGAGCCCTTCTCCTACGCGCTGCGCGAGGCCGTCACGAACGTCATCCGGCACAGCGGGGCGACCCGGTGCGAGGTCCGGGTCGGCGGCACATGGCTGGAGGTTCGCGACGACGGCGGCTCGGCCGCCCGGTCCGCCCCGCCGGGGAACGGCCTCGCCGGGCTCGCCGAGCGGCTCGGAGCGGCCGGCGCGACGGTCGAGGCCGGGCCCCTCCCGTCGGGAGGCTTCCTGCTGAGGGCGAGCCGGGCATGATCAGGGTGCTGCTCGCCGAGGACCAGGCGCTCGTCCGTGGGGCGCTCGCCGCGATGCTCTCCCTGGAGCCGGACATCGAGGTGGTCGCCCAGGTCGCGTCGGGGGACGAGGTGCTCGACTCCGCCCGCCGCAGCCGTCCCGACGTGGCCCTGATCGACGTGCAGATGCCGGGGAAGGACGGCCTGGAGGCCGCCCTGGAGCTGCGCTCGGCGCTGCCGTCCTGCCGGGTCGTCATCTGCACGACCTTCGGCCGCCCGGGGTACTTCGCGCGTGCCATGGAGAACGGCGCGTCGGGGTTCGTGGTGAAGGACTCGGCGCCGGAGCACCTGGTGGACACGGTGCGGCGGGTGCACGCCGGGCTCCGGGTGGTCGATCCCGCCCTCGCCGCCGAGTCGCTGGCCAGCGGCGCCAGCCCGCTGACGCCTCGGGAACGCGACGTGCTCAGGGAGGCACGGCAGGGCGGCACGGTGGCCGAGATCGCCAGGGCCCTGCACCTGTCGGGCGGGACCGTGCGCAATCACCTGTCGGCGGCCATCGGCAAGACGGGCGCGGGCACCCGTGCCGAGGCCGCGCTGATCGCCGAGGAGCGCGGCTGGCTCTGAGCAGTGCCCTTCCTGACGTACAGCCGCACGGCGTAGCCGGGGACCCGGGCGACCCACGCGCGGTTGTAGCCGTCGCGCAGCAGGGTGCGCTTGACGGTGTCGCGCGGCGACGACAGGTCGGAGTCCCGGGGATGGGACCGGCTGATCACCCACACCCGGGGAGCCGGGCCCAGCGCCGCCGCGATCCGCTCGTCCGGCAGCTCGCGCCCGGCCAGGGTGCCGGAGGCGGCTCCGGACACGCGCAGCGCCACGTCGCGTACCTGACGGAACGACTGGGGGTACGCCTCGGCGACCAGGCGGCGGATCGACGGGAGGAACAGCACGGCGTCCCCCGGCCGCGCCCCCGCTCCGACGAGCCGGGCGGCGGCCGCCGGGTCGTCGGGACGGCTGCCGGCCCGCCGGACCTCGGCGTGCGCCGGCAGGGTGGGCACGACCAGCAGGGCCAGGAGCCCGCACGAGGCCAGCCCTCGCCACATCCCGGCGGGGATCCGCCGTACGGCCGCCGTGATCCCCGCCCCGGTCAGAAGGGCCTGCCCGGCGACCGCGTAGAGGACGTAACGGTCCTGGTAGAAGGGCTCGATCTGGGACACGGTCAGCAGCACGGCCGGCGGGAGGATCGTGAGGGGCACGGCCACCGCTGCGAGCGAGACCGGCGCGCCCTCGGGGCGGCGGAGGGTCAGCGCCGCCACGGCCAGGACGGCGGCCAGTGCGAGCGGCACACCCGTGCCGGCGAAGCGGGTGACCAGCTCTCCCGCCGTCGCCCAGCCGGGCGGCTCCAGCCAGGAGATCTGACCTCGCTGCCCGAAGCTCACCCACGCCACCGGCGCGACCGGAAGCAGCCCCGCCGCGCAGGCCGCCGTCCATCGCGCCATCACGCCCGGCCTGGCGCGGCCGGCGAGCAGCGTCACGGCGTGCGCCAGGAGGGCGAGCGCGGCGAAGAGGTTGAGCAGGCACCCGGCGGCCACCGCCACCGCGTACCACACCCACCGCCCCGTCCGGCGCGGCTCGTCCAGCGCCCGCACGAGCAGGTGGGTGGCGAGCACCGCGGCCGCTGTCACCAGCGCGTACGACCGCCCCTCCTGGGCGTAGTAGCTGACGACCGGGCTGAGGGCGTAGACGGCCCCGGCGTACACGCCCGCCGGTGCCGAGACCAGCCGCCGCCCGAGCGCCGCGACGCCCGCGGCCGCGACGGCGGTCGCCAGAGCCGAGGGCACCCGGATGACCACCTCGGCGGGCACGACGCCGTCCGCGAGTGACAGGAGCGGGTGGAGGAGCAGGTAGTGGACGCCGTGAACGGCGTCGACGTTGCCGAGGGTCCGCCACAGGTCGGGCAGCGGACGGCTCGCCACCGCGAAGGTCGTCGCCTCGTCCTGCCACATGGAGCCGCGGTCGATCCCCCAGAGCCCCGCGAGGAGCGCGATGCCCGCGCAGACCAGGAGCGGGGCGGCGCTGGGGGCCATGGCGAGGAGCGCCGGTCGCACCGGCCGGAGGAAGGCGGGCGCGCCCGCACGGCCGATGACGCTCAAACGCTGCCCCCACGTGCTCGTACGAGATCCCGCTCCGATGGCGGGGTGATCTGTTATCACCCTGCCTGGGAAGGAGAAATCCGGATGAACACGTCCTAAGGTGAGCGGAACGGTGGGGGAACTCCCAGATGAGGCCCGGCCCGCGCCGGGGCGACCTCGGCCTCAGGCCCGAGCTCGCCGCCCCGGGCACGATCCCGGGCCCGCGGCGCTTTTCGTTGTCCCGTCCCCGGCCGGGGGGACGCCGGGGACGGGATGGGGGGAGATCCGGGGCAGGCGCCGGGGGCTCCGCGTCTCCCGCGATCGCGCTCCGGAACCGCCACTCACTGTTGTGCTCGTTGACTGTCCGTTTACACCCCTGAGGGGCGCGGGGTCGTTTTCTTTACCCGCGCAGGCCAGGGGGAGGGCCGCAATTCGCCACTGACCGGGCGGATCGGGAGTCAGCCGCCGTGGGCGCCGTGGAAGGGACTGGTCACGCCCTCGTACATCAGGTGGAGGACCATCCCCGACTCCGCGTGGCTCAGGTTGTGGCAGTGGTTCATCCACAGGCCGGGGTTGTCGGCACGGAACGCGACCTGCCACACCTCGCCGGGCCGTACGTCGAAGGTGTCCAGCAGGAGCGGGCTGCCTGTGGGAGCGCGGCCGTTCCGGGAGAGCACCAGGACGTGGTGGCCGTGCAGGTGCCAGGGGTGGGTCTCCCTGCCGCGGTTGACCACGGTCAGCCGGACCAGATCGCCTTTCTTGACCTCCTCGGTGGGGATGCCGGGGAAGGCCTGCCCGTTCACCGTCTGCGCGTAGAGGGGGCGGCCCTCGGAGATCGCGAGGCCGCGGTCGAGCACGAGCGTGAAGTCCCGGTCGAAGTGGTCGCGCGCGGTGAAGGGCGCGGGGGCGGGGGTGCCGTACCGCGTCAGGTCGAGCTCGGGCCACTTGCTCGTGTCCGCGTTTTCGCCCGTGTCCTTCCCCGTGCCGCCGCTGCCCGCGCCGGTGAGCCGGAGGGCGACCGCGCGGTCGTCCACGCGCAGCACGACGGCGTCCGTGGGAGCCGGAGGCATGGTGAAGGCGAGGTCGTAGCGGCTGCCCGCGGCGAGCCGGAGGCCCACGCCTCCGAGCGTCCCCGGTTCGTGCAGGTCCGTGCCGTCCACGGCGGCCAGCCGGTACGGCACGCCCGCCAGCGTGAGGCGGTGCGGGGTGTTGTCTGTGTTGATCAGGCGCAGGCGTACGGGCGTGCCTGCGGGGACCTGCCGTTCGATGGGCTGGTCGTGGTCGCCCGCCACGGTCGCGCCGGCGAACGTGTGCACCGGCAGCGCGAGATCCAGCCCACGCGGCGCGGCGCCCTTCGGCGTGACGACGAGCGTGCCGTACAGGCCCATGCGTACGCCCAGGTCGGAGACCTCGTGCGTGTGATACCAGTACGTGCCGGCCTGTGAGGCGAGGAACCGGTACACGAACTCGTGCCCGGGCATGACGGCGTCCTGGGTCAGCCCGGGCACGCCGTCCTCGCCCGAGGGCACGTCGTATCCGTGCCAGTGCACGGTCACGCCCGCCGTGATGTCCGCGTTACGCAGCCGCACCTCGATGAGGTCTCCCTGGGTGGCGGTGATCGGCGGGCCGGGGACCCGGCCGTCGAAGGTCCAGGCGCTCACCCGCCGCCCGGACGACAGCGTGATGGTGGCCGTGCGGGCGGTCAGTGTGTACCGGCGCACGGTGCCGCCGGGTTCGGGCGCGTCCGGCCCGTGCAGGTCGGTGACCGGCACGCCATGGCCGGTGGGGGACTCCATCCCGGGCATCCCAGGCATTCCAGTCATCCCGGCCGTCGCCGACACGGCCGGGTCGGCCGGGTCAGCCGCATCGGCCGTGGAGGCCACGGCAGGTGCGACCGCGAGACCGCCGCCGACCAGGCCGACCGCGATTGTCACGGCGACGGCGGCCCGCAGGCGGGGGACGTCGGCGGCGACGGCGCGCCAGGTGATCAGAACGGCGCCCGCGACCACGGCCACCAGGATCAGGGCGCCGCTCCAGGTCGCCGGGTACCCGAGCAGGAAGGTCTGCACGGGCCCGGCCGCGGCGGCGTACGCCGCGCCCAGCAGCGGCACGACCACGGCTGGCGCCCTGGCCTCCTCCGCCCGGCCGTGCCGTACGGCGGAAAGCAGTCGCGGGCCGCTGAGCGCGACCGCGGCCCCGCCGCCCAAGACGAGCAGCGGCAGCGCGACCGTCACCTTCTCCTGGACGAACCACCATCCGTCGCCCGCGAGCGCGATCACGGAACCGGCCCGCAGGAGCGAAACCAGGACGGCCACCCCGAGCAGAGCGGCCGCCGCGGCCGGGCGACGTGCGGCGGCGGTGACTCCGGCCGCCGCCCACGCCGCGACCGCGACGACGGAGACGAACAGGTCGAGGGTCATGACTCCGGAGGTGGTCATGAGGCTCGCGCCGACGATCCCTCCCGCGGCGCGCCTCCGGCGGCGGGGCGCGACCCTGTGACGGCGAGCTGCCTCGCCCCCCGGAACACCCACGCCGAGACTCCGATGATCGCCATGCCGTTCAGCGCGTGCAGGCCCAGCACGGCGAGCGAGAGCGGGGTCGTGTTGCCTGTGCTGTCGTCGAACGCGCCTCCGAGCGCGATGATCAGCATCTGGACGATGACCAGGCCGAGGGGCAGGATGGTCAGCCCGATCTGGCGGCCGGGCACGCGGGCGGCGGCCGCCACGACGGTCGCCAGCAGCGACAGCGCGGGGATGATCATCATGCCGGTCACGCTGTGCAGAGCGAACGAGTCGTCGTCCTGGGGCTTGTCGAAGGCCCCCACGGCCGCGAAGTACATCTGGGCGACGACGGCGACGAGTAACAGGCCGGCGAGCACGGCGTAGAGCTTGCGCATGGCGGCACTCCTTTCGGTGGGTACGTGCCAGAGCGGCACGGGCAGAGCGGGACGGGGCAGATGGAAAACGGGACGGGGTTACCGTGATCGTGCCCGACCCCGGCCCGCGTCGTCGTCCGCCGCCCGGCCAGACGTCGCCTACCACCGGGGGAGTACGGCGGCGCTCGCGCCCTGCGCCCGGCGGAGCGAGCGACCCCTCGATAGTCGCCGCCGGGGACGCCCCGCGTCGTCGTACGGGGGAAGGCTCTCCCGCCTACCACCGCGGACGCAGGTATGCGACGAGCTACTTCACACGCGCCGGCCGGTCCGCGAGCCGAGGCGGCCATGATCCCGGCGAAGGCGCGTGTCCAACACATCGCGCGCCCAGGACGAGACCTGGCGCCTCAAAGCGACGGCGGCCGGGCCCCTGCGGCTCAGATCGCGGGGCTGCGCCGCTCCACCAGGATCACGTCGCGCCAGACCCCGTGGTGGCGGCCGATCCGCTCCCGGATGCCGACGACGCGGAAGCCGGCCGCCTCGTGCAGGCGGAGGCTGGCGACGTTCTCCGGGAAGACGCCGCTCTGGATCGTCCAGATCCCCTCCTCCTCGGTGGCGGCGATGAACGCGCCGAGCAGGGCACGGCCGATGCCCCGCCCCTGATGTCCCGGAGCGACGTAGCAGCTGTGCTCGACCACTCCCGCGTACACGCGCCGGGAGGACACGCGCGAGGCGGCGATCCAGCCGATCACCCGGCCGGTGCCGGTGTCGACGGCGACGGACGTCAGCCCGGGGATCTTGCCGGCGAGGAACGTCTCCCAGTCGGGCGCGGCGGTCTCGAAGCTGGCGTCGCCTGTGTCCAGGCCGGCCTGGTAGACGGCGAGCACGCCGGCGGCGTCGCCGTCCCGGACGGGGCGGATCTCGAAGCCGGGCGACGTGGACGCGGCGGAGGGCTTGGGGGGCGTGTCGCTGGTCATGACTGGTGATGCTCCCGTCGGTCAGCCGGCGGCAGGCGGACCGTCCGGCGCGAGTAGGTCGGCCGCCTGTTCCAGCACCTCCTCGACGGAGACGTCGGCCACCCACGACGGGTCGTGCGGGCATCGCTCCGCCTCGGGATCGAGGCCGCCCGCCCCGCAGACGGGGCAGGCGGAGGTCCAGGAGATCAGGGGCCTGTGCCGAGCGCGCATGAGCGGCCCGGCGTTGACGAGGTTGGCGCAGAAGTAGATGCCGATGGTAGGCGTGCCGACCGCCGCCGCCAGATGCCGGGGGCCGGTGTCGTTGGAGATGACGAGCGAGCACCGTTCGTACAGCGCCGCGAGGCCACCGAGGCTGAGGGCGTCGACCGCCCGCGCGGCGGGGCGCCGCATCCCGGCGGCGACCTCGTCCACCACTTCGCGCTCCCGCTCGATGCCCGTGATCACGATCGGCCGGTCGAGCCGGTCGGCGACGGCCGCGAAGCTCGCGGCCGGCCATCGGCGACGCGGGTCGGTCGCCCCCGGATGCAGGGCCACGAGACCGGCCGGCGGTTGGCCGAAGGCGCGGGCGAGCTCCGCCCGATCGGCCTCGGTGACCTCCACGCGCGGCTCGATGCTCTCGGGCGCCGCGCCGAGCAGGGCGGTGACCTCCAGGTGGCGCAGCGTCTCATGGTGATGATGCACGTAGGGCACCCACAGGTCGAGGCGCTCCGCGTCGGGGGTGCACAGCCCCGCCGTGAGGCGAGCGCCGAGCCGCCGGATGAACGGGTTCGTGTGGCGGCCGCCTCCGTGGATCTGCACCGCGACGTCGAACCGGCGCTCCCGCAGCTTCCTGATCAGGCTCTCGGGGGCTTCGTGGCCGCCGGCCGCGACGGAGACGCCGCTGATCGGCGGCAGCGCGATCACCTCGTCCACCGGCCCCGGCCTTCCGTCCAGGAAGCCCGCGTGCCACGACCTGCCGAGAAGCGTGATCCGGGCGCCGGGATACGTGCCGCGGATCGCATCGAGGGCGGGCATCGCCAGCACGAGGTCGCCGAGGGCGTTGGCCCGCAGGACGGCCACTCGCTCCACGCCGTCGAGCACCGGCCCGAGCGTGCCGGTCATGGGCCGTCGAGCACGAGGTCGGACGGGGCCACCATGCGCGCCTGATACCCCTGAGGTCATCGGGCAAACGACCGGATGTGACGGCGATCACACCATGGCCGTGAGAGCCCTGTTGTCAGGGGGAGGCGGCGCTCAGCGGGCGCAGACGTCCCGGTACGGCACGCCGGGGAGGTGGCGACGCCACTCCGGCTCCTTCAGAGTCCGCCCCGCTCGCGCGCACACGGCCCGGGCCACCTGGTCACCGCCCGCGGGCAGCCGGTAGATCGTGCCGTCCTGCGTCACCAGGATCAGGTCCGCTCCGTCCTGGTCGAACGCCATGGCTGTGAGGATCGCGTTGTGCAAGGTGACGGGATCGCCGAGACGTCGCTTCTCCTTGACGTCCCAGAACTGGACGGTGCCGCCCTCGGCGCTAACCTCGGCGCCCGACGTGGCGAGCACGTCACCGGTGGGGGAGAAGGCCATCAGCTGGATGATCCCCGTGTCACCGTGCAGCACAGGCGGCACGGGAGACGGCTCCCGGCCCCGCGTGTCCCACAACGCGATCCGCCCGTCCTCGCCGCTCACGGCGAGCAGCGAGCCCGAAGGGCTGAGCGCGACCGCGTTGGTCCCGAGCCTTCCGACGGCGGGGCCGATCTGCCGGCCGGTCTCGGCGTCGATGAGCCGGCCCGCCGCGGTGGCGATCATCCTGCCGTCGGGGGTGAAGCGCATGTCCCCCGTGCCGGCCTCCAGCCGGACCGTGCCGAGCAGGCGGCCGGTCCGGGCGTCCAGCCTGAGCAGGCGGGGGTCCTCCTCCTGTCCTGGCGGGCCCGCCAGCGCCACGGCGAGCGTCGCGCCGTCCGGGGAGAAGGCATGCCCGTCGACGCTGTAGTCGGCCGGAAGGGGCTGCGTCCACAGCGAGGCGCGCGTGGCGATGTCCCAGGCGCACAGCGTGGTCTGTCCCACTCTGGCGGTGCCGAGACTGGTTTGCCGCGTTGTCACGAGCGTCCTGCCACCGGGGTCGAGCGCCAGCGGGTCTCCCCATCGGGCCGTGGTGCCGAGGTCGGCGGCGATCCGGCCCCGCCGCACGTCCCAGAGCCGGATCTCCTCGTCCTGGCGGCCGGTGTCCTTCACCACCAGCCATCGTCCGTCCGGGGTCAGGGCCTCGGAGGAGGGGGTGCCGGGGACGCGCGCCGACGTCACCTGGGGCCGGATGTCGAGGCTGACCACGGTGTCGTCCATGAGATAGCGCAGGGTGTGCCCGTCAGGGTCGAGCCGGGCGTCGGACACCTGCTCCTCGGCCTGATGCGTGAAGATCTGCCGTTCGGTGGCGACCTGCCAGACGTGCAGGCCGCGATCGGCGAAGCCCACCAGGAACCGCCCGTCCGCGGTGAACACAAGCCCGCGTCCCGCGGCGGGCCCCTGCTCGGACGTGCCGAGCTCGGGCCAGGGCAGCCACGGCCGGTCCTCCCAGCCGGGGAGACGCCCCGTGGCTTCCGCCGGCAGGAGACTGATGCTCCGCGCCGCACAGGCGAGGGTCTTGCCGTCGGGGCTGAAGGCGGCCAGCAGGACGCCGGGGCAGGCGTCGCGGAAGCGCGGATCCCGCGTCCCCTCGGGCATCCGCCACACCTCCAGCGTGCCCCTCCCCTTGGGCATCGCGGCGAGGTTCCCGGAGGGGGAGACCGCGGGCACCGTCACCTCGCCGTCGCTGTCCTCGTGGTGGCCGTACACGCGGCCGGCGACGTGATCCCAGACGAAGGCGTCGCCGTCCTCGAGGAATGCGAGCTTCGACTCGTCGGCGCCGAACTCCAGGCCGCCGCCGACCCTGGCGCCGTCACTGTGCCGCTCCGCCTGCTTCTGACCGGTGTGCGCGTCCAGCACCAGGGTCGCGGCGTCCGTGAGGATCGCGACCAGGCGCCCGCTCGGGCTCAGGGCGACGTCCCGGGGGATCTGCCCGGCGAGCGAGGGCGTGGCCACGGTCCGGATGAGCCGCCCCGCCCGCACGTCGTATAGGCGCACGCCGCTCGCGGAGGCGCTGACGAGCACCCGGCCGTCCCGGCTCAGCGCCCGCACCGAGAGCTCCTTCACCGGTGGTTCAGCGAACGCGGCGATCTCCGGCTGCTGGAGGGCGGACATGAGGCCGGAGCGGGTGTCGGCTCCCGGCGCCAGCCGCCATCCGGCGACGCCGAGCAGCATGGCCGTGACGGGATCGCTGGTGCGCAGGGCCCCGGAAAGGTAGGCGAGCTCACGCCCGCTGGCCCGGTCCCGCTGGTCGGCGATCCGGCCCGACTGGTGGACCGACAGCGCGCCACCGGCCAAGGCCAGCACGAGCAGCGCCGCCAGTGCCGTGGTCAGCAGGCGGCGCCGCCTGGCCCGCTGCCGGGACAGTGCGGCCGAGGCCTCCAGGAGGGCGCGTTCGAGCGGGTTCAGGACGAGACGGCGGCGGCCGGTCGCGGCCCACGCGACCGCTGCCTCCAGCCGGCTGCCGTGGAGCAGGTCCCCGTCGCGGCGCCCGTGCCCCTCCCATTGCCGGGCCTGCGCGCGGATCGCCGCGTGCGCGGTCAGGCCGTCCCGTTCGCCGGCCGCCCAGGAGCGCAGCCTGGGCCATGCCCCGAGCAGCGCGGGACGGGCGAAGACCTCCCCGTCGCGCCTGGACAGCACGGATGAGAACGCGTCGAGCACCGGGCCGGCCCCTGCGGGCAAGTCGTCCTCGGGCACCGCCTGAGTGGTGAGCTCCCCGTGGGGATCCACCGCGACCATGCGCAGGAAGATCTGGACGGCCACATCACGCTCGGGCCGGGACAACATCCGGTAGGCGTCCTCGGCGAGCGTGCCCAGCGGCGCGGCGCCGGCGCTCGCCCCCACTGTCCCCGCCGCCCGGCTGCCCTCCGCCAGCAGGCCACCGGTGTCGAGCCCGGCGCCGCCGACGAGGGACAGCAGGAGGTCGCGGGCGGCGGGACGGTCGAGCGGGTCCTTGGCCAGCGCCTTGGCGACCAGCGGGCGCAGCGCCTCGGGGAGGGCGGTGAGGTCGGGGTCGACCGACAGCACGCGGTGCATCACGCCGCCCAGGCTCTCGGCCCTGAACGGGTCGTCCCCGGTGGCGGCGAACAGCACGATCCCGCCCCACGCGAACACGTCGGACGGCGGTCCGGCCCGCCGGCCGGTGAACACCTCCGGCGCCATGTAGGTGGGCGTCCCGGCGACCCGTCCGGTCGAGGTGAGCGACATCTCCAGGGTCCGGGCCACTCCGAAGTCGATCACGCGAGGCCCGTCGGGGCCGAGCAGCACGTTGTCCGGTTTGAGGTCCCGATGGATCACGCCCGCCTCGTGGATGGCGGTCAGCGCCGTCGCGATCGCGGTCGCCAGGCGGTGCAGGTCGTCACCGGCGAAGACCCGGCCATCCCGTACGGCCTGGCGCAGGCTGGGGCCTTCGACGTACTCGCTCACGATGTACGGCCGGGGGCCGTCGAGGTGGGCCGCGAGCACGCGGGCCGTGCAGAAGGACGCCACCCGGCGGCCCGCCGTGACCTCCCTGCCGAACCGGTGTTTCAGCTCCGGATCCGCCGAGGCGTATCCGTGCAGCACCTTGATGGCCACCCGGCGTCCCTGGTCGTCGTAGGCCTCGTAGACCACGCCCTGCCCGCCGGTGCCGAGCCGGCCCGCCAGCCAGTAGTCACCCAGCCTGGCCGGGTCTTCCGCCCGCAGATCCTCGGCCACCACCATGAGACCAATCCCGAGACGCATGTGGACGCATGTAGTCGTTACGTCTTGTTGGATGCGCCCGAGCCAGGAAAGGTTTGCGCACACCGATCGCACGCATCGATCGCGCGTACCGACGGGGCCGTCGGGCCGGGGCCGTCACCCGTGTTCGCGGTCCGGTGTGAGGTCGCGCCTGTCTCGTCCGGGGAACCGCATCCGCCGCCGCCCGGGGCAGGCAGCCGCCGTGCCGCCGGGGTCGCCGTTCGCCTGCTGCGGCCCGCCGGGGTGGGCCGGGCCGTGGGAATCGGCGCAGTGCGGGGCGGCTTCGCCGATGGCGAGGAGCTCGGGAGGGGCGTGGTCCACCTGGAGGGTGGTGTGCTCGATCCCGTACTCGTCGTGCACCATCCGCTGCGCCGCCTGCCGTACGGCGTGGCAGTCGGAGCCGGGGGCGACGAGGATGTGCGCCGACATGGCCGGGTAGCCGGACGTCACCTCCCAGATGTGCAGGTCGTGCACCTCCACCACGTGCTCCAGGCCCGCGGTCTTGCGGCCGATCTCGGCGGGGCTCATGCCGGCGGGGGCGGCCTCCATGAACACCCGGCCCGAGTCGCGGACCAGGCCCCAGCCGGCCTTCAGCATCAGCCCCGAGACGACCAGCGCGGCGATGGCGTCGGCCCGGGCCCAGCCGGTGAGCCATATGACGAGCCCGGCGACGGTCGTCGCGATGAAGGCGTAGAGGTCGTTGAGGATGTGCTGGAACGCGCCCTCGACGTTCAGGCTCGACCGGTTGGCCCTGCTCAACAGCCATGTCGCGGCGACGTTGACGACGATGCCGGCCAGCCCGGTCGCGACCACGTACGCGCCTTCGACGTCAGGCGGGGTGATCAGCCGCCGCACGCCCTCGTACACGAAATAGACGCTGAGCAGCAGCAACGTGATGCCGTTGAGCTGGGCGGAGACGATCTCGGCGCGCTTGAGCCCGTAGGTGAAGCCGCCCTGAGGAGGACGGGCGGCGATCCGCATCGCCACCAACGCCAAGGCGATGGCGATGGCGTCGGTGAGCATGTGCCCCGCGTCGGAGATGAGCGCGAGGGAGTGTGCGATGACGCCCACGACGACTTCGGCGGCCATGAAGCCGACGATCAGCACGAGCGCACCGGTCAGGGGGCGGCGGTCGGCCTCGGCGCTGAGCGCGTGCCCGTGACCATGCCCGTGTCCATGCCCGCGCCCGCGGCCGTTCTCGTGCGCGTGCTCCTGACCCTGCGCGTGCTCCTGTCCCCGGCCGGGGACCCGCACGTGCTCATCCATCGTCCCGGTCCCCCCTGTCGTGCCGCATGTGAGTGATCGCCAGGTCGAACAGCATGCGCACGTGCGAGTCGGCGAGCCGGTAGTAGGCCATGCGCCCGGAACGCCGCACCTTCACCACGTTGTGCACGCGTAGCAACCGTAGGGCGTGGGAGGCGGCGGACATGCTGTGCCCCGTCGCCGCCGCCAGGTCGCACACGCACATCTCCCCGCCTTCGAGCAGCGCGGAGATCAGGCGCAGCCGCCCGGGATCGGCCAGCAGGCCGAAGATCTGGGCGAGCTCCTCAACCACCTCCTGGTCCGGCAACGCCAGCCGGACGCTCTCCACCCGGGAGGCGTCGACCACCGGCAGGACGCAGGAGTCGGCCGGGCCGAGGTCGATGACGGTTGAAGGCTCATTCATATGTGCAAGCTTACAAGGAAGGAGCGACAGGTCAATGTCCCTGTGCGGCCGCCCCGGCGGATCGAGGTGTTAAACAAAGAGTAATTGGATAACTACTCTGAGCAAAGAGGCATCTCCGCCGGCTCATCGGTTCCCGGTCCCCGCGGTGGTGCGGAGCGAAGGGAGACAGCGTGACACCCAGCGCCTCCGTGGGCCGCCCCCGGCTCACCCGGCGACAAGGGGACGGCCCGCAGACGGCCGTGCCCAGTCGAGTGTCCAGTGGAGTGTCCAGTCGGGTGACCGGCCGCCGGCGTCCGGCCACGCCGTACGGGCCCCGCAGGGCGGCGGCGGAGTGAGACGGGTCATCTGGTGGGCGGCGGTTTCGCTGCCCACGCTCGCGCTGATCGGCGGGGGCGGCGGTCTGGCCCCGTCGTCCGAGGTGAAGGCGTGCTCGGCTCCCGGTGTCGTCGCCCATCGCGGCGACCGGTCCGGGGGCACGGAGAACACGGCGGGAGCCTTTCAGGCGGCGCTGGACGCCGGGGCGGACCAGGTGGAGCTCGACGTGCACTTCACCAAGGACCACCAGCCGGTCCTCATGCACGACGCGACCGTGGACCGGACGACCACGGGCACCGGCGCGGTCTCCGGCATGACCCTCTCGCGGTTCCGCGCGCTGCGGACCACCGACGGCGGGCGGCCCCCGACCCTGGCCGGCGTCCTGGACCTCGTCCGCGAGGCGGGCGCCCGGGTGCTCGTCGAGCTCAAGCAGGTTCCCGATGCGGGAGACCTGGAGTCCCTGCGCCGGACGTACCGGAGCCGTGACGCGTACGGCTGGGCGAGCATGATGTCGTTCTCCCCGCAGGCCCTGCGTGCCGTACGGTCGATTCCCGCGTCCCAGGGCCTGCTGTCGACGTCGGCGCCGCCGGTCTCGGCGGCCAGGAGGTACGACTTCGTGGGCGTCCGCCACGACGCCCTCAGCCGGGCCCGGGTGCGTGCGTACCGCGACGCCGGTGTGGCGGTCTACGCCTGGACGCCCAACGACCCGGCGTCCTGGCGGCGCCTCGCGGGGTACGGCGTGAACCGGGTCGTCACGGACCGGCCGTACGCGTATCTCGCGTGGGCCGGCGCCACCTGCGGCGACTGAGAGGGAGCCGTGGCCGCGGGGTGCGCTGGAGGCCGGCTCGTGAACGGCCACCGCCGAGGAAGGGCGCCCGATTCACCGGAGGTGGCGGGATTCACGGGGCGGCCGGCCCCGGGCGGCGGGCTCATGGGAGGGGGCCGTGAGCCCGCTCGGGGAGCCCAGGCCTGACTAGAGTGGTTCCCGATCACCGCTGAGGCGCGGGCCTTTCAGGGGAGGATGACGATGATCCTGGTGACCGGAGCCACCGGAAGAGTCGGCCGCGGTGTGGTCGAGGAGCTCGCCGAGGCCGGGCGTGACGTACGCGCCCTGACCCGGCACCCGGACGGGGCGGGACTGCCCGGCTCGGCGGAGATCGTACGCGGCGACCTGTCCCAGCCGGAGACCTTCCCTGCGATGCTGGCGGGCGTCGAGGCGGTCTTCCTGTACGCGCTGAGCGGCACGGCCCCCGCGTTCCTGCGGGCGGCCACGGAGGCCGGAGTGCGCAGGGTGGTGGTGCTGTCCTCGCTCATCGTGAACGACGACGTCGAGGTGCAGCGGAACCTGATCGCGGCCACGCACGCCGAGGTGGAGGACGCCGTCAGCGACGCCGGCCTGGAGTGGACGTTCCTGCGGCCCGGCACGTTCGCGGCCAACTCGTTGCAGTGGGCCGGGCAGGTCAAGAAGGGCGACGTCGTCCGCGTTCCCTTCGCCGACGAGGTCACCTCGCCCATCCACGAGGCCGACATCGCGGCCGTCGGCGTGCGGGCCCTGACCGACGAGGGGCACGCGGGCGAGAAGTATCTGCTGACCGGGCCCGAGTCGCTGACGCAGCGCGACCAGGTCCGGATCATCGGAGAGGCGATCGGCAGGCCGCTTCAGGCGGAGGGGATGTCGCTCGCCGAGGCCAGGGAGCAGATGATCCAGCACATGCCCGCCCACGTGGTGGACGCGCTGATCGCGATAAGGCGCGCGGCGATTGGGCGCGAAGCCCTCGTGACGGACACGGTGGAGAAGGTGACCGGCCGTCCGGCCCGGACCTTCGCGCAATGGGCCGCCGACCACGCCGCCGAGCTGCGCTGACCCGCCCGCCCGCCCGCCGGTCAGGTGCGGTCGGCCTCCCACAGCACCCAGTCCTGTGCTGGGAAAAGGAGGCGCAACTCCTCGGGAGCCTGCGGTGCCGCACCGCCGAGCAGGAGCCTGACGAGCTCCGCCGGGGAGTGCCGGAACTCCTCACGGGCCGCCCCCGACGGCGCCGGCCGGACGCCGTCGGGGCCGATGTTGAAGGCAGGCCCGCGCGGAGCGTCGACGGCGATGTCGAAATCACGCGCCGGCGGCCGGGCCGCCGCGAGCCGCGCGAGCACGTCGCGCAGGGCCGCCGGGTTGAGAACCCGCAGCACAGGGCCGGGCCCGGTTTCGACTCGCGGCCGGCAGTCCGGTTCGAGCAGCACCCGGTACGAATGGGGGAGGTGCCCGGTCAACGCCCCGTCGTACGGCCGGGCGACCTCACCGAGGAGGGCGCGTGCCGTGCCGCGGTCGCCGTGCGGCACGGTCAGCTCCAGGATCTCGACGTGGTCGGGGCGGCGGCGGCTGCGGACGTACCCGCCGATCTCGCCGTCGCCCGTCCGCGCCACGAGGAAGCCGCGCCGGTCCTCTTCGAGCCAGTTGAGCTGGCAGCGCCAGTAGCCGAGCGACCGCACCGTCGTCCCTGGGAGGGCCACGTCGCCGCGGCACGCGAAGGCCTCGAGCTCCGGCAGATCGTCGTCCCGGAAACAGGCGATCCCGCTCGCCGGCTCGGCGGGCACGGTGGCGGATGTGGTCTCCAGCATGAGCGGGTCGAACCCGTGGCCGCCGCCGGCGCCGACCGTGGGCGGCCACGCCATCGCGAAGGCGTACTGCTCCGTTTCGAGCGAGCTCAGAACGGTCTCCAGCAGATGCTCCATGTGTCCGTGACCACGCCACGGCGCCGAGGTGATCGCGTCGCCGAGGGCGGCGACCGGCAGATCCGCCGGCCCCAGCCGCAGCGTGCGGGGGAACACCCGGACGTGGGCCACGAGACGGTGGTCCACCTTCATCACCCAGGACTGGCTCGGCTCATAACACGGATCGCCGTGGTAGAGCGCCTCCAGATGTGAGCGCCGCGGGTCGTAGTGGACGAGCAGGTCGACGATCGCGTCCACGTCGCCGGCCTCGCCCCGGCGTGGCGTGACGGATTCCGGGCTCATCGTCCCTCCGCGCCGACCAGTCGATCCACCATGTCCGGCATCGCGAGCGTCCCCGTTCTCGCGCGTGCAGCCACGCTATCCGCTAACCGGCAAGGCGCCGTTCAACGGAGATTAAGGTCCGGGCCGTGCCGTGACCGGGCGACCTGATCACCCACCGGTTCGGGCGGGCACCGCGGAGCGGGCCGGGGCCGGGGCCGGGGATGACGCGCCCGGCCCACCGCTCGCCCCGGCCCTCGTAGCGATATGTCCCGGTCAGTAGTAGCCGAAGCCGGAGATGGTGACCGGTGTCGTCCCCGGGTTCCTCACCCGGTATCGGATGCACGCCGGAGGGGCGCCGACGGCCGCGGCCACGTAGGCCGCGTGGTCGCCGGCCGCGATCGGGACTGTGCCGAGGTACTGCCCCTTGCAATTACCGATCTTGATTTCCACCGGGCCCGGGTTCTGGTCGAGCTTGACGAGGACGTTGCCCTTGTAGATGGCCGTGGGCGCCAGCTCCGGGGTGAGGAAGATCTCGGCGCCGGGATTGACCGTCGCGGTCAGTGTGAAAGTGGCCGCGTGGGCGGGTGTGCTCGCCGCCAGGACCAGTCCCGCCATGGCGAGGCCGACGATCGCGGATGACTGACGCATCAGGGGTGTTTCTCCTTCCGGTGACGGATGTACGCCGGCCAGTGATGCTACGCATCGTGATCGCGTCGGATCGCCATGTGAACCGCGAGTTGCGTAAAGGCTGGGTCGAGGTGACTCCTGGCGGATCCCGGTGACCGGGTCTGACGCGGGATCGCGCGCCGGCAGGGCGCGGAAGCTAGGGCTGGAAGTGGTGAGCGTGCTCGGCCGCCCACTGGGCGTACGTTCGCGGCGGGCGGCCGATGACCTTCTCCACGGCGTCGGTCACGGTGGTGCCGTACGGATTGGGCGTGCCGTACACCCTAAGGAGGATCTCCATCAGTTCGGCGTCGCCGAGCCCGGGGTTCCCTCCGGTGAACGCCTTGAAGATGAGCAGATCCGGCAGCCCTCCCCGCACGACCCACTCCTCCCGCGTCTGCTCGGGGGTGAGCTCCTCGAACGTCAGGTCACGGCCGGTGGCCTCGGCGAGGATCCGGATCTTGTCTCGTGCGGTCAGCACTTCGGGCCCGGTGAGGTGGTACGCCTCACCCGCGTGGCCGTCCTCGGTCAGGACGGCCGCCGCCACGGCCGCGATGTCGGACTCGTGGATCGGCGGGCTCTTCCGGTCGCCGTACGGCTCGCGGACGACGCCGCGGGTGCGCAGCGACTCGCCCCAGTCGGACAGGGAGTTGCTCATGAACTCCACCGGCCGCAGGAGCGTCCATTCCAGCGCGCTCGCCCGTACGGCGGGCTCCAGGGTGCCCTCCTCCCAGCCGCCGAGGACGGTGACCTTGCGGATCCCGGCCTTCAGGGCCACGGCCACGATCTCCGGCCCGTTGCGCAGGGGCTGGTACCCCTTGCCGAAGTTGATCAGATGGGCGGCGGTGACGCCGTCGAATGCGGGCGCCAGAGAAGAGACGTCAGTGAGGTCGCCGGCGACCACCTCCACGCCGTCCGGCAGATCGGCGGTGGCCGGGTGGCGGGTCATCGCCCGCACTTTGTGGCCCGCCGCCAGCAGGTGGCCGACGACGTGGCCGCCGACGGTCCCGGTGGCTCCCGTGACGAGGACGGTCATGCCGGACGGAGTGCCGGTGTCTACGGTCATGGTGTGTCTCGCTCTCCCGTGTCAGCCCGTCGATTCCGTCGTACGGGCAGGTCGCATCCTGAGAGCGCGCAGGCGCCGGGAGTGTGACATCCGGGTTCGGACGCGGCCGCCATGCGGGAGAAACCAGCCCGGTCCCGGGCCTGCGCGAAGTCACGCGGCGCGCGGCCGGCCGTTCCCGGCGACGAGGGCCACCACTGGAGGGAGCGCCGCCGCGGACGGAGGGCCGTGACGTGCCGCCAGCGCCGCGCCATCCGCACGCCAGCGCCGCGCCATCCGCATGCCAGCGACGCGGAGGAGAATCGGAAGATCATCACCAGATGAGAGGAGTGGCCGGCATGGTCAAGGTCAGCGAGGAGCCCCTGCGCGTCGGCAGCGTGCTCGCCTCCGGCGGCGGGAACTAGACCCCGATTTGGGTCGTGTCCTTTGGTTCTTCTGGACACTCCCTGGCGATCGACCCGTACGGCCCCCGCACGCGTGCCGGGGCCGTACGGGCGACGCGTGGCAGACGGGAGACGCTCCATGAGCCGGCTTGACGCTCTTCTGGAGTGGGCAGACCGTGTCGGCGTTGGGCGACGCCATGGTCACGGTCGCCCTCGCCTTCGCCGTGCTGGAGTCGACGCGGTCGCCCGGCTGGCTCGGGCTGGTCCTGACGGTGATGCACGTGGCCAGGACTTGCAGCTACTTCATCGGGGGCGTCCTCGGCGACCGCCTGCCCCGGCGGCTCATCATGATTGCCACGGATGCGGCGAGGGTGGCGACCCAGGCCGTCGTCGCGGTCCTGCTCGTTCGGCACGAGGCGCTGCTGTGGCACCTGATCCTGCTCGGAACGATCTACGGCGCGGCGGCCGGCCTCTTCCGGCCGGCGTCGGCCGGCCTCGTGACGCAGGTCGCCGACGACCGGAGGCTCCAGGAGGCGAACGCGCTGCTCGGCTCGGTCCGCTTGTCGCGATGCGCAGTCTCGGGGGAGTGCTCGACTGGGGAGTCATCAACACCACGGGGCGGTGGGCGCCGTGCTCGGCGGGGTCCTCGCGCTCAAGGTCGTGTTCCGGCGTCCGCTGGTGGCCGCGAACGCCGGAGGCCTGGGGCTCGGCGTCCTGCTCGGCGCGATGGCCGGGCCGCTCCCGACCGGAGTGATCGCCGCCGCCGCGCTGCTCAGCGGGTTCGGCTGGGCGATCAACGACATCACGTGGACCGCCACCGTCCAGCAGCGGGTGCCCCGGCACGCCGTGTCCCGGGTCATCTCGTACGAGTGGACGACAGGCCAGATCGTGACATCGGCCGGATTCGCCCTCGCGGGCCCCATGGCCGGGGCCTTCGGCATCTCCACGGTCCTGCTCACCCTCGCGGCCGTCGTGGTGGTGGCGTCGCTGTCCACCTGCTTCCTGCCCGCCGTCTTCCGCGTGACGTACGGCACCTCGTGATGCTCGCGAGACGCCGGAGACCTCCGGACGTCAGCGGGGCGGTGCGACGGGTTCCGATACGATGGAGCTCACGTGCTGAGTGATTCCTCTCCGAGGGGCGTCAGCCGCTATCTGAGAGCGAGACGCGACATGAGCAGTGCTCGCACCGAAAACGATCAGGCCGTCATGGAGCCCGCGCGGCGGGCGGAGGTCGACGAACGGGCCGAACACGCGGCCAACGCGCAGTGGCTCAAGGACAATCCGGCGGCGGTGCCGCAGACGAGCGCGGGCAACTGGGACGTGTACGACCGCGTCGGCCATCTGTGCGGCCACCTTGTCGGCAACGGGCCGACCCGCGACACCCGCTTCAAGGCCATCGCCGCGGTGAACGAGTGGATGCCCGCCGCCGGCATGCCGGACGCCTACGGCATCACCGTGAACGACGCCGGGGCGCACCTCCTCGACGCCGCCGCACGGGTGAGCCGTCCCTAGTGTCCTGCGCCTGAAATTCGTCGGCAATATCGTGCGAGGGATTCGAGGATCTCCTCTGCGGTCTTCTTCCATACGAACGGCCGAGGGTTG